>NZ_JAUBUN010000073.1:4967-23106 GCF_036702665.1 Microcoleus sp. Aus8_D2
GGGCAAACCGGGCAAACCGGGCAAACCGGGCAAACCGGGCAAACCGGGCAAACCGGGCAAACCGGGCAAACCGGGCAAACCGGGCATAGGCCAAACCGGGCATAGGCCAAACCGGGCAAACCGGGCATAGGCCAAACCGGGCAAACCGGGCTATCCTCACCACGCTTGAGAACCGCTATACATCGCGGCCAAAACCGCCAATCAGAGTATCTTCACCAATTTGACCGACAAGTAAATCGTCGCCGTTCCCGCCAGTAAGCAGATCTTTGCCCTTGCCACCGTAGAGAGAATCGTTAATCTCGCCGCCGTTGATGTTGTCAGAACCTCGGTTGCCAAACAGGATATCTTCGCCGTTAGAACCGACTAAAGAATCATCTCCTTTGCCGCCGTAAAGAGTGTCATCCCCAAGGCCGCCGTCTAGGGAATCATTGCCTCGCAAGCCGTTAATCGCATCATTTCCGGCGGTGCCGGTGATAATGTCGTCGCCCTGAGTGCCGTTGATTATACCAGAATTGCTGCTCAAATCTGCGTCGCCGGTGACAAGAGGAGTTGCAATCCCAGCAGGCAATGTTACTGCTTGAATTTTGCTATCTAAAGCAGCACCAGTATTGTCAGTAACTAACTGGGAAATTGGCTTGCTTCCGGCACCAACTGCTTTGAAGTCTTGAGTAGTTGCGCCCAACGATACTTGTTGGACGCGGGCAACGGCTTGGGGAATTGATGTTGCTGTTGGGTTGGTGACGGCGGTATCAATGCGTTGATTTGCGGTTGCCATTACTGTCGCGGATTGCGAGGTAATTTGGGTGACTTTTTGAATGTTGAAACTGGGGTCAATCTGCTGGATTTTCGCGGCTGCTTGCAGAATTATTGGTTCTAAGGCGGCTGGGTTGCTGAGGTTTAAGATAGCACCGCCTTGAATTTTATCGCCCATTGAACTGACAACAGCTTTGACAAGATCGCGATCGGCTGCACTGGAAGCACCGTCAATCAAAGCGACTGTTTGAGTGATGACGTTTTGGACTTTCACCATTGCTGCTAAGACTTGGACTCCCCCTGGCTGGTTGTTGTTGGTAGCGTCTATTGGATCTAAGCTAGTCAGGTCAACTTCAGCGGGGAGTCCGAGGGCGGCTTTGACTAAAGATTGCGCTGATTCTGGTTCAATTCCTTTGTCGGTTAAGTCGGCGATTAAGCTGGTTAATAGGGTGACAACTGTGGAATCTGGTGGTGCGGTGACTGGTGTTTCTAGGGGTAAGCCGGTGGCGGTGTCAGTGCCTCCTGTGGCTACTATATTGCCTTCGGATGGGTCGATTTCTCCGTTTTTGTTGGTGTCGAAAGTCTCGAAGGGAATATCGAGATTAAAGCTACCGTTGCTGTTAGTAATGGTGGATGGTTCGTTGGTATCTTTGATGCCGTTTTTGTTGGCGTCGAGGAAGAGGGTTGCGCCGTTTATGTAGCCGTCAATCACTACGCCGGTGCTGCTAAATGTCAGCAACATACCCTTATATGGACCCGTATCGTCGCTGGCACTAGCACCCGCCCTGTCCGTTGCTGTTAACTTAATTTTTAACTGCTGCGGTTTAGGACTTGTACCGCTGAGTGTACGGGTATCTGAGTTGAAGGTTAGCCAAGTTGGGAGGGGGCTACCGTCCATCAGAGTTGCTGTGTAGGTGAGCTTGTCGCCGGGATCTGGGTCTGTGAAAGTGTTTTGTGGGAAGGTGTAGGTGAATGTTGATCAACTGCTCGATCGGATGTTTCGGTAATGCCATGGAGTGGTATCGGGGCCGTAATTCAGGAGAGGCGGGCGGTTAGCGACTGTAAAACTTCCTTCTGAGGCAAAGGGCGAACCTGCCCAAGCATTATCAATTGCCTGTACACTCCAGTAATATGTCTTATCTGGACGCAAGTCTTTGAGTTGCCACTCGGTGTTTTGGTTGGCATTGCCTAACCCTACAACTTGCCGAGTTCCATCATTGAGAGACATCGGGGCGAGAATATCCTTGCCTCCTGGCGTCGTCCCAACTCGCAGGTTGTAGCTTAAACCATCAGCAGGAGTTTGAGCATCAGTTGCTTTGTTCCATTTGAAGGTAACTTCTCGCCCAGAAGGTAAAGCCGATAGCCCTGTGGGTGCAGTGGGTGGAGTATTCGCGATCGCAGTATCGTTGCGGTAGACTTGGGTAAGCTCGTTTCGTGGTATTTTTGAAAGAGTGAGCAAGTCGATCGCCAAAGGTGAAACAAGGATATCTAATTTTCCATCCTTGTTATAGTCTCCCCAAGCTGCGGAATTGGTAACAGGAGAAACATATAGCCTTTCTCAAAAAGGTGAGGTATGTCGGGCATAGGGCATAGGGCATAGGGCATAGGGCATAGGGCATAGGGCATAGGGCATAGGGCATACCTCATGTTTTTGAGAACCGCTATACAACGGCGCACCGATGTCGATCAAGCTATTAGCACCGTTAATATTTCCAGTGTTGCGGTATACCTTGGCACTAGAATCAAAGCCCTTGCCAGTCCATAAGATATCTAAAAGCCCATCATTGTCATAGTCGCCCCAAGCGGCAGCACTATTTTCTCGATCGGGAAAGTTTGCACCGCTATCGCTAAAGCTACCATCGCGATTGTTGCGGTAGACTTTAAGACCGTAACCTGCCAGCAGAATGTCTAGATACCCATCTCTGTCATAATCTCCCCAAGCCGTTGATTGGTTTTGGATACCGGGAATCACGCCAGGTATTCCGGCATTAAAGTTTTCTTGAAAGCTGTTGCCAGTATTGGTGAAAACTTTAGTAACGAGCGACTGTAATTCAGGGCTGTAACCTCTCAGCAAGATATCCAGCTTGCCGTCATTGTTGTAGTCTCCAAAAGCCGCAGAAGCGGCCCTAACACCAGGTAAATTAATATTGGTATCTTCTACAAATCCATTGCCAGTGTTGCGGTAGATTTTGGTAAGCGGATTTCCGGATATATCTGAGTTGTATGTCGCCAAGATATCTGCGCGCCCGTCATTATTGTAATCTCCGAAAGCTAACGGAAATGTGCCGCTGGGCAACTCTCCTGAGTTAGTAAAACTGCTGTCATTATTGAGGTACAATTTGTCATTTTGCCAAACATCTAAAAATCCGTTATTGTCGTAGTCTGCCCACAATCTATTACTATAAAATAGTTGCGAAGGCGGTCTGTCAGGATTTTTGACAAAGCCTGAATCAGTATTGTTGTAAATTTCGGATCCGAGGATATCAAGTTTGCTGTCATTGTTGTAGTCTCCCCAGATGGACTTATCTTGATAGGGACTGATTAAAACGGCATTGACGATCTTGGTGAAAACAGCCGCCTCCGCCACCTGATCGACTGTTCCGCCAGATTGAGGCCGATCGTTAGATCTCAGTATCTCGTTATCCCTGTTAACAACAAGGGCATCCGGTGCGTCGAGGCCGTTGTAGTCACGATCGGCACTAACAGCAGGCGCAGTCACAATCTGATAATTCTTATCGAAGTCCAATACTCGATCGTCCACACCAGTTATCGTAATAGGCTGCGGCTGATTCCAATTAGTAGAATTGAAGGTAATCGATTCGGTTGAAATTACTCCCTCTGCCTCATTGCTGCTACGCACACCAATTCTCACATCAGCTTTAGGTTGGCTGTTGAGTCTGATGGTGAATTGGTCTGTGCCACCTGATTCTGTAGTTACTAATCCCGAGCCCGGACTAATAATAATGCCAGGACTTCCAAGTATTGGCGTTGGTGTCGGCGTTGGTGTCGGGGTAACTGGCGTCGGAGTCGGCGTGACTGATGTTGTCGGCGTCGGAGTCGGCGTGACTGATGTCGTCGGCGTCGGAGTCGGCGTGACTGATGTCGTCGGCGTCGGAGTCGGAGTGACTGATGTCGTCGGCGTCGGAGTCGGAGTGACTGATGTCGTCGGTGTCGGAGTCGGAGTGACTGATGTCGTCGGTGTCGGAGTCGGAGTGACTGATGTTGTTGGCGTTGGAGTCGGTGTTGGCGTTGGCGTCGGTGTTGGCGTTGGAGTCGGTGTTGGCGTTGGAGTCGGTGTTGGCGTTGGAGTCGGTGTTGGCGTTGGCGTTGGCGCTACGTCGCGATCGGAAATCGCCACTGTCACCGCTGGCACCACAACCGCCTTATACTTAGTATCACAGGCAGTCACGCTGTGAGTAATTTTCCCGCTGTGCGCCCCTTCCACAACCGCATCATCAACCGCTTTCACCGTAACTGTTTGAGATACATTCCAATTATTGGGCGTGAAAGTGATAGGCGCGATCGGCTCAATCTGATTATCTGTTGTGAGATTGATGGTAACAGGGGCGATCGGCTGCGACGTTAACTTGAGCTCATAAGTACCATTCGCCCCGCCTTCTGTAGCTTTCGTTTCGGTAACACTAACAGAAACACCAGCCGTATCATTGTCCTTATTGCTAATACCAACATCCGCTACATCTTTGTTGCTGTAATTCGGATCTTTACTAACAGTCGCCGCCGTAATAACTTTGTAGTCAATATCACCATCAACAATACTGTCATCAACCCCAGTTACGGTAACTGGTTGCGCTGTATTCCAGTTAGTCGGAGTGAAAGTTAAACTATTAGTCGAAACAGTTCCTTCCGCAATATTGGAACTATTCAAACCGATAGTCACATTGGCAGTTGGTTGAGTATTCAAAACTACAGAAAAGTTAGCTTTACTGCCATCTTCGCCAGTAGTTAATCCCGCGGTTGGATTGACCGTAATTCCCGGAGTTTCATTGTCACTGTTGGTGACGGTGACATCATCGGGATTGAGGTTATTGAAATTAGCATCGGTGCTGACAGCAGCAGCCGTGACAATTTTGTAAACTTGATTGCCATCAGCTACCAAATCGTCAACGCCTGTCACCGTGACAGTCTTCAAATCGCTCCAATTATCGGGAGTGAAAGTTATGCTATTAGGCGCAACGGTTCCCTCTGCTGTATTGTCGCTGGTAAGGGCGATCGTAACGTCAGCAGTAGGTTGAGCGTTGAGTTTGACTGTGAAATCTGCCTTACCACCTGTTTCGGTAGTAGTTAATCCTGTTGGGTTAACAGTAAAGCCAGCTTTGTCGTCATTAGTGACGGTGGTTGCCGCAACAGCCGCAGTAATTGTGGGTGTAGAATCTAATGCAGAGGCATTTGAGAGCGTAACGTTAATGGTTTCATTGGCTTCGATCGCCACATCGCCCAAAACATCAAGAGTAATGGTTTTCGATGTCTCGCCCGCTGCAAAATTAATCGTACCAGTCGCGCCAGTTGCACCGGATGTACCGCCGATATTGTTGTAATCGCTGACATTTGTAGCAGTACCCGCGATCGCATAATCTATTTTACTCGCAAACTCAGTACAACCGCTGCGGGTAACAGTAAACGCGACTCCAGTTTTGCCGGAATTGCCTTCAGTAACGGTTGCAGTACCAGCACTAACTGCATAGTCGATCGGATTGAGCAGAATTGTTACCTTGCTAGCACCCGATCCGATGCGATCGCCAGGCCCGGAAATCACCCTGTTAAACCCAGCGTAAATCTCCGAATTGACAGGTCCGCCATCATCAGCTTGACCGTTGAGGGCGTAAAGATAAGGCGAATTCAGGCTATTTTTTAGCCCGGTTTTGTTATCCCACGCCAGATTTTCGTTGCTGACTTCTAACTCCACGCGGGAACCATTACTCACAAAGTTAGGCACATTTCCTTTGGTAAGTTGTCCGCCAGAGGGTGTATTGTAGTCATTCCCGAAAACTGCCATACTCCCGTTAACAATCTGCACCTCGGCATCACGGCTTTGATCGCCTGAATCCCCTCCATAGCCGTCGTTTGACTTGGAGTCGCCGAGATTTACCGTCCATCCTGACGGGGTTTTGTCGTATTCAACGATAAATTTTGCTTTCTTGATGTCGCCTTGAAAATTGATTTTAGCTACAGTTTCTAACCAACTGTCGCCGTTGGAGTCTGCCGGGGAATTAATTAGGGAAATAAACTGGTTTTGCTGACCAGTAATCGTGCCTGTTTTGAGGTCTATTTGGTACGGAGTTAGGTTAGAAGGTTGACCGTTGGCAGCAATAGTCAGTGTTGTTTGTTTTGTTGTACCCTCAACCCCGCCTGTAATTGTGCCAAACTTGAAAATTGCGGTTTCGGCGTTCTCAAAGATACTGTCAGGTTTGATCGTGACTGCAACATTCTGAGTGAGAGTAGTAGTGCCGGCGGGGAAAGTAACAGTTTGAGGCGAAAAGGTGTAGTCTTAATTTTGGGTAGCTGTGCTGCTGGGGTTGATAATAATTGGTACAGTTACAGCAGCGTTGGGAGTACCGTTGATAGTGACGGGAATATTAACAACTGTATCTGCCGTTCCTTCAGTGCCAGCGTAGGTGGCCGCACCGAAATTCACCGCCGGAAAAGTTGTATTGAGTAAAATCGAGACGTTTGCAGATTTAAAGTTCGCCGTAGCTAAATCCGATAAGCCATCTTTGTTAAAATCACCTACAGCAATACCTTGGGGGTTCGTTCCTACAACAAAATTAGTAGCAGTGCCAAAGGTACCGCTGCCAGTTCCAAACAAGACGGAGACATCGCTAGATCCATTATTCGCTGTGGCTAAATCTAGTTTTCCATCGGCGTTGAAGTCGCCAGCAGCAATAGAAAGGGGTTGTGTCGCAACGCCAAAGTTAGTAGCTGCACCAAAGCTACCCGTGCCATTTCCTAACAATACGGATACGTTGTTTGAGCCTTCGTTGCTCGTTGCTAAGTCAGACTTCCCATCCCCGTTGAAGTCTCCTACAGCGATGTAATTAGGGCTATTCCCAACGGTAAAGTTAGTGGCAGTGCCGAAACTACCATTACTTGTCCCTAGCAAAATAGAGATGTTATTTGAGCCGAAGTTTGCTGTTGCTAGGTCAGATATCCCATCTTTGTTAAAATCACCGACGGCAACAAAATAGGGAGTTGAGCCTACGCTAAAGTTGGTAGCATTTCCAAAAGTTCCACTCCCAGTACCCAATAGAACGGAAACGTTGTTACCACTTTGGTTGGCTGTTACTAAATCTTGCTTGCCATCTTTATTGAAGTCGCCGACAGCAACAGTATAGGGACTTGAACCTACGCTAAAGTTGGTGGCTGTACCAAAAGTTCCATTGCCAATACCCAACAGGACAGATACGTTGTTAGTAGCGTTGTTCGCAGTGGCCAAGTCAGCATTCCCGTCCCCATTAAAATCGCCCACGGCGACAGACCAGGTACTGAGATTGCTTGGTGGGTTTGTGTTAAGGCTGGTCGCAGTACCAAAGTTGCCAGTGCCATCTCCCAGTGCGATCGAGACATTGCGATCTTCTCGAGTGGTTGCAAAGGCTAGGTCAAGATTGCCATCTTTGTTAAAGTCCCCAGTGGCAACTTTACGGAGACTGGAGGTAACAGGAAAATTTTTCGCCGCACCAAAACTCTTCAAAACGTATTCGTAACCCGCTAACACTTCGGGTGCAAATACCAGCGGTGTGTTAATTTCCCCGATTCTTGCTTCGAGTTTCCAGTCGCCGCCTTTTGCCGCGCTTCCGGTGAGGTTTTTGGAAGCGGCAACATTGGTATTTGTGAGTTGGGCGATGCGCTGGATGAATGCGAAACCATCTATTTCTAAATCTACATCTAAATCTCTTGCTTGTTCCCCGGTACCGCCGGGGGTTTCAACCCCCGTCTCATAGCACAAGTCATCTAAAGATGACTGAATATATGAGTTATTTTCAGTCGGTTTCAACCGACTTTCGCGCTCGAACGGGGGTTGAAACGAACGGCGGATTTTCGGGTAAGCGCGAGATACTGATGCAACATTGCAACCATAGATTAAAATATCCGCACTGTCTGTAAAAGCACTCTTCCACTGCTGCAATTGTTCCGAATAAGCTGACAAATTATCTGCATTCAAACTACCATGGCCCACTTGCAAGCTACCCGCAGCACCGTGAGAAACTATGTGAATGCTGTCAATATTGGTGCGCAGAGCTAAGATTTGAGTAATTTGGTCGATCGCATCCTCATTCCCATCTAACACTACAACTTCCGTACCCGGTGTTACCCCAGCCACTAAACTTTGATAATTTTGTACTTTTGTGTCGATAAAGGCGATCGATCTTACTGAAACCGGAAAGTTTAAATTTGACATAATACACCTATTTTGGGTAAAAAAGACAACAATTCCCCTGTCTCGTGACTTGTGTCCGAAACCATCTATCAATTTTGATTTACGCAGACACGGGATTTCTGCGTAAAAATGCGGTGATTTATCATCTGTTTTAGCAACAATAACGGTTTTTTTACATGAGCTATATAAAGTTTTCTTTAAAAAGAGCTGGTTAATTAAAGTTCTGATCGAGACCGGAGAAGTCTTTAAGTATGATTTACTGTGATGAATGCGAGATTGGTCGATCGCAAATATTTTTGAAACGTAAGTGCAATTGTACTGAAAACTTAAAACTAGCAATTAATACCTATTTTAGGTAAGTAAGGTGATGTGCGATCGCCCGCGAAACAACCCGGTTTTTTTTATGAGATGAACTGGGTAGATCGAGGGCGATCGCAGCTTAAACGGAACTTCCCCGCGCTCCGGGAAGTTCCGCTTAAATGCTGTAGCAACCGATGAAAGTAGATTAGGACAAATTGTAAGCTGTTCGCCATTTAAATAAATTGTGTGTCAAAATTTGATCTAACTCTTGTGGGACGTTGCTCCGAGCAGCGTCCCGAATATACAATTTAAGTGCGCAACAGCTTAGGGATTGTACATTTTTATTTAGGGTGGGTTCGCTTCAAAAAAAAACTCCCAAAATCCTGTAGTGGCTCACTTCACCAACTATCTATGAAACCCACAAACAATCTCATAAACCTGCCCCATCCCCGCCATTATTTACCAGAAAAAATCGGTTTAAAGCCCGCCCGCCCGAGCGGGAGAAATTAAAATCAGACGATTCATTACTCCAATCCTCGGACTTCTTTTGTGAAGTGCCCTCAAGCGGTCAACAGTCAACTGTCAAGCGGTCAACAGTCAACTGAAATCAACATTTTGTCAATAAATTCACTGTACATTTTTATTGTTTGTGGGCAGGGTTGATAATATTATTCATTTTCGCCATAACTGGTTGGTGAAGTGAGCCCCTTTCGATACAACCCTTTCTGTATAAGGATCGATCGTGCGAAAAAGATTACTTCTGCACCACTGCCATATTTTGTTAAAGGATTTGAGAGATCGGCGACGCTTCTGGTAAGATTGCATCTTACCAGATCGTGCCATATAAAGTAGAGGCTGATTGCCAGCTTCTACTGGGTTAAATGTATCTGCAACCTAAAATCCAACAATCGCAATGGTACAGCAACATCGGGATAGCGAGGGCAAGAGTATGCCGATCTTAGGCATAATTTGGCTGCTGGCGGCAATTAGCGATCGCCTCTGGTTTGTCTGCGATCGATCTGTGCCCGCCTGGGATCAAGCAGAATACCTCACTAGCACGCTGAATTACTTGCAGGCGTTGCAGCATCCTCAGTGGTTTTCGGGCGACTGGTGGACAAACTTCTGGCTGCTTTCGACGAAAATTCCGCCCTTGGTGTACATCCTAACGGTGCCGTTTCTGCATATTTTTGGTGCTGGGGGCGATCGGGCAACCCTCGTTCATTTATTATTTAGTGCTATTCTGCTCGCCTCAGTCTACAATCTGGGCACCAAATTATTTAATCGACAAGTTGGTTTGTGGGCTGCTGCTATTTGTGTTTTGTTACCGGGACTTTATCGCTTCCGCTTGCAATTTTTGCTAGATTTCCCCCTAACTGCTGCGATTACTTTTTGTTTCTATTGTCTGACAATGTGGAAAGAAGAAGGTTCGGCAGCGGATTTTGTAGCGGATGTAGCGGATAGAAGAAAACAGGAAAAGGGTAAAAAGTTTTACCTGAGTCGATTGTCTTTCTTTTGGGCGATCGCCTTGGGAATTTCTCTCGGCTTATCAATATTAGTTAAACACACTACAGTCTTATTTCTGTTTGCGCCGATTCTGTGGTTGGCGGTTGGTGCAGTGCGCCAAAAAGCTTGGGGAAGGTTAGCTCAATTAGCTGGTGCATTGTTGCTGTCAGTGGCGGTGTTTGGGCCCTGGGCAAAAACCAATTGGCTGTTAATTTTGACCGGGGGAAAACGGGCAACGCTGGATTCTGCGATCGCCGAAGGAGATCCGGGCCTAAATACGATCGGTGCTTGGATTTACTATATTCAACACTTACCCGAACACGTTTCCTGGCCTCTATTACTGATTCCCTTAGTTGGATTTATACTTTATTATTGGCGAAATCGAGCGGACAGTCAGTCAATCTTGCACCTTAACTCCTGTCGGTGGCTGGCGGTGTTTTGGGTTGGTGCTTATTTAATTAATTCCCTAAATCTTAACAAAGATGACCGATATGTGATACCTTATTTACCAGTATTAGCAATCTTTTTAGCCTACTGTTTAACGCTGTGGCCTTCTCGTTGGGGAAAACAAATTCGCTGGGGAACAATTGGCTTAGCAATTCTGGCGATGCTGTTTCATATCTGGCCGCTGGGAGGTGCTTTCGGAGATAGCTTAGTTCAAGTTGTCAGTCCCGGTAATTCCAGCTATCCTTACTTGGGGAAAGAGTGGCCGCACCAAGAAGTTATTGCCGAAATTATCAATACAGAACCTTATTTGCAATCGACTTTGGGCGTGTTGCCTTCGACGCCGGAAATTAACCAGCATAATTTGAATTATTATGGTGCTTTGGCGAATTTTCAGGTTTACGGGCGGCAGGTGGGAACTAATTTAAAAGAAGTGCCGCAAGATGTGCGATCGCTTTCTTGGTTTGTAACTAAAACTGGCCCGCAAGGTTCGATTCGGGAACGGATTAAAAAAGCTCAAAATGCAGCGGTGGCTGCGATTGAAACTGGTGGTAAGTTTAACTTGCAAAAAAGTTGGGTTTTGCCTGATAATACTAATTTGAATCTTTACCGCAAGCAGTTGCACCCGGTGGAAATACAGCCGTTGCCTGAAGCGCGATCGCAAGTACAATTAGAGCAAGTTACTGTCCTTGCAAAACCTGTTCCCGGTGTGGCGCTACCGGTGACTTATATTTGGTCAGGGCCTTGGCAGCAGTTGCAGTCTGGTTTAGTGTTGTTAACGTGGCAAAATCAGCAGTCTGGTGATATTCCAGCGGGACAGACTTTCAGGATTTTACACGATCGCGCGATCGCCCAGGCAACTTTGCATCCGGGAATGCTGGAAGCCGATAAATTTACTGTGGGGTTTCGAGTAGTCGATCGCACGGCGATGCTGACTCCTGCTAATATTGCACCGGGAAGTTACACTCTGCAAGCTACTTACCTCAACCGCAAAACCGACGAAACTTATCCGATGAAAGTGCCGCAGGTAACGCTTAAAATCGACGCAGATCCTCTAAATATGCGTTCCCCGGCTGTTCCGGGGAACAAAGATGAGAAAAAATTCAAAATCCCCGAGCAAGTCCCTGAGAACGAGGATATGCCTGAGTTAGATTTGGTGACTCAATTGCGGGAAATGGCGATTAATTTACCGCAAGGATTACCCGGTTTAGAACCAGTGTTCGAGCAGATTGGACGGATCAATCAATACGATCCAATTCAGGATTATACAGTGCAAGCTGAACAAGCGTTAGCATATCGGCTGAAGCAGGAACCGAATAATCTAGAATGGGCCTATGCTTTGGCATTTTCTAGAGTATTGCAGCAGAATGTCGAAAGTGCGATCGCGGCTTTAGAAAAAGTCACCCAACTCGACTCTCAAAACCCTTATGCTTATGCTTATCTCGCTTTCGTCCAGATTTATGGATGGCATCCCAAAGCCGCTGAAACTGCCTTAAAACCCGCCCTCGCCCTCAACCCCAACCTACCGGAAATTAGAATTTTAAACGGTGTAGCAGCTTTGATGCAAGGCAATCTCATCCAAGCATGGCAAGATTTGCAATTCTTAAAACAGTTGAAAATCTAATACCGCTTTGGAAAATCAATGTAATAATATTCGTAGGGTGTGGATCCATCGATAGTACAAAAAAAAGACAGAAAATCGAGCGAGCGACGCACCAGCCCTACAATATTTGAGTAAACTTTCCTCAACTAAGAATGTTGTAGCAAGGATTTTATAAATTGGTACAACCATCAAAATTAATACTCAATACCAGCTTGAGCTTTAATCCCTTGTTCTCGGAATGGATGCTTAACTAAATTCATTTCCGTCACCAAGTCGGCGCGTTCGATTAATTCGGGTGGCGCGCCTCGACCTGTTAGAATCACATGAGAGTCTTCTGGTTTTTGGTCTAAGCCTGCGATCACTTGCTCCACTTGCAAATAACCCAGCTTTAATGCTATATTGACTTCATCTAACAAAACTAACTTAAATTCAGGATTGCAGATAAAAGTTACAGCTTTATCCCAGGCTTTTTGAGCTGTCTCGATATCTCGATCGCGGTCTTGCGTATCCCAAGTAAAGCCTTCTCCCATTGCATGGAATTCTAGCTGATTTTCCCAGAGTTCAAAAACGGCTTTTTCGGCCGGTTCCCAAGCTCCTTTGATAAATTGTACTATGGCGACACGGTAGCCGTGACCGAGCGATCGCAAAACCATTCCCAAAGCAGCCGTAGTTTTGCCTTTACCGTTACCGGTATTGACAATTATCAAACCTTTGTCTGGGGAAGCATTAGCAATTCGCTGCGCCTGAACTTCTTGTCGGCGCTGCATTTTCTGTTTGTGCTGTTCGGCTGTTAAGCCTGTGGTTGTAGTTGTTTCTGTATTGGTTTCCATGATATTTATTTTAACCGCAGATGAACGCAAATCAACGCTGATAAATGCAGGATGTCTAGTTATACCCTTTCTCAGAAAGATGAGGTACTTGACGGGCATAGGGCTATGGGCATAGGGCTATGGGCATAGGGCTATGGGCATAGGCCAAACCGGGCTATCCTCACCACGCTTGAGAACCGCTATATACCATTTTTTCCCAATAATAAAGTTGTAGGGAATCTCCCAACCCCATTGGTGTCAACAACCAGGTCAAAGTTAGTATCAGTCTACTGTTTGATGCTATAGCCCAGATCCCCCCTTAACTTTCCCCCTACTCGACCCCTACTCCCCTTAAAAAAGGGGGAACCGGAATATCTCAAAGTCCCCCGACTATCCGGGGGATGCGAGGGGGATCTGGCCTCGATCAAAAACCAGATATACAAACGGTTTTAGCCTGTTGTCGATACCCATCTCCAAACTATTATCCAACAAATCAATCTAAAATCTAAAATCGTCTTACGCCCAGACTGCTTGCAAGTTTAGCACAAAACCGGGCAAAATATCTTCTCGTGAAAGTTCTGCGGGACCTTCCAAAATTTCTTTTTCTTGTCCTTGGCGGTAGATTTCAACTCGGCGCGTTTTGCGGTTGATTAACCAGCCTAATTTTACTTGATTCTCCATGTATTCTTGCATTTTATCTTGAGTATCTTTGAGGCTGTCGGTGGGCGACATTAACTCAAGGACAAAATCTGGGGCGATGGGAGGAAATTTTTGTTTTTGTTCCGGAGTGAGTGCATCCCATCTTTCTTGTTTAATCCAAGAGACATCGGGGGAACGATTAGCACCGTTGGGTAATTTGAAACAAGTTGAAGAATCGAAACAAACTCCCAGTTTAGTGCGTCTGTTCCAAATTACAAAGTCAGCATTAATCTCTGCATTGCTGTTTCCGGTTTCTCCTCCTGTGGGTGACATGACGGTTATTTCTCCTTTGGCGTTGCGTTCAAATTTGACCTCGGGGTTTTGGCGACACAGTTGATAAAATTGGTCGTCGGTGATTTGGGCGATCGCATTAAAGTTAATGGTAACTGCTATCATAGTATTTTAGAGGCTGCACTTGGTTAAAATCGTAGATAAATGCCGATCGATGCAGGTGGTATAAATCGCAAACTGGGCAATGCTATTTGGGAAGGGGAAAATTTTGGGAGATACTTATGTTAGCATTATATCACAAAATCGCAACTAAAAATTCGTGCGGGCACTCTTAGCACAGCCCCTACATATCGACAATTTAACAGATCGGCACCCGCTCGCAATGGTTTTCTAAATAAACACAACATTTATTCGATCGCAATTTTTTGTCAAAATTATATCCGGACAGGGGCGGTGCGTGACTGTACATATTTTGCTGATTTTGATGTAAAGATTTATCGCCGTCACACACCCTACAATTAACTGCGATTGCTTCCTTCATCTCTTCGGGTAATCTTAAGTAAACCGTATTGAGTTATAACGAGGTGTTCATGTTTTTGTGAAAAGCTTTTTCTAGGAAAGATTTGCAAACATACCAATAATAAAAAACAATGTTGATTTCGCTCAATAACTTGGGAACCCCTTCTAATAAACTAGCTAAGATCTTATTTTCTAACTTCAGCGCGTCCATTCCGATCGCAAAAAACAACAAACCCAACCCAGCTAACAAGATTTTGTAAGGAGTAGACTTGAGATCTCGCCGAAAAAACCATCCGTAGGAGAACACAAAAACAGCATACAGAAGACTAACTCCTAACTTGGGAATTCCCAAGGAGCTAATATATAGATGCAGCCTGTAAATTTCATTTAGCAGAAATGCGCCTGTTAACAAAGCAGAGAACAGAATAAATCGATTTTTCGACGGGCGCGGTTGCATAGTTTTAGCCAATCCATAGCTAAAACTGCAAACAATGACTGGTACAGCACATAATACTTGAAACGTGCGAGTTAACAAGGCGACATTGGGATTGGGCGAGAAAAAAGGGTGAAAGAATAAATCGCTAACTTGTAAGCCTGAAATTTGAGTCAACACAACCAGAATTCCCACCAACAAGAGAGATAATAAATTAAGTCGAAGAGCAGAGCGAAAAATAGTCATAAGCGAGAGACAACGAAAGGACGGTTTACCGCAGCCGAATCAAAAAATACTTTTCCACTATAGCTGCTGATTTGCTAAACTAATAAAAGTCTTGTCAAACAGGGTGACACTGATGCTGTCCGTAAAAGAAGCAGAATCGATCGTTCTAAATTTGGCGCAACCCCTCGACAGTCAGCGGGATGTAGAAACTGTAGACTTGCTGGCAGCATCGGGGCGCATTTTGGCTGCATCCGTTACCGGTTCCCTCGATTTTCCCTATTGGGACAATTCGGCAATGGATGGGTACGCGGTGCGGTTTGCTGATGTTGAAAATTGCAGCGCCGAAAAACCAGCGGTACTCGAAGTAGTTGAGGAAATTCCAGCGGGATATCTGCCTCAAAGTACAGTACAATCTGGCCAAGCGGCGCGAATTTTTACGGGCGCTATGATGCCCGATGGTGCTGATACGGTGGTAATGCAGGAAGAAACGAGGCGCGAGGGCGATCGCATTTTTATCTTAGTTTCTCCTGAAAAACCGCAAGCATTTGTCAGGCACAAAGGCGCTTTTTATCAAGCAGGAACAACTTTGCTAACTCCCGGTACAGTTATCAATGCCCCAGAAATCGCAGTGTTAGCAACTGCACAGTGCATTCAAGTTCCTGTGTATCGTCGTTTGCGGGTAGCAATTTTTTCTACGGGTGACGAATTGGTATCCCCAGACCAACCTTTGACACCGGGAAAACTGGTAGACTCGAATCAGTATGCTTTGACTGTTTTGTTGGCACAAATGGGAGTTGAGCCGATTCGCTTGGGGATAATCCCTGATAATGAAGATGCGCTAACAAAGGCAATCACTCAGGCTGTTTCGACAGCGGATGTGGTGCTGTCAACGGGCGGTGTCTCGGTAGGAGATTACGATTATGTTGAGAAAATATTAGCAGATTTGGGAGGAAAATTTTACATTCAGGCTGTGGCGATTAAGCCTGGTAAACCTTTAACGGTTGCTGCGTTTAAACGAGATGAAAAAAAATCAGATGCACCGATTTCTAGTTCGGATTGTCTCTATTTTGGTTTACCTGGAAATCCGGTTTCAGCTTTAGTCTGCTGTTGGCGGTTTGTTGTGCCTGCTTTGCGAAAGATGGCTGGGCTGGGCGCGGATGCTTGGGGGCCGGAGTTGGTAAAAGCTAGGTGTAATGTGGAATTGCGATCGCACGGCAAGCGCGAAACTTATGTTTGGGGTAAACTACATTTAGTTGCCGGAGTCTGGGAATTTGCACCTGCTAGCGGCAGCCAAAATTCAGCAAATTTAATTAACCTCGCCAATACCACTGGTTTAGCAATTTTGCCACCAACGGAAACCTGGGTTTGGCCCGGCGAATTCGTTGAAGTTTTAAAAGTTAGTCAGTAGTCAGTTGTCATTAATCTTACTTCTTCCATCCGTTAAATCCCGTACATTGCTCGTTGCCGAACTTCCTTCCTATGAGAATTTTAATTGTTGAAGATGATCCGATGATGCAACTGGGACTAGAGCAAGTTTTAGCCGATTCCCCAGAAATAGAAATAGTAGGACAAGCAGAAGACGGTTATTTAGGTGTAGCAGCCGCACTTAAACTCAAACCTGATATTATTGTGATGGATATCGGTTTGCCGCGACTGGACGGCATAGCAGCGACGCAGCAAATTAAAGCACAACTGCCGGAAGTTCGAGTGGTGATGTTAACTTCTCATACGGCTGAAACTGAAATTATTGCGGCTCTTTCTAGCGGGGCTGATGCTTATTGTATTAAAGGTGCTTCCGTAGATAGGCTGCTAGCGGCGATTGCAGCCGCAGCAGAGGGGGCTACATACCTTGACCCTCAAATTGCTCGGACTGTCATCGAACACCTCAAACCCCCGGTACCAGCCTCTACAACTACTTTTGGTCAGTTGTCACAGCGGGAATTAGAGGTGTTAAAGTTAATGGTGGAAGGTAATAGCAATCCTGAAATTGCTGCGGCGCTTTATTTGAGCCCCAATACTATTAAAACTCACGTTCGCGGTATTATGAATAAGTTGGCTGTGGACGATCGCGTGCAAGCAGCCGTTGTTGCGCTGAGAACTGGCTTGGTGTAAAAGAAAAAGGAAGTTCGGCAACGGATTTTATAACGGATGTAACGGATAGAAGGAAGTTCGGCAACGGATTTTATAACGGATGTAACCGATGTAACGGATGGATGTTTAAGGTTCGAGGGAAGAAGAATGACCAATTCCCTCTTTGGCCGATGCCCTCTTTGGCCCATGCCCCATGCCCCATGCCCCATGCCCAATTCCCAATTCCCTCTTTGGCCGATGCCCTCTTTGGCCCATGCCCCATTCCCAATTCCCAATGACTAATTATTAGCAATTTGAGTAATATAATCTATGTCTGAGTGGATAGAAATCGGTACAATTGTAGCAGCTCAAGGTTTATACGGGGAAGTGCGAGTCTATCCCGATTCGGATTTCCCGGAAAGGTTTATTGAACCGGGGAAGCGGTGGCTTTTGCGCCCTAACAAAACTGAACCGGAACCGATCGAGTTTTTGGGCGGTCGCTACATTCCGGGCAAAGGGTTGTATGCTGTAGAGGTGGAGGGTGTGGAAGACCGCGATGGCGCTGAGGCGCTGCGGGGCTGTAAGTTGTTAATCGAAAAGGGATCTCGACCTTACCTCGAACCTGGTGAGTTTTACGTGCAAGATTTGATCGGTATGGAAGTGTTTAACCAGTTAACGGGGGAAATTTTAGGTAAGGTCAGCGATATTATTCCCGCAGGTAACGACCTTTTAGAAGTAGAAACAAATTTAACAGCGCCGGAACCTGTCGCCCCAGAACTATCTAAGCCAAAACGCCCGGAAACTCCCACAGCCAACGCTGACCCCAGAAATACCCGCAAACCACGGAAAATCAAAGTTAAAGAGCCTAAATCAACTAAAATTTTGATTCCTTTTGTACAAGAGATTGTGCCAATTGTTGACTTGGAGAAAGGCAGACTTGAAATTGTGCCGCCTCCTGGTTTGTTGGACGATATCTAGATTGTAAGGCGGTTGAAACCGCCCGTTTTTATAGAAAATCAAGCCAATGATTATTAAAGCCAATCCAGAGGAAGTATTAGTTCTTAATAATTCCCAATCACCAATGACCAATGACGGCAGGACCAATGACCACCCTTCGACTTCGCGAGCGGGTAAAATGACCACCCTTCGACTTCGCG
>NZ_JAUBUN010000074.1:0-22832 GCF_036702665.1 Microcoleus sp. Aus8_D2
AATGCCCAATGCCCAATGCCCAATGCCCAATGCCCAATGCCCAATGCCCAATGCCCAATGCCCAATGCCCAATGCCCCATGCCCAATGCCCAATGCCCCATGCCCAATGCCCCATGCCCCATGCCCCATGCCCCATGCCCCATGCCCAATTCTTATTTTTAAGTTTTGCAGTAGTAGGAAATGCTGTTGCTTTAATTTTTACTAATTCTCGGAATGCGTGGGGATTGGCAGTTTTGGCAATTTTGGCTTTTGCATTTTATGCAGGTTATAAAAAAATATTAGCTGCGGTTTTTAGTGCCGTTGGTGCAGTCTTTTTGTCGGCGTTTGGCCCGGAACCGCTGCGGCAACTTTTACGAAAAATTATCCCGGCTTTTTTTTGGGCGAGACTCACCGATGAAATGTTTCCAAATCGGCCGACTGCTACTTTGAGAACTACTCAGTGGGAATTTGCTTGGTCAATGGCTCAGCAGCGTCCTTGGACTGGTTGGGGACTCCGAAATTTTACGCCTCTCTATCAAGATAGAATGCACGAATGGCTCGGTCATCCTCACAGTTTGATGTTGATGTTAGCTGCGGAAACGGGACTGCCGGCAACGCTTTTGTTGTTTGGTTTAGTTGGCTGGGTTTTGGCTAAAGGTGTTTTGCTGCTGGCAAATTGGCAGGTTTTTTCTGCGGATATTAAACATCAGGAAATAACAACAAAGGAAGTAACGGAAGATTCTGTATTAGTCAATCAAAATTTAAGACTTGCCAGCACAAATCAGGTAGTTTGTCAAGATGTAGAAAATGCCGATCGCCTAATTTTCTTCAGTTATTTATTAGCCTTCGCCGCCTGTACGCTGTTTAACACTGTAGACGTGACGCTGTTTGATTTCCGAGTCAATACTACAAGCTGGGTGTTGTTGGCGGCGATTTGGGGTGTGTGCGATCGCACGCAAACAAGATCGTCCTAACTGATATCGTGTCCGATCGATTACCATAACACCAATGGTTCGTAGTGCGGACTTCAGTCCGCAGCTTTTTACGGACTGAAGTCCGCACTACGAACCTTACTGATTTTTACGGACTGAAGTCCGCACTACGAACCTTACTGATTATTGATTGAGGATTGCTATAACTGACGCACCCGAAAAAACCTCATTCCACCGTCACCGACTTCGCCAAATTGCGTGGCTGATCCACATCCAAACCCCGGCGCGCCGCAATGTGATAAGCTAACAATTGCAGCGGAATTACTGTCACAATCGGCGACAACAATTCATCCACCAAGGGTACCGGCAAAACGTGGTCAAAAATATCGGCTTCGGCTGCGCCCTGCTTCGGCGTGACGCCAATTAAACGGGCGTCCCGGGCCTTGGCTTCCTGAGCGTTGGAAAGCACTTTTTCGTAGACGCTTCCGGGCATGGCGATCGCCACTACAGGCACTTTAGCATCCAAAAGGGCGATCGGGCCGTGTTTCATCTCTCCCGCCGGATATCCTTCGGCATGAATGTAGCTAATTTCCTTTAGTTTCAGCGCCCCTTCCAAAGCAATCGGAAAGTTAATTCCCCGCCCCAAAAAGATAAAATCTTGGGTTTCGGTAAACTGGTGGGACAATTCCTCGACATACTGTTCTTGAATCTCCAAAAACTTCTCAATTTCGGCTGGTAACTGGCGCAAACCCGCAATAATTTCTGCCAATCTCTCGGTGCTGATGGTTTGCCGCTGGTGGGCCAAATCCAAAGCTAAGAAATAGAATGCCATCAACTGAGTGACAAAAGTTTTAGTCGCAGCAACGCCAACTTCTATACCAGCGTGGGTATTTATGACGTGGGGCATCATGTGGGCGATCGAACTTTCTGTCCTGTTAGTAATGCCCAACATTCGCGATCGAAATTTGTCCGTAAAAGCCGCGCGGCGCTGCTGTTCCATCCCCAAAGCAGCCAGCGTGTCCGCCGTTTCTCCCGACTGAGTTACCCCAATAATTAAAGTATTTGCTGTCAGCGGTGCGGGGGCGTAGCGGTACTCAGAAGCGTACTGCACCGCAGTGGGAATATTGGCTAACTGTTCTAACAAATATTTGCCAACTAGCGAGGCGTGCCAGCTCGTTCCGCAGGCGAGAATTGAAATTTGTTCGACATCGGCGCAAAGTTCTTGCGGCAGGTTTAGATTGATGGGAGAGCCTGGATTTCCCGGCTGCCAATCGCTGTCTAAATAAGTCTCCAAACAAGCTCGAACTACGGCAGGCTGTTCGTAAATTTCCTTGTGCATGAAGTGCTTAAAGCCCTGTTTCTCGACAGAAACCGGATTCCAGCCGAGGAGGCGCGGGCTTTTTTTCAGCCTTTCCCCCGCAAAACTGTAAACTTCTACTCCCATCGGCGTTAGCCTTGCCAATTCGCCATTTTCTAGGGACAAAACAGCGCGGGTGTGAGAGATTAAGGCCGGCGTGTCGGAAGCGCAGAAAAATTCGCCGGCACCAAAGCCAATCACTAAAGGAGCTTGCTGTCTGGCGACAATTAGTTCGTCGGGAAAATCTGCACTGATCGCGGCGATCGCAAAAGCTCCTTCTAACCGATTCACCGCCTTTAAAACCACTTCCAAAAACGACAAGTCAGGATTTGTTTTTGTTTTTTTATTTCTATCCGCTACATCCGCTACATCCGCTACATCCCGTACATTGCTCGCTGCCGAACTTCCTTCTGCAAAAATTTCAGCTATTAAATGAGGAATAACTTCTGTATCCGTATCCGAGACAAATTTATGTCCCTTGGCTTTCAATTCTTCCCGCAACTCGCGATAATTTTCGACAATTCCATTTTGAACTACGGCAATTCGCCCGCTATTATCCAGATGAGGATGAGCGTTATATTCCTCTGGTTTGCCGTGAGTTGCCCAGCGGGTGTGCCCGATGCCGATGGGAGCCCGAGAGTCTATCTCTGCTAGCTTTTCCCGGAGGTTGTGCAATTTGCCTTTTGCTCGGATGCAGGTAATTTCTCCTTCGGAGATGGTGGCGAGGCCCGCTGAATCATAGCCCCGGTATTCCAGTTTCTCCAATCCTGCTAGCAAAATCTCGCTTGCTGCTTGCGTGCCGATATAGCCAACGATTCCGCACATTTAAGGTACTGCTCCTGCTTAGCGATCGAAATAAAACTCAAGTTTTATCATTTTTAACCTCTTCCTGCCACAGAATGCAGATTCCGCGACAAAAAGAGAGGGGGCAATTTAATCGCCCCCTCCCTTGTACCCGTAACTCGATCGACAATTCGATCGATCTTTAGTAAGCTAGACCCATACTGCGAGTTGTTTCGGCTCCCAGGTAAACCCGGATGCTCAGAAAATCGGTAGGGCAAGCAGTTTCGCAACGCTTGCAACCTACGCAGTCTTCGGTGCGGGGGGAAGAGGCAATCTGAGCTGCTTTGCAGCCATCCCAGGGCACCATCTCCAAAACGTCAGTCGGACAAGCGCGGACGCATTGAGTGCAGCCGATGCAGGTATCGTAGATTTTGACTGAATGAGACATTGAATAAAGGCTCCCAACGAGTCACTAAAAATTTGCTGGCTCTGCGAATTAACAGATTTGACGGCGAGGTGCCACCGCTATAGCCTGCACAGAGAATCAAAGGCTAGTCTACCGCAGTGCTTGGAAGCACTTCGCGAAAAAGCGACAAAACTTCACAGATATTCATTCTGGGAGTAATGAAAAAACTCAAGTCTTTACTACAAACCTGTGCAAATCGATCGACTAAAACCCTAATTTTTCTAACACGGGCTTAGTTGAAACAATATGTCGATCGAGTCCTAGTTTTTTCGGCTCCACACCCAAAGCCAAAGCCACCAATTGCGGCAGATGCAGCACAGGTAAACCCAATTTTCGCCCGATTACTTTTTCCACTTCCGGCTGCCGCGAATCCAAATTTAAATGACAAAGCGGACAAGGCGTTACCATACAATCAGCACCATTGTCAAGAGCATCTTGAATGTGTTTGCCGGCCATCTGAAAAGATTGGTTAGTGGCATAACTCGCCAATGGCCAGCCGCAGCACTGCGTCCGCCCTCGATAGTAAACCGGAGTTGCCCCGATCGCCCGAAACACATTTTCCATCGATTCCGGTTGGTGCGGGTCATCGTACACCAGATGCTCCTGAGCTCGCAGCAAGTAACACCCGTAAAAAGACGCGCACTTCAAACCCGAAAGCTTGCGGGTGACTCGCTTCTGCACTTCCTCCAAACCGTAATCTGCGACTATCGCCCACAGCAGATGTTTCACCTCGGTACTGCCTTGGTAAGGCGAACAGCCTTGTTTTTCCAGCAAACCGTTGACTTTTTCTAGGTAAGGTCGATCGGTCTTTTGGGATTCCTTGAGGCGATCGTCCACATGACCGATTACCCCTTGACAAGTGCTGCAATGCGTGAGCAAAGGCAGATTTAGTTGCTCGGCCAAGGCAATATTGCGGGCGTTAACAGTATCTTCCAGCAACTGCGAATCTTCCTTGAAAGTGCCAGAACCGCAGCAGGAAGCTTTTTTGAGTTCCACCAGTTCAATCCCTAACGCTTGAGTCAGCGCCATTGTAGACAGGTAAAGTTCGCGGGCCGCCCCTTGGGCAACGCAACCGGGAAAATAAGCATATCTGAGATTTTGGGATGGCATAGTCGTTTCTGCTGGAGACAGGAGGAGAGGTACAAGGAGAGCGATCGAATTTCCTCTCCATAATTAGCGTATCAGCGCCTAGCTAGCGGTCAATTGTCAGCTTTTCTCAAGGATTTTCATAGCATTTTCACAACAAAACCCAACTTTAGGAAAACTTAAAACCCATATCCAGCAAGCAATTCCTATCTAAAATCTCAAATCTCAAATCTAAAATGTCATGACGATCGCCCGCACCCCAATTGTTGCCTCCCCGTGTCACTTAGAAAAGCGGCAAGCCTTCTACTTGCAGATCCCCCTTTCGGATAAGATTAGATACGCAGCAACCAATGAGGACAGGATGTTATGAGTCAAGACGACATTTTTGCTAGAGTCAAAAAAATTGTGGCAGATCAACTCGAAGTCGATCCGAGCGAAGTCAAGCCCGAAGCCAACTTTGCTAACGATTTAGGAGCAGACTCCTTAGATACAGTAGAGCTAGTCATGGCATTGGAAGAAGAGTTTGATATTGAAATTCCCGACGAAGCAGCCGAAGCAATTACCACGGTTCAAGCTTCTGTAGATTTCATCAGCAGCAAGCTTGCAGCTCCAAAAGCATAAAATACCTGTCTTTTCCCCGAAGAGGAGAAAAGTTTAAAAACTAACAACTCCTCTTTTGTTCTGCGTTCTGGGTGTTTAATTTTTTGAAACTGAAATCATGACAAATTTAGAGCGTAAGCGCGTTGTTATCACGGGTCTCGGCGCGATTACACCGATCGGCAATACCTTGTCTGAATATTGGGACGGGTTGATGGCCGGGAAGAATGGCATCGGCCCGATCACCTTGTTCGATGCGTCGCGGCACGACTGCCGGATTGCTGGAGAGGTGAAGGGTTACGACCCTCACGAGTATTTAGAGCGCAAGGAAGCAAAGCGGATGGATCGTTTTGCTCAATTTGGGGTATCAGCGAGCAAACAAGCTCTGGCTGATGCAAAGTTTGAGATTAACGACCTGAACGCAGAACAGGTGGGTGTCATTCTTGGCACCGGCATTGGCGGCCTGAAGGTTTTGGAAGACCAGCAAGAGATCTATTTGACTCGCGGCCCCGATCGGTGCAGCCCGTTTATGATTCCCATGATGATTGCGAATATGGCCGCGGGCCTGACGGCGATTCAAACGGGCGCTAAAGGGCCAAACTCTTGCACGGTGACGGCCTGCGCGGCCGGCTCAAATGCAGTGGGCGATGCGTTTCGCATGGTTCAGAACGGTTACGCGCAAGCGATGATTTGCGGCGGTACGGAAGCGGCGGTAACTCCTCTGTGCGTGGCGGGTTTTGCTGCGGCGAGGGCGCTTTCTACTCGCAATGATGACCCGACTCATGCTTGCCGTCCGTTCGATCGCGATCGTGATGGTTTTGTCGTCGGCGAAGGTGCTGGCATTCTGATCCTAGAAGAAATGGAACACGCTCTAGCCCGTGGCGCCAGAATTTACGCAGAAATCGTCGGCTACGGTTTAACCTGCGATGCGTACCACATGACTTCCCCAGTACCGGGCGGTGAGGGTGCATCGCGGGCGATCGCTTTAGCGCTCAAGGATGCGGGTTTGACGCCGGATATGGTGAGCTATATCAACGCTCACGGCACGAGCACGCTTCCCAACGATTCTACGGAAACGAAGGCGATTAAGAAGGTTTTGGGCGAAAGCGCTTACAAAGTAGCAATTAGTTCTACCAAGTCGATGACTGGTCATCTTTTGGGCGGTTCTGGGGGAATTGAGGCGGTGGCGACGGTAATGGCGATCGCCAACGATAAAGTCCCGCCGACAATCAATCTGGAAAATCCCGATCCTGAGTGCGATTTGGACTATGTTCCCCATACAAGTCGCGATCTAAAAGTCGATGTGGCTTTGTCGAATTCCTTTGGATTTGGCGGTCACAACGTTACTCTAGCATTCAAAAAGTTTGTTCGATAACCAGAAATCGGAAAGTCGCAAGTTAGAAGGTGAAAAATTAGTTTTTCACCTTCTAATTTTTTTAGGTGAATTTTAGGTTGGGTACACTGCGACTAAGAAACCGGGTTTTTTACCCAATCTCGTGGCTCCAGCGAATAATTTTCGTCCATCAACCCGGTTTCTGGCCACCGGTGCGATCGCGAACTAAATTTCTTGGTATGAGTGAGATTACTGTTGAGGAAATACTGCAAATGAAAGCTATTGTGCCTAATCTAAATTAGCTGATTCTCCCGGTAACAACTCCAAGCGATATCGGTACAAAGCCACAGGATGCCCCGCCGCAGCAAAATAATCCGGGTCTTGCGGCGACAAATAAATCGCTGTCACCTGATCGGCTACAATTTTTTTACTCGCAGAAGATCCATTTTCCCCGCTTCCAACGACTCGATAAGCTGTGGTTGTTTCCACCTCGTTTAAATAAATATCAGTCTCTCCCCGAAACACCTGCTGCGAAATTTCTGTAGATACAAACTCCCGAGGATTCGGCGTTTCAGTGCCGCGACTGGTGACAATCGAGATTAGTTGGCGAGATCCTTTGAGTATGGTAATCTGGCGGTTGGGATTGTTCGGATCGACTTTCACCGAAAGTACGCCACCCTCGCCCAAATAAGCCTTGGCGATGTTCAAACCGTTAAAATTGCGATCGGCTACAATCTTTTTAGGCCTTTTAGATGTATAAGTAGAAATTAAGCCAATATTTTTTTCAGGTTGAAATCGAACTTTAAACAATACCGGCTGCTGCAAATACTGGCGGTTTTTTTCAAATCCAGGAGTGACAATATTCGGGGCTAAAGGTGCAGCTAAATCCACCAAAGTGCTCGCAGCATTCCAATTTCCCGCCATCCAGTCTGGATACACTAAATCTCCCTTAGCTACGGCGATGGGAGGCTTGCTATCCCAATCGGGAAAACTGGAAATGCGATCGCCCAAAACCCCCGCCCTCGCACCGCCACCCCACAGCAACACCAGCAAAACCAGACAAAAACCCCAAAATACCTTCATACCAAATTACATTCAAACAGCTAACTTTCTATTTCTCTCTAATTCGTTCGTAGTGAGGACTTCAGTCCTTCTTTTTGCGGACTGAAGTCCTCACTACCAACCTTTGGTAGTGAGGAATGCAAGTCCTTCTTTTTGCGGACTGAAGTCCTCACTACCAACCTTTTTTATTGTTTCTTAGTTTTAAATCGCCTCAACAGGTTCAGGTTCCCAAACCTCCCCGTATTGTTCTTTTAATTCGTGCCATTTTTCCACCTGTCCAGGTTCGTATTCACCAGGTTTTCCCCACTGCAAAAACGCGCTCAACGCAGCATCATTTTGCTCGTCCAGAAAACGAATTGCATAGGTAGTAAAGTTGCCTCTTTTTGCTTCGCCAGTCTCGAATTTCACTTGTTTTATTTTGTCCATATTCAGGTGAAACTCAAATATTTCGGCGTGCATATTTGCATATTTACCCTTTGGCAATTCTGCATAAAACAGCTTGTGAATTGAACCGCGCACTTCCAGCACAGCGGCGCTGCTAGTCACGATCAAACGCAGCGTCCCCAATTTTTCGCAAGCTTCTAAGAATTCTTTCAGGTTAGGCATAATTTAATTTTGGAATTGGGCATTGGGCATTGGGAATTGGGAATTGGGAATTGGGCATTAGTTATTAGTTATTAGTTATTAGAACCAACAAATAACCAATAACCGATAACAACTGACAACTGACAACTGTCAACTGTCAACTGACTATTTTTCGTGCAATTCGTAAGCTGCAACAATCCGCTGTACTAGCGGGTGTCTCACCACATCTGACTGATTGAATTCACAGAAAGCAATGCCTTCAACGTTACCCAGAATTTTTTGAGCAACTGACAATCCCGACTGTTGGTTTGGTGGCAAATCTGTTTGAGTGATATCGCCTGTCACCACCATTTTCGATCGAAAGCCCAGACGAGTCAACACCATTTTCATCTGAGCAGGCGTTGTATTTTGAGCTTCGTCCAAAATTACGAAAGCATTGCTGAGAGTGCGCCCTCGCATATAAGCTAAAGGAGCTACTTCGATCAAGCCTCTTTCCATTAAATCGGCCATTTTTTCGGGGTCGATTATTTCTTGGAGGGCGTCGTAAAGCGGGCGCAAATAGGGATCGACTTTTTGCTGCAAATCTCCTGGCAAAAATCCTAATTTTTCCCCAGCTTCGACGGCGGGCCTGGTTAAAATCAGTCGTTCGTACTGCTTGCTTAACAGCGCTTGCACCGCGAAAATAGCTGCTAGAAATGTTTTGCCAGTACCCGCTGGGCCAATGCAAAATGTCAAGTCATGGGTGCGTACTGCTTGGACGTACTGCCGCTGCTTGAAGGTTTTGGCTCGAATTTCTTCGCCGCGGCGGGTTTTGGCAAGTACGTCTCGCTGCAAGTCTTGCAAATCTTCTTGGCGGTTGGTATCCAATGCGTAACGAGCTGTTTGGATTTCTACTCCGGTGATGGTTTTGCCGGATTTCCAATAGTCGGAGAGCGATCGCACTAATTTATGACACAATTCTACTTGAGTTTTTGTGCCGGAAATCAGCAGTTCTTGCCCTCGCATTACCAGGTTAGCACCCGTTTGCTTAGAGATAATTTTCAGGTTTTCTTCTTGATTGCCAGCGAGCGACATGGCGCTTTGATTGCTCGGTAACTCTATTGTTAGTTTTTCAGTCATGCCAGCATGAGCTCCTCCAAATAAGCAATTAAAAGTTAACAATTAACCGTTGAATCAGCCCTGTTTTGCGAACAAAAAGACGCCCGGTACTAGCTTTTACCTAGTATCTAAGGCGTCTTTTCTTTTTAACTACCAAATGAGTTTGGTGCTTGAGGCACAAATCAAATCTCCCTTCTATGAAGTCAGGCAACTTTAGATGTTAGATGTTAGATGTTAGATTTTAGATTTTAGATTTACCTCATCCCGCGCTTGATTTAAGATTTAAAATTTTACATTAATCTCAAATCAAACGGGGCTTGTAATACAAAGTCTACAACAGGCAATCTAAAATCTAAAATTATTTATCAGCAGAGCATTTAATAACCGGGAGTATTTCTGCTCGTTCTAAACGTAGGTGTGTTAGTACGGCGAGGTTGTTCTCTCGGAGTTCTGCTAGGTAAGGGAGTCGGCGACGAAGGCCCAGTCCGGGGTCGGAAGTCGCCTCGATCGCGCGAGCCGCGATCCGGGCGGTCTCGATCCGAACGATCGCGATCGCCCCTAGGCGGCCCGGAGTTCCGCTCGCCTGCTTCGCCATCGTATATGTCTAAGTAGAGCGACTGACCCGCCGTTTGCGCCACCGCTTCGAGGGTAGTTCTAATAGCCTGAATATTCCGTCCGCCCCTACCGTAAACCCGCCCTTTATCGGGATCTTCAAAAGCGAGCCGAACCCAGACCCGCGACTGACGCGGGTGGAGTTCGCAATCAACCCGCAAAGACCCGGGCGACTCTAAAAAAGGCCCAATTAAAAACTTAACCAGTCCAGAATAGTTGGGACTAGCTGACTGCTGTTGTGCTGGATTCAACGTTGGCTCCGGCTCCGACTTGTTCAAATACATTCGCTTTTCTCAGGATGTCACGCACGGTGTCAGTTGGCTGAGCGCCATCTTGCAGGCGCTTGACAATCGCTGGAACATCCAGCCTGGTTTCGTTATTTCTGGGGTTGTAGAAGCCGAGTTCTTCTAGGGGACGGCCGTCGCGGCGGGCAGAGCTGTTCATTGCTACAATCCGGTAGCTGGTCTCGCGTTTTTTCCCGTATCTCTTCAATCGCAGTTTGATCATCTTCTTGCAGAATAGTCCTGTTTCAATTCTAAGCTATTATGTCGGTCGTCTTTCTGCGAACCCCAACTCAACCCCTATTTCTTAACCTCCCAACAAAATATCGCTGCGATTTGCTGCCCCCAAAGCCGGTCTAGTGCCGTCAATGTGCGGTGTAATTGCTAGCGGCAGGGCCGGTGCAGTTCCCCACTGCTGCACCAATTTTTGCAGAAATATATCTTGCTGCGCTCTCAAAGAGTCCCAATCGGTGCCGCGATTGATAATTGCAAACCAAACTAAACCCCGATCGCGCGTAGGTATCGCTCCAGCCAAAGCAATCACCGTGTCCAAAGTACCGGTTTTCACCACAGCCGACGGCGGAATGTGCCGTTGTTCCAAAGTTCCTTGATCGCGCCCGGACACCGGAAACAAGTCAGCAATCGTCAGCCCCGTAGTCTGAAGGTTGCGCGCGATCGCCTGCATCATCCCGACGGCCGCCCTCGGAGACATCCGATTGGACACTCCCAATCCCGAACCGTTAATTAATTGAAGTTCCGCCGCCGGCACCCCCGCCGCCCAAGTCGCTTGCTGCTGGACTATTTTGTGCCCGCCCAAATTGTCGGCCAATATTTGGGCTATGTCATTGTCGCTGTGGACGTTCATGTGCTTGAGAATTTCTGCTAAAGGGAGCGATCGGCGCTTCAGCAGCAAATGCCCCGAACTCACAAATTTTTCAGCAATCACGCTGCCGGACACCGTTACTTGCGGCTTTCTCGTTCCCGGAGCCATCTTAGAATACATTGCCTGCACGTCCTGCGGCCAACTGCGACCGTCCAGGGCCTGTCGCAGACCCTCCCCCGCAGCCAAAGGATCTGACTGGTAATTCATGCGGAAATTGCCAGTTACGACCAAATTGCCCGCCACGCGATCGATACCCATTTGATTGAGAGCATTACCCACGGCGATCGCCTCTTCCCACACAAACAGCGGATCGCCCCCGCCACTGACCACCAAATCCCCCTGCAACACACCATTCCTAATCGGCCCCGTTCCCCGGAACCGCGTTTCAAACTGATAATCTGGGCCCCAAGTTTCCAGCGACGCCAGAGAAGTCGCAATCTTAGTCAGCGAAGCCCCAGGCATCAGCACCGTCCCCTGCTGACTTACCAGCGGCACCATTCCCGCTTGCACCCAAACTCCCTGATTTCCGTCAATCAGATGCTTCTCCTTCAAATCTTTTAAATATTCCTCCACCGCCACAGATGCCGGCAAGTCTGGATTTGCCGGATCTACTCTCCCAAAAGCCAGCTCTTCGGCCACCACTAACCCAGGTATCCCTCCCCGCCAAGCTAGTACCGACACGGCGTTGGGCGCCGCACTCCGTACCCCAGCCATGTCCAGCCACAGAGACATGATTCCTGAGCTAACCAAATTCAAAAACATAACCATATATCAATACTTTCAGCCATCATTGTCGAGACTTGTATCACAGGTCTAGCAAACCAGCCATTTTAGGCACTTTTGAAGCTTGGTCTGACTGACCCACTTCTGTCAGTGTCCCCTACTTACCGACCAGCTACAAGCAAACTCATCTAGCAATATTATAGATCCTGGTTAAATTGGCGTTCCTGCGGTTAATAAAAGAAGTCTTTTACTACTTGGAAATAAGGACACAAAAAAACGCCGGGTTAGGGCTAATATGGTTAACTCAACGCTTTTTGACAAATTTCAAAGCGCGATATTATAGGCAATACAGGCATTTTTTGCCAATCAGATTGTTCTTAAGTTAACCGTATTGGGGTTAGGGCGGGTTGAGTTAGGAGAGTTAGATGTTGAGCAAATCTACGGTTGTATCAACCCCTAAGTAGTGTTTCTGGATCATCTCAATGCTGTTTCCGCAACAGGAGGCTAATAATAGTAAATTAGCGCCAGCATGAGCTTGCAGGGTGATGAAAGTGTGCCGTGTGTGATAAGGAGAAAGGTAACAACTAATTGCGTTAGTTTCAACTAATTGAGTAACTACGCCGGGAACGAAATATGACCCGCTCTTTAATTTCCTGTTGTTTCCATGCCAAATTGCACCCAGTCCTCTCGTGTTGTAACGTTTAGTGTTTAATTGCACAAAGACACAATCGGTAGGCTTAGCATCAGTGGGTTTAAAGATTAATAATAACTCATTCAGCTTAGGGTAAATCTTGAACAGGCGAATACCACCTGTTTTGGTAACTTGAGTATTCTTCAGTGTACCGTTGTAGGATTTACTAAATCGAATATAATTTTTACCTTTCCCTATAAACACGTCTTGCCAAGTTAGCGCAAAAGCTTCACCCGGCCGGCATCCTGTCAGAAACAAAAATTCAATTAGTGGCGCTGCTTGACGCTTATTTGCCTTGTCGGATTCATAGAATGCTTTGATGATAGTGTCCCGTTCTGATTCAGTAAAAGCGCGCCTGTCGCGCTCTTCAGGGTCATCGTCACTGGCTTCAGATTCCCACCATTCTTGTATTTCACCATCGACGTTAACCGTTGGCTTATACTTATCAGTTTTGTTCTCGACAGTTCCATCAACAATTACAAATGGATTAGCCGTAATCCTGGTTTTGCCTAGTGATTGCAGGCGGATGAACGCTTCTGAGAGGGCGGCTAGTAATTTGAACCTGCTGCGGGCAGATACTGGATGAGCAAGTATTACAGAAGCAAGAGAACTAGAGAGATTTTCACTCCAAACATTAGTGTGAACAAAGTCTAGCGTTAGTGTCTTTTTGTTCCACGCTAACCCTTTAAGTATGTTGGTAAAGGTAGAACAAAAAACGAGCTTAAACACTGTTGGTTGCAAGCGTGACTCTTTCCAAACCAGGTAATCTTCCCACATTTCACCTACAGTCATTTCGGGTTCAGACTGGGGGACTGGTGCTGCCAGCTTTAATTCAGCAGTGTACTTGGTTTTTAAACCGTACTTGGCAAAGGTTGGGTCAAACAATATCTGCCAGTCGGCGTGCTGCAAGTCCTCTTCGATTCGCCACGCAATCGCTACCGCCTTCTGCCAGTTCTCAGGGGTATCCTTCATGGCTAGCCCCTGATGCTTCCGCTTCCCGCCGAATATCGGGTTGTACTTGGTGCTGAACTGTAACCGCAGGCTACCTTTGTCGGACTGCACAGTAATAGTCTCTGGGACGTGGTTGCTTTTTGCGTATGCCATATTCTTTTTCAACATTCCGTAAGGGCTTCAAAAATCTAGCAAATTTCTAGCAAATTTTGCTAGATTCCTATTCCCTAAGTAATAAAAGAAGTCTTTTATTGCCTGCTAGAGTTAGCATAGCATGATTTGTCTGAATTGGCCCTAGTCCAGCATTTTGTCCCTAAAGTCAGTCGATTTGAGATTTGAGATTTAGTCCACAGATGAATCTGGGAGATTGAACCTCAGTCTAAAATTTAGGATCTCCACCACTTAAGTCCAGGGCTTGTATCCGTTTTTGGGCCCAGTCATGTAAACTATTCCATTGAGTTTTTGAATTTGCAGTCAAAAATAGTAAAGTAGGGACAAACTCTATCAGAGTAATCGTCCATGACAATTGTCCGATCGGGCGCGAGCAGATTTCAGTTATTTATTCAGACTTCTGGATTCAGGCTCCTGACTTCCTGGTAGAATTTTTAGTGTTTCTCAAACATTGGTCAATGGGATCGACACGCGCAAGAATTGCAATAGACGCTATGGGTGGGGATCACGCCCCCACCGAAGTTGTAGCTGGAGCGCTTAAGGCACAAGAAGAATTAGGCGTAGAGATTTTGCTGGTGGGCGACCCGCAGCAAATAGAAGACTCGCTACGTCTTCAAGACGCGATCGGCCGCGTCTCTACAGGTCAGCTAGAAATCGTTCCTTCAGAAGGAACGGTGGAAATGCACGAAGAACCTCTAAGTGCCCTCAAACGCAAGCCCAAAGCTTCGATTAACGTAGCGATGAACTTGGTTAAGCAGCAGCAGGCTGATGCTGTGGTGTCCGCCGGTCACTCCGGCGCGGCAATGGCTGCGGCCCTGCTGAGGTTGGGGCGGCTCCCTGGTATCGATCGCCCTGCGATCGGTGCAGTTTTGCCGACAATGGTACCGGGTACCTCTGTACTCATTCTCGATGTCGGCGCTAATGTGGACTGCCGCCCCAAATTTTTGGAGCAGTTCGCTCTGATGGGAACTATTTACAGCCAGTGCGTGCTGGGCGTCGCCGAACCAAAAATCGGCCTGCTCAACATTGGCGAAGAACCTTCTAAAGGCAACGACGCAGCGGTGCGCACCCACCAGTTACTGGTGGACAACCCTCACATTCCTTTTGTGGGCAATGCCGAAGGCCGCGACGTGCTGTCGGGGAACTTCGACGTGATTGTCTGCGACGGGTTTGTCGGCAACGTGTTGTTGAAGTTTGCCGAAGCGGTGGGCGAAGTCGTGGTACAAGTGCTTAAGGAAGAATTGGCGGCCGGACTCAAAAATCAAATTAGCGCTCCTCTCCTGCAAGAAAGCCTCAAGGGATTTAAGCAGCGGGTAGACCACGTTGAACACGGCGGCGGTTTGCTGTTGGGCGTTGCTGGAGTTTGCATTATCAGCCATGGTTCGTCTCAAGCTGCCTCGATTTTTAATGCCATTCGTTTGGCGAAAGGGGCTATTGACAACCAAGTGCTGGAGCGCATTCGCTCGGAAAATCGCGAAAGCGCTCTGGAACAAGAAGCTGTCAATTAGAGGCAGTAAGTAGGAATTAAAAATTAAAAATTAAAAATGTCAGATTAAACCAACAGTTTTGCTTGAATAAAAGCAATTCCAGCAGTTTCAAAAATAATTTGAATTTGAAGTTTTTAATTTTTAATTTCTCGACCGAAAAGCGAGTAAATGGAGAGGAATGTTGCAGCAATCAGGGTTCGGCATTGCCGTTACGGGTAGCGGTTCTTGTACACCGCAGGTTTCGCTAGATAATAACGGGTTGAGTCAGATAGTAGAAACGTCTGACGAGTGGATTGGGGCGCGCACGGGTATTCGATCGCGCAGGCTGGCGGACGATCGCACTTCTTTGTGCGATTTGGCCACAGAGGCATCCCGAAAGGCGATCGCCATGGCCGAAATTGCGCCGGCAGATATCGATTTGATTATTTTGGCCACATCAAGCCCTGACGATTTGTTTGGCACAGCCAGTAAAATTCAATATGAGTTGGGCGCAACAAAAGCTGTGGCTTTCGATTTGACAGCAGCTTGTTCGGGCTTTGTTTTTGGTTTAGTTACAGCCTCGCAGTTCATTCGGACAGGGGTTTATCAAAATGTTTTGCTGATCGGAGCAGATATTTTATCTCGCTGGGTGAATTGGTCGGATCGCGGTACTTGCATTCTATTTGGAGACGGTGCAGGTGCGGTGGTATTGCAGGCCTCAGAAGTCGATGGCTTTTTGGGATTTGAAATTCGCAGCGACGGTACGCAAAATTCGTCTCTCAATTTGGCTTACAAAGCCGAGTCAAAAGAATTAATTGAGGGCGTGAATATCGCACAAGGTGGATTTGAGCCGATCGCCATGAACGGTCAAGAAATCTATCGTTTTGCCGTGAAAAAAGTGCCGGAAGTCATAGAAAAAGCTATGTTTCGGGCAAATATCAGCGCCGCAGAAATTGACTGGCTGCTGTTGCACCAAGCCAATCAGCGGATTCTCGATGCAGTTGCTCAACGGCTCAAGATTCCCCCGGAAAAAGTAATTAGCAATTTGGCAAATTACGGCAATACCTCAGCGGCTTCAATTCCCCTGGCCTTAGACGAAGCCGTGCGTCTGGGTAAAGTAAAAGCGGGCGATACTATTGCGGCGGCTGGTTTTGGTGCTGGTTTGACTTGGGGAGCGGTGATTTTTCAATGGGGAAGGTGATACCATTTTCGATTTTCGATTGCCGATTTTCGATTGGGGAATCACGGTAATACCATTTTTGATTTTCGATTGGCGATTTTCGATAGGGAATCACTGATGAACTATGGGTTGGGATGACAAGCCAGCAGTTTCATTCTTTTAGGGAACTGGTATAATATTTGGCAGCTTAAAACTTGCCAAGCGTGATTGTCGGGAGTGCGACCCGGGAAAAATAAAAATCCTTTAACACGTGATACATAGGGTAAGGTATGCACAAAGCCGTGCATCCTCCGACAGGAATTCTGGACAAGCGCGTCGTGAGATGGAAAATCCTCTATTTTTCGATCGACTTTCCCTGACTTGAAGGTTGAATATTCTGCTACGGCGATTCATCTGATTAAAGTAGCAAAAAAAATATAAACCTCGTAAAAAGCGCAGTTATATGTTATAATTGTGAGTCGCGAGTAGATAGTTCGTGAACCGAAAGATAGCGGATACCAGCCAGCGAACTCAAAAGCGGGAAACAAAGAATTTTTGCAATCACTTTCTTAGCAACCACCAATTAGCAGATTACCGGAAAAATGACTAAAACAGCATGGGTATTTCCCGGACAAGGTTCCCAGGCGATCGGGATGGGTGCAGACTTATTAAACTTGCCAACAGCCAAAGCCAAATTTGATCTAGCCAAAGAAATTTTAGGCTGGTCTGTCCCAGAAGTTTGCCAAAAAGAAGAAGCAAAACTATCTCGGACTCTCTACACTCAGCCTTGCTTGTTCGTAGTAGAAAGCATTTTGGCAGACTTAATGCGAGAAAAGAGCGATCGACCCGCAGTAGTTGCCGGTCACAGTTTAGGAGAATACGTTGCCCTGTACGCAGCAGGTGTCTTTGACTTTGAAACGGGATTGCGCTTAGTCAAACGCCGCGCCGAACTGATGGACAGTGCCTCGGGCGGGCAAATGGTGGCTTTGATCGGGTTCGACAGGCAGGAATTAGAACTGCAAATTCAATACAGCCGAGACGTGGTACTCGCCAACGACAACAGCGAAGCACAAGTGGTGATTTCTGGAACGCCGGCAGCAGTAGAAGATTTGCTTGCCAAAATTAAAGTCAAACGCGCTGTTAAATTGAATGTTTCCGGCGCGTTTCACTCTCCCCTGATGGCATCAGTGGCGGCAGAGTTTCAACTAGCCCTAAAGGCTGCAAGATTTTCCGATGCTAAAATGCTGGTGCTCTCGAACTCAGAACCGACAGCGACTACTAGCGCAGCTACTTTAAAACAGCGGTTGAATTATCAAATGACTAAAGGCGTGCGCTGGCGAGAAATCTCCCTGCAATTGCCACAACAAGGAATCGATCGCGTAGTGGAAATTGGCCCCGGCAAAGTTCTCACAGGTTTGATCAAACGGACTTGTCCTAATTTAGCGCTGGTAAATGTCAGCAGTTTTGCAGATTTGCCGGCTTAATCTATTGTTAACCTGCTATTCAATGGCAGGTTATAAACTTTAGAGTTAATTAGCCAGAAAATTGCCGAAAAATAAATAGCACAACAGGAAAATTTTACTGCGACCTGTTGTGCAAATTGGCGATCGACGATTCAGACAGCTAGAAAATCTCGATTAAATTAAATATAATCCAATACGGTTTACTTAAGGCTTGGGAGGCTTTAAGATAATAAAAACAGGAGAATTCATTTTTATTCCAGTACCTCTGTGTTTAACTTTTTTGGATTTAAATTTTGAAACAGGTTTTTTGACCACTCTTGGGTTGTTTCTCTGAACTCTTTTCGGTAAAGTTGCATCAAGTATCTCCAAATTCAACCAAGTTAAAAAAAGGGAATTTCTTGTGGTTCTAGTCGCTGAAATCTTGGAACAGCACGACGAATAACTCGTAATGTACCTGTGAAAGAAACACTTAATGGTGAAATTTTTGCACCCAAAGCTGCTTCAAAAATTAACGCTCGCACCGCTCTTCGGTCCTAATAATAAACCATAAATTTCTTGCACTACTTCTCTTGGTCTTTGAGAACGAACATGAGTCTTTCTTTCTAGGAGATGTACCTTGAGTTCATCAATTGTATTTTCGACTTCCCACCGTTGATGATATTCGGCAGCTAGTAACGAAGCTGGAAATTTTTGAGTATCCAATAAACTTGTAATCAAACGATACTTGCTCTCGGCAGTTGAGTCATTTAAGTTTTCAATTGTGTACTCGATTACTCGGATTTGGATTGGTTCAAATCTTTTTTTTTTGAATTGGCCTGGCGGACAAATAAAACTTAAGTAAGAACCATCTTCTAATTGTGTTTCATTGAGGAATTTAACGTTTGACGGAATTCTTCCTAGATAGTCACAACCCTTGCTGAGCGTGGCTGACACCATCGCATATGAATGTAAGCCTCTATCCCACATCAACAACATTTCTTGAGTAACTGAGCGCAATAATCTCAACGCTCTGACTCTTTCTCCCATCTTATATGGACAGATTAAGGCGTCAAATATTAAATGTGTTCCTGTTTCTACTAAAATAACTAATCTAGCTTTTGGAAATGCAGCTCTTGTGCCTGGACGGCTACCTGGACGACCAAAAACTCTGGCATTTTCATCACTGTCTGGGATATCTAAGCAGGTTCCATCTATTGCTACAACTCTCAATCCGTTGATGAAAGCTCCGACTGTTTCAGTGGTAGCCATTGGTCGCACTAACTGATGAAATAATTGTCTCATTACCGCTGGCCCTAATCTTTTTCGGGCTTTAGTAATCGCTGCTTTACAGGGAATTTTCCAATATTTACCAGTTTTCAACCAGATTTCATTCAGGCTATCAATGAGATTTTTTAGTAGATCTCGCATTGAGTATGTTGACCACAGACTCATTGCTATTATTAGACATACTACCAGTTGTGATGGTAGTCCACGATGCCGTTTTTCCTGAGCTTTTGTTTTCAGAATAGGCGCTTCTATTTCTGTTGATGGAATCGCTATCTCTATGGCTTTAAGTATCTCGATATTTTTGAGCTTGGGAGATTCTAATAATAATTCTCTGTAATTCACTGTACTGGTTTTCTTTTTTGTACACGATACCTAGTTTACCTCTTGTCCTGCCTTAAGTAAACCGTATTGAAATATAATCTAGATATCGATCGCCCTTGAGGTCGATCGGCAAATCCCGATCTAGACTAAAAATAAAAATCCAGCCAATCCGGTACTGAATATGAAAAAAGCTATTTACTGGCTGATGGGCGAAAAAGCCGGCAGAACCATAGTAGGCGGGTGGAACTGGCTGTGGGGACTGCCCGTAGAATCCGGCGGCAAGCTGTCAGTCGCCGTAGCAGAAGAGTCGCTGCGATCGATGCAAGAATCCGTGCAAAAATTGGCAGCAGCAGTCTCGCAGCCATAGCCAAAGTCAACAACGATCTGAGCATAGATTCAGCCCGATCGCAATTCGAGCAAGCCAAAAACGCCGCCCTGCGCCACAACATCGAGCTGCAAGCTTTAGCAGAACTATCTGAAAACCGCTCGTAAAAACCTGGACAAAGCTACCCAAAAGTAGTCAATGTTAGACATCTACGTTGGTAATTTTAGTCCACAGTCCTAAAACTGAGCGTAATAAACGGCAATTCGTCTATTCCCTTCATGAAGTCGGGAATTACTTTTCTCGCTATATTTATGCTGCCATTGGTATCAGCATTGATTGTTTTGCCAGTTGAGGCTCTATATAAACCACGCTGAACGCGTTTACCGCTAAAAACAGGCTTAGCCTCTGTCTTTTTGTTATAAGTCGGCCAATTATCACGCTCTAAAGCACTCGCTTTTGACGTATAGCTTTCCTCAGTTAATGTAACAACAATCCCTGCCAATTGTGCTTTATAGGTCAATAAACTAATCAGCTTGGCATGGGGAATATTGGTAAATACTTGATTGTTCTTTTTACCCATATTGATTGACTGTTTCCATCCAGGGTTTTTGCCGATAATTAACAGACCAATATCGTTCAACTGACACCAATCAATTACACGACGACTCGCAGTGTGAAGATAGTTGTCAATTCTTCTGTTTCGCTTACTATTTAGCGATCTTATCTGTCTGCTAGCTTCGATTGATTGTGATGCGGCTGCTCGTTTATTGAAGAATTGATTAATACTTTTCAAGGGTCTACCATTAATCAACAACGGCTTGATGCCGGGATGATTGGATGTTATAGCCATCAAATTGTTTAAACCAAGGTCTACACCAGCTACATATTTCCCGTGGGATAATGGTAGATCGTGAACTGTGTAAACAACTTCAATAACATAATGGTCAAGCTTTGGGACAATCCTTACTCGATCTACATTTTCAGCTTGAGTAGCCAACTCAATATTAGTCTGAGACAGTTTAACATTCCCGATCGTCAAAGCAGGTTTTGATATTGCATCTATCGGGTAAATGACAACATTCCTACCATGCTCTTTATGCTTGTATCCTGGTATTTTCGGTTTTCCCAGATATTTTTCATGGTATTTTGACCAATCTTTAATTGCAGCTAACCATCCCTTCCAAGCCTCAGCAACTCTCCGAACAATCTGTTTGCTAACTTTTGTGGGTAGATACCTATAAGCTTCTAAGTTCTTAGAGGAGTGATAAATATTGATGGAGTTGTAATACTTATTTGTCTCAAAAAAGTATTGGCGCTGAACGTAGTTAGCAGAGTTGTATAGATGTTTAGATTGTAATGCCAAATGGTCGCATTCCTTCCAAAATCTATGTTGTTTGTTAATTACGTGTTTTTCTACGAGCTGCATTTGACTCGACATGAGTAAATGTATTGTGCTTTATTATATACGACTTCCTGCGAGCGTCAACATCGCAGGTAAAAAATTATAATGAGTCCAAACGCAGATTCCTATGACGCAAAACGCCCGCATCTGCAATCCAATGGCACGGGGGCCAAATTGAACTAGGGGCAAATAGTCTCGCGCGATCGCCCGAGGGGATCAAAAAGCTGCCCAAATAGTAAAGTATGGGTAGCTTTGTTTATAAATTAAGTTACAGTTTCAAACCCGCCAGAAAAACTTCAGGTCGAGTTAGAAAAGATGATCGTAGATGATGAAGTTAATCGCAGGCTAAAAAAGTTAGACGGCTCAGACAACAAAGAACTTCCTAACTAAGGAGAATTTTATGGCTAAGAGCGGACCTCCCCCGATAGTTTTTATTTTGTTATTTCTGTTCCTTGCCCGTGGCGGCTGGTTCTTTTTGAACAAACCAGCGACACAGGATGCTAACAATCCCTCCAATCCCTCCACTCCCCCAACTCCCCCAACTCCCGCAGGTGGCGGTTCCAGCCAGCTTCCCGTCGCGCCCGCAGCCGGCCGAGCATCGCCTGTTGCGCCTAGTTCCTTTGCGCTACCAGCTTCCGTACCTGCGGGCACGGCGGTAAAAATTGACGGTTCTACTAGCATGGTGACAATCAATCTCAACCTCAAGAACGGCTTTCAAGCCAAGTTTCCCGGCACTACAGTCGAGACAAAAGCAAATGGTTCTGCAAAGGGAATTCAGGATTTGGTGGCGGGAACAGCCGATATTGCTGCGGTATCGACCGCTTTGAAGCCTGAAGATCGAGCTAAGGGTTTGGCAGCAGTGGCCGTTGCTTTAGATAGAGTTGCGATCGTAGTCGGCACTAACAACCCGTTTCAAGGAGGTTTAACTTCGGCTCAAGTTGAGTAAATATTCAAGCGCTAACACAATATCAACACTTTCAGCCATTATACCCTCACTTTCTAGACACATTCTAGTCTTTTAACGTATTTGCGTCGTTACAGCAGTTGAGTTAGCTTACTTGTGCAGCCGTAAATTCTAGTCATATTCTAGGGCGTACACAGAGACAAAAAAATAGTCCGCTAAACCTTTTGCGAGGTGCGGACAACAAAAAATAAAAAATTCACTTTGATTATAGCTCATATTCTGGCTATTAATATTAATCATTAATATTAATCATTAATATTAATGATTAATATTAATAGCAGGCTGAAACCCTTATAGGGAAAAGCATTTGGGTTGATTGTACGCACCTCGCAACTAGATTTAGCGGTTGTTCACCATTTACCTAGAAACAACCTGTTAAACCCATAATACACCACAATTTAGACCAAGTAACCGTAGTTTTCAAAACCTCACAATTATCAGAGGCTCACCACTCCCGTATCACGGAGACGCGAGGTCTAGACGCAGTTTGGGCGGAAGCTAACTATCAGAGTGTAGACAAAGCCAAAGCATCGGTGATGCTAGGATACCCCGCTAAATCACCGGGGATTATGTTTGTTGGCGACGGGTTGCAGTTTCAGTTCAAACCTGACGAGCCGTGGCAGAGTGCTGATGGGAAAGGTAAACCCCCTAAATACCGCTCCCCTGTAGGGGAATATGATGCTTTCCTACCCAAGCACCCCGCAGACAAGGGTTACTGGGAGGTAGAGCAACTCAAACAAGCTTGCTGGAAATTTAACGACCATCCCTACATACTCATCACTGAAGGGGGATTCTAGCCGATCGCCACTAAGTTAACCTTCGGTCGAGCTATGCACACAATTCGATTGGAGGTTGGTTTCGTCAGTGCCGGAGCGC
>NZ_JAUBUN010000075.1:0-8002 GCF_036702665.1 Microcoleus sp. Aus8_D2
TGGGCATTGGGCATTGGGCATTGGGCATTGGGCATTGGGCATTGGGCATTGGGCATTGGGCATTGGGCATTGGGCATGGGGCATTGGGCATTGGGCATTGGGCATTGGGCATTGGGCATTGGGCATTGGTAATTCTCCCCATCTTCCTCTCTCCCCCTCTCCCCATCTCCCCATCTCCCCCTCTCCCCCTCTTCCTTCTTCCTGACAACTGACGACTGACAACTGACTTCTTCAATCCACAATCCGAGTGTTAAAATAAAAGCGATTGTTAAATAGCAGGCTAAAATATTAGCGTACATAAACACAGAAGCCATGCGGCCGGGGGGATTGCCTTTTGGTTCTAGTACCCAGCCAAAAATCGGCTGCAATTGATCGATGCCGCTCCAACCTAAAAATTGCTGTCCCAAACCCAAAATTATTACGGGAATTGCACTAATTGCGATCGCCCAAGACAACTGTCGCAACTGAGCCGGAGTTTGAATTAAACGGCTGAAAGCAGCAAACAATATAAAGAACGGCCAAAAATTGCACAAGCCTAAAACAGCCTCGATGCGGTTGTTGGCAAAAATCGTCGTGATGACTAGCAGCACACTCAGAATTCCGAAGCCTCGATTCAGCGGGCTGTGGCTGATTTGGCGGAACTTTTGCTGACAAGTGCCGATTAATCCCAGGAATATTCCCAAAGCTCCCAAAATCGGAATTATCGGAAAAATGAGCACGCCAACTTGAGCGAAATTCCAAGGGATTTGCAAGCGGCGATCGGGATGTTTTTGCAGGCGAGAATTGAGATTTTTGGCTGTCTGTTTTGCAGCTAATTTCCACCGATTTTTGATATTCACCCAAACTCCCAATTCTTCAATTCTTCAATTCTTCAATCCAAAATCTAAAATCTGAAATCTAAAATCGTCATGCTAGTTCCCAAGCGCATTCCGATCGCGTTAATCGAATTTGAGCCAAGGCAAAAATGGTCGGGATAATGCGCCCGTAGTTCGTAGAAATCGATCGCCAACCCAAATCTGCTAAAAACCAAGTCCACATCACCGGGCCGAGCAATGAAAACACGCTCCGCGTCGCACCGTAACGAGCCGCACTGACTGCCATTCCGCGCCGCGCTGTCTGAATTGCGACATAATTTTGAAACTGGGTTGCTGCGGTTGCAGTCCCTGCGATCGCTGCTTGTGTTGCCATTTGATAGGTGGCAAAATGCAGCGCAAATTGATTGGCCATCAGTTTCAGCAACATGGGTTTTAAAATGGAACTAACGGCTAAAGCGCTGCCGCCTTTGAATAGCAAACCGAGCGGGTCTTTTTCAGCAGAAATTGGCAAGGGTTCCGAGAGTTTAGCATCGACAATTGCTCGCTGTACGCGGACTGTCAGGGCTTGCTGTTCGTCTGCGGGTAAACGCTTCCACGTGCGGCCCATTAAGTGCAGAAATACTTCTGCTTCTAAGTCGGTGGTTGACAACTGTTTGGGATAAGGGATTTTGAGATAGCGGCAAACTTGAATTAGTGCTTGTCTGTAAGTTACTTGTTCGGTTCGCCCTCTGAGTACAGTCAACCCGTCGGCTGCAAGATAGCGAAACCGCTGTTCTACTGCGTCTAGCCATGCTTCGCGATCGCGGCTTTGTACGTCTATGGGTGCGGGGGTTTGCACGTAATCTAAAGGGTTAAACTTGCGGCTGAACAGAAGTTCGGTTAGTTGCTGCAATTCTTCTTCTGTTGTCAATTCTAGTGCTGCTCTGAGTTCGTCCAAGATTTTGCCCTCCCCTAATGCTATTTGAGATTTGAGATTTGAGATTTTAGATTGTCGCTTAGTAGCGCCCTTTGGAACTTGCCGAGCGCTACATTTTTTTTACCAGAAAGAATTGGTTGAAAGCCGGAGCCCCGATCGCCCTTGAGAAATTAAAAGAAGACTATTCATTACTCCAATCCTCGGACTGACCGGGAGAGGTCGCTATCAAGCGGTCAACTGTCACAGGTCAACTGTCACAGGTCAACTGAATGGTCTTACCTGTCGATTAGTGCTGTCCCCTATTCTACTACCTGGCGCGACGGGCGATCGGCGCTCTCCGGCAAAGCATTCGGCATCAAGCCAGAATTAGGACTTGCACAGAAATCTGCTTTTTGTAGGAAAAAACATCGTTACAGCCATCGCCCCCCGCTTGCGAAACCCGGAAAGCTTTAGTTTTTGTGGGTAGATTCTGCGATCGCGATCGAGATAATTCGTTTTCAACTCAACATTTATCGATCGGCCCCGTCACCCCAACCCCGATAGCAGCCTCTGGCTACCTACAACCCAACGTCTTGAGGACTCCAACAGTCGCCGTGAACCAACACTATTTTATTAGTCATCAACGAAGGATTTTTTGGGGAGTGTGTTTCTGTTAAAGAAGGTCAGCTAATCATATAATAGATTGGGATTTTTTTTGAGCTAGTAAATTATGTCTTCTGCTGTCGCACCGTCTTTTTTACAAGGATATTGGCAAGATGCTTTCAGTTTAAAGCAGCATCTACAGGATTTTTTAAATTTAGATGCAGAAGCACTTGAACAAGCGATGCAATTTAGTCAACAAACTCTGGCAGAACTAGGTCATCGGGATTTTGACTGGGAACAAGCTAGCGAGTTTTATCGCGATCGAGTAGGAGAAGCTTACCTGTTCGATCTTGGGGCTTGGCATTTGTCAAGTCAGGATTACATAGGAGGTACTTTAACATTGATCTCCGATATCGCTCGCGGTCGGGTATTAGATTTTGGCGGCGGTATTGGAACTCATGCTATTGCAACAGCCCTTTGCCCTCAAGTAGAACAAGTAGTTTATTGCGATATTAACCCCATAAATTGCAATTTGGTTCAAGGCAGAGCTTCTAAGTTAGGATTGAGCGACAAAATTTCCTGTTGTCTGGAAATATCTTCCACGGAAGTTTTTGATACGATTATTTGTTTAGATGTGATAGAACATTTACCAAATCCCAGTCAGCAGTTGTTGGATTTTCACAATATGCTTTCTCCGTCAGGAAAACTCATCCTTAACTGGTATTTTTTCAAAGGTTTTAATCAAGAATTTCCTTTTCACCTAGAAGACAAGGAAACAATAGACACATTTTTCTATAAACTTCAGTCTAATTTTATCGAAGTTTTTCATCCTCACCTAATCACGGCTCGTTGCTATCGAAAATTAACTCCAAATTTAGGGATTTCCTAAAGGTTTTTTCGGAAAAAAACTGGTGTGAAAACCCCGCGTATTGATGCCGACTTTCAAGCTGACAACTATAGTCATGGACGCAGAAACTGGTTTTCCTGGACAAAAAAACTGCATTAAGGCCTTTGAGCCTGGTAGAAAACCCGGTTTATTTGGTATTGATGCGTCCAAGACTCAACTAAATCCAAAATACTGACAGTTTAACTATGTTCGATGTTGTGACGATCGGTGCGGGGATGGCGGGACTGATTTGTGCTCAGCAGTTGCGCCTCGCTGGCTATTCTGTAGCGGTTGTTGAGAAATCTCGCGGCCCGGGGGGACGAGTCGCTACTCGCCGCGTGCACGGGACTAGGGCCGATCACGGCGCTCGCTATCTGGAGCCACAGGGAGATTCGGTGCAGGCGTTAATTGATGTTTTGGTCGATCGCCAGATCCTGAAACTTTGGACAGATAGCGTGTCCGAATTCCGACAAGGAGAAATATCATCTATTCCTAGTTCTTGTTATGTCGCACCTGCTGGGATGAATGCTGTCGGTAAGTATCTCGCTGAGGATTTAGATATTTGGTACGGGCGCCGCGTCAAAGCTATTTCTCGTACCGACAGTCAAATGTGGCATCTTTCCCTGGAAGTTACCGACGACAATTTAGAGATACCTCAAGAATTGATTGCTAAGGCTGTAGTTGTGGCAATTCCTGCTCCTCAAGCTTTAATGTTTTTGAATTCAGAAATCGGTTTTTCGCCAGATTTTATTGACAAATTGCGTTCTGTAGAGTACGACTCTTGCATTACAGTCATGGCTGGCTATTCTGCGGAACGAAATTCTGATTTGATCGATCTAAATCCGCAGTGGAAATCTGTTTTTTTTCCCGATAATTCTGATTTAGCTTGGATTGGGTTCGACAGTAGCAAGCGCATCGATCCGCAGCAGCCGGTGTTTGTGGTTCAAAGCAGCGCCAATTTTGCCGATCGCCATTTAGAAGCTGCTGATTTGAATATTATCGGTCAAGAATTGCTCGATCGCACTTCTGAATATTTAATGCCTTGGCTGAAACAGCCCGAATGGTTGCAGGTTCAGCGCTGGCGCTATGCTTTTTGTCGAAATCCTTTGCCTGTTTCTTGTTTGGTGGCTGGGGGGACTTTACCGCTGGTTTGTGCGGGGGATTTGTGCGGGGACGGTCAAATTGAAGCTGCTTTGCGATCGGGATTGGCTGCGGCTAGTTGGGTGAATTCTCAATTGCAGGATTTGCCTTTGATTTCAGTCCTAACTTGACTGAAATCAGTAGGTTTGTAGTGAGGACTTTAGTCCGCATCAGAGGACTGAACGAATTATCAGTAGGTTTGAGCGTGAGGACTTTAGTCCGCATCAGAGGACCGAACGAATTATCAGTAGGTTTGAGCGTGAGGACTTTAGTCCGCATCAGAGGAATGAACAATTATCAGTAGGTTTGTAGTGAGGACTTTAGTCCGCATCAGAAAACTGAAGTCCTCACTACAAACCCATTTAATTGTCAGCATTATAGAGATTTATGAAAAATGGGAAAATGGCGCTTAATTCCACTCTCCCATTTTTTTATTTGTGTGCTGTTTCCTGATGTTTTAACTCTTGTTCTTGCATCTCCAATAATTCGGGAACTGTTACGAAAATGTACCCTTCCTTTCTCAATCGAGCAATAATCTCCGGCAAAGCTTCTACAGTCCTCGATCGATTGCCGCCCCCGTCGTGCATCAACACAATGCCGCCGGAATTTGCTTGTCGCATCACGTTATCCATCAAAGATTGCGTAGCAGTCCGCCAATCTAAAGAATCAGCAGACCACATGATAACTGCATAATTTTTCTTCTGTGCGTAAGCTGCCAATCCATTGTTTAAAATGCCTCCTGGCGGGCGGAACATAGATGTTTTGACGCCTGTTAATTCCTCAATTAAGGATGATGTGCGATCGATCTCGCGAGCGGCACCTTCTTCGTTATACTTAATGTATTGGTGGTTCCAAGTGTGGTTGCCGATCGCGTGACCGGATGCCGCGACTTGTTTGCCAAGTTCGGGATAAGTTTGCAGGTATCTTCCTACCCAGAAGAATGTAGCCTTAATATTGTTTTTCTTGAGAATATCTAGGATTTGTGTAGTTGTTGTCGGCCAGGGGCCATCGTCAAATGTCAGGGCGATCGCCTTGTGGTGCGAGTCGAGTTTCGCCTGACGGAGCATTGTACCTTTAAACTGCGACGGTAGGCCCGATTGAAAGCGGGTTGCCTCCAATTTGCCTATAGCCTGTTCGGAAAACTCAACTCGATGGGCGATCGCCCCTTTGATCCCATTAACATTGGATATCAGTTTTGGTTCTGGCGACTGGGATACGGCCAAGACTTGCGCCTGCATCGGTGCCACTGGCCCAGTTGTCCGCAAGTTCATCGGCAACGTCACACCCAGCAAAAAACTGCCCGCGGCGGCCGTAAAAGCAACGATTAAATTTTTTCGCCGCCTCAAAAGCCGTTTCATTTTTGTCACGTCATTCTCTCCTTCACACCTTGCACAATTAATTCTAGATTTTATTTTGATATCAAGTTAATCCACTTAGGACGATAATCTTAAATCGGATTGCCCCTAGAAATGTTAGTGCAAATAACCGATCGCAGGGAAGTCCGTCAGGATCAAAAATTTAAGACTTGTGTTAAGACTTGTGCGCCCGAACCGCCTCTCCATGAAAACGGCGGGATAGTTGAAAATTCCCGCGACTAAGGGAGACGGCGCTCAAATCCGGTTAATGGCACCTGATATTCCGAGGGACTCAGGCCCCCGTCCCCCGTCCCTAGCTGACGCTGGGGGCGATCGCCCGCCTGCAGCGTCCTAAAATTAACTTTGAGGGCCGATTCTCTCTTGGTACAAACCGACAATCCGATCGATAACTTCGTCAACAGTCAAATTGTCTGTTTGAATTTCCACAGCATCCGCCGCTTTGCGCAAAGGTGCAACCAGGCGGGTGCTGTCCTTAGAGTCCCGCAGGGCGATGTCTTGTTCCAACTGGGCCAAACTAATATTAGCCCGATCGGTGTCTTTAAGTTCTAACAGTCGCCGGCGCGATCGCTCTTGCACCGAAGCCGTCAAAAAAATCTTCAATTCCGCATCCGGAAACACGTTAGTCCCGATATCCCGGCCTTCTGCCACAATTCCGCCGGATTTGCCGCAGCGCCGCTGTTCCTCCACCAGAAACTGGCGCACGGCCGGAATCGCCGCCATTTCTGAGACGCGCGATGTCACTTCCAAACTGCGAATTGCCTCGGTTACGTCTTCGCCGTTAATCTTCAGCGTCAAAGATCCGGGATCGAGATTGTATTCCAAATAGCTGCCACTGACTAATTCGGCGATCGCACATTCGTCAGAAATCGGCGTGTTTGTTTTCAAAGCCAGCCAAGTCAGCGCCCGATACATCGCCCCAGTATCCAGATAAAACAGGCCGAGAACCCTTGCTGCTTTGCGAGTTACGGTAGATTTCCCAGCGCCCGCCGGCCCGTCGATCGCCACAATTGGCCGCCGGTTCCTGAGAATTATATTGTCAATCAAGCGAGTAGAGCCTACTCTGGCTGCTACGGCTAAAAGTCCCGCTGTTTCCACAACCTGCAACGGCGTCAGAGTGTCGGGATCGACGAGTTCGGCATATTCGAGCTTGACTGCTGGCTCTCGGGCGACCTCGGCCCGCGCGATAGCGAGTGCTGCCGCTGCGGTGCGGTCGCCTGAGGCAAAAGTTTTTGAGGCTTGTTGCAGCGCGCGGTAGATGGCGCAGGCTTGCTGTTTTTGCTCGGTTGTTAAATACTGATTGCGAGAGCTCATTGCTAGTCCTGACTCTTCGCGGACGATCGGGCAAGCAACAATCTCTACAGGCAAGTTAAAATCAAAGGCCAGCTTGCGGATAATTGCTAGCTGCTGCGCGTCTTTCTGACCGAAATAAGCTTTTGTCGGCTGCACTAAACTCAAAAGTTTGGTCACAATTGCCGCGACGCCCTGAAAATGACCGGGCCTAGATTTGCCGCACAACACCGATGTCATCGCCGGCGGCGGCACTACTTGAGTTAAGGATGAAAGTTCAATTTGTGTTTGGGCGGTTTTGTGTGTTTCAGTGCGATCGACCGCTTGGTTGCCGAACATTTCGGTTGCTGAGGGAGCAAAAATGGCATCAACCCCAGCTTGTTCGCACAGCAGCCGGTCTTGCTCGAAATTCCGGGGATAATCTTGAAAATCTTCTGTTGGCCCAAATTGCAGCGGGTTGACAAAAATGCTGACCAGGGCGATCGCATTGTCTTGTCTGGCCCGCTGGATCAAGCTCAGATGTCCGGCGTGCAAAGCTCCCATCGTCGGCACCAAACCGACTGTCAAATCAGGTGCAGCAGACTTTTGTGAATTTAAGTAGCAGCGAAGTGCTGCAATGGTCGTAAACAGGCGCACCAAGACACTCTCCTGAAGGCATTCGGCAGAATGCAGAATTTATTTGTCTGAATTTGTTCGATCGGACATCTTGCACCGATGTTAGCAACAAACTCGCGTGCGAGTTCCACAACAAATAAACTATTGTGGCGCGCGCGACTATGGCGACGAGTGCAAGATGTCAGATACTTCAAGCCCGGACAAGTTTTATTCTAGTTTCTGATTTCTACACTTCGGATAACTTTTGTATTCTGCCTTACCAGAAAGAATTGGTTGAAAGCCCGCCCGCCCGATCGGGAGAAATTAAAATCAGACTATTCATTACTCCAATCCTCGGACTTAAGGGTCGCTGTCAAGCTGTCAAGCTGTCACAGGTCAACTGTGA
>NZ_JAUBUN010000075.1:8102-13685 GCF_036702665.1 Microcoleus sp. Aus8_D2
CAGGTCAACTGTCACAGGTCAACTGTCACAGGTCAACTGTCACAGGTCAACTGTCACAGGTCAACTGTCACAGGTCAACTGTCACAGGTCACAGGTCAACGTCCAACTGTTGTTTGTTGCTGCGGTTCGATTACTTCGATTTCCACTCTCGCAACCCCGCTGCCGATCATTCCCAGCACGCTGGCGGCGCCGGCGGACAAGTCAATCAGCCGATCGCCCACATAGGGGCCGCGGTCGTTAATGCGGACGACTACGGAGCGGCCGTTGTCGAGATTTCGCACCATCACTCTAGTGCCGAAGGGCAACTGGCGGTGGGCTGCGGTCAAATCATTTTGGTTAAAACGCTCGCCGCTGGCGCTGAGGTTGCCGTTAAAGCCGGGGCCGTACCAGGAAGCCCAGCCGCTGAGCCGCACTTGAACTGGGCCTAGAGACAGCACGGGGGGTTCTGGTTGGGGTTGGCCTGCGACTGCTTCCAGGGGTGGGGCGTTGCCCAGCAGTCGGCGGAGGCGATTGGTTACTTGCAGGGCGTCTAGGCTGAAGTCGCTGGTGGTATCGGGGAGGATGGTGTCGGCGTTGATGCTTACCAAGTCCTCGCCGTTTGCCTCGATCAGGTAGCGATCGCCTTTTTCCCACTTAACGGTAATGCTGTTCGGATCGATGTTGTTGCGGGCTAGCTGGTTGAGTCTTGCTGCTAGGCTGGATGCCCGCCACACAGGATCGGGTTCTTGGTTGCTTTCGTTGCTGGCGATGTTTCCAACTTTGGGATTTTCTTTCGCGCCCGCTACTTTCAACTGACTGCGAGTATCGGCTTGGCTGTCGCCAGTTTCTGCTAAAGACGTGTTTTTTTCCGGACTGGCGTTGAGAAAGGTGATGACTGGAATGTTTCGCACGTAGACTGTCGCTGCTTGTCGCCCGCCCAAGTCGTGGGGCTGAATTTTGGCGATCGAGTCTCGGTCAATGTCAGCTCTTGCTTGGTACTGATACTGTCCGACTTTTTGTGCTTCGGCCCGAGTCGCGTTTAACTGCGGGGACGGTTGGGTGGCAATTACTTGCTTGGAGTCCTGAGAGTTTTGCTTGACAGCATTTGTTGCTTGTGCGTGACAAGACGATGCCGTTCCTACCACAGGAACTAACAGGACAGCGAGCAAACCACCAACAAATTTTTCCTTCATACGTCCATTTTTGTGAAGAGCCATTGCCAACCGAGATTGGAGGATTGGCCGTTTGGCGCAGGGCGTCAAGGATTTCTCTCTTGCCCTTCGCCATTCCCCCGTGAGTCAAAGCAAAGTATCGGGGTGCGTTTTTGCTTTAATGCTTCAGCCCCCAAAAAAATTGGCGGAAACTTCCCTGATACTTGACAACTCATACTCGATCCGCAATTTGTGTGTTGTTCACGAACTGCAACAGACTACCACAAACTTTTGCGCTTGGGGATCGCTGTGGCGGCACACTTCACCAAATCTTCATCAAATCTTCTCGGCGATCGGTATCATAAAATCCTTTAATTGCAATCCTTGCAGCCGTTTTCGCAATTCCTGAAAACTTTATAAAACTTTACAAAAATTTAGCGGATTTTATGGGTGGCCCAATGGCTAGTCTGAAAAAATCTGTTTGTCAAGTGTTGGCTGTTGAGCCCGCCCCAAAATCGATACAAGTTTCCGAGACTCATCGCCGCCCGGGCCCAAAATTTGAGACTCAAGTTCGGGCTCGGGTGATTCGTCTGTTAACCCTTACCGGCATAAACTAAAACTTACAAATCGATTTGGCGGACTTATGGATTATCGAGCAGCAGGTGTAGATGTTGAGGCGGGCAGAGCTTTTGTCGATCGCATCAAAAATACAGTCAAAAGCACCCACCGATCGGGTGTTTTGGGTGGATTCGGCGGATTTAGCGGGTTTTTCAGCGTCCCCGAGGGATTAAAAGAGCCGGTGATGGTTTCGGGCACTGACGGCGTGGGAACTAAGTTGAAATTGGCCCACGATCTCGATCGCCACGACACAGTAGGAATCGACTTAGTGGCGATGTGCGTCAACGACGTGCTGACATCCGGCGCGGAACCGCTATTTTTTCTCGATTATTTAGCCACAGGAAAGTTAAATTCCGAACAGTTAGCTGGGGTGGTGACAGGAATTGCTGACGGTTGCAAACAAGCGGGCTGTGCTTTGCTCGGAGGGGAAACCGCAGAAATGCCCGGTTTTTACCAAGCCGGTGAGTACGATTTGGCTGGTTTTTGCGTGGGAATTGTCGAAAAGAGCAAATTGCTCGACGGTTCGCAGGTACGGGTGGGAGATGTGGCTGTGGGGCTGGCTAGTTCCGGCGTGCACAGCAACGGTTTTAGTTTGGTGAGAAAAATTGCTGGCGATTTGGGTTTTGATTGGAATTCCCAACCAGAAAAGTTAGGTGGCAAAACTTTAGGAGAAGTGCTGCTGACTCCGACTACAATTTATGTTAAACCAGTCCTCGAAGCAATTAAGAGCGGTTTAGAAATTCACGGTATGGCTCACATTACTGGCGGCGGTTTGCCGGAAAATTTGCCCCGCTGTTTGGGAACCAATCAATCTGTGAAAATTGACTGTAATAGTTGGCAAACTTTGCCGATTTTTGACTGGATTGCTGAAGCTGGTTCAGTTGCGACTGTCGATATGTTCAATACTTTTAATATGGGTATTGGGTTTGTGCTGTTGCTCGATCGCCGGGAAGTTGACCAGGCTGTTAAATGGTTTCAATCTCAGGGAATTGCAGCGTTCGCGATCGGCGAAGTGATTGACGGTAACGGGGAATTGGTAATGGGCGCCGTTTAATTTTAATTGAAAAAATAAAAAAAAAGCGCCTTTTTTTTCGGCTCAATTGCTTGACTTTGACCATTCAATAAAGTATTATTAGATAATGGGAGTGGTGGCAATTTTAAAATTAATGTCACCACTCCCATTATCTAAAATATACCACAAAAATTCGCGACAAGTCAACAGGTAATACTTCTTTTTTAGGGCGGATTTTTTAACAAGATTGGCAGCAACCCCGTTGATTTCACAAAAAGCTATAGCAGTTCGAGATATCCTAGGGGTATTGACGGCTCAATCCCTCAATCCCTGCTCGAAGAGCAAAGCCGCTCCGGGCCAATTCTTCAATCTAAAATCGAAAAATGGAAAATCAAAACCTATACCTCACCTTTTTGGGACTCGGCTATAAACGACAATCCCAGTAACTGAACTTTAGGGGACTAGATATATTGTTAGCATCGTGACTTAATTGCAGATTTTAGATTTTTGCTAGGGGATTTGTGAGGAAAATGCTGGACATGAAACGTTTTAAATTGCGATCGATGCTGGCGGCGGCGATCGCGATCGCCTTTAGCTTAATTGCGATCGCCAGTTACGCCCAAACCAACAAGACTTTAACCCTGGCGACTTCCCCAGACTACCCGCCCTATGAATTTAAAGATACGGCTGTTAGCGGCAACGAAATCATCGGTTTTGACATCGATATTGCCAAATATATTACTAAAAAGTTGGGGTACGAGCTAAAAGTCATCGGCATGGATTTTAACGGCTTAATTCCGGCTTTGCAAGCAAAAAGAGCCGATTTTGTCATGGCGGGAATGACCCCCACAGCCGAAAGGAAAAAAAATGTAGATTTTTCTGAGCTTTACTACGAAGCTCAAAATACAATTGTCGCCAATAAAGGCAGCAATTTGACCAAAGCTGAAGATTTAACCGGGAAAAAAGTAGGCGTTCAACTCGGAAGCATTCAGCAGGAAGCTGTGAAAAAAATGGCTGGGGTGCAAGCGGCTCCTCTGAACAAGATTCCTGATATCATTCAAGAAATTAAAGCGAACCGGATCGCGGCGGGAGTAATTGAGGATACTGTCGCTAAAGGGTATGCAGACGCTAACCCGGACTTGGAATTTAACACAATTCCGAATACAGAAGAAAGCGGTTCGGCGATCGCCTTTGCGAAAGGTTCGAGATTAGTTCCAGAATTCAACCGCGTCCTCCAGCAAATGAAAGCCAGCGGTCAAATTAAGGAACTAGCTACTAAATGGTTTTCGCGATCGATCGCCCAAGAACCCGCTCAAGGAAATCAGCCTGCGGTAGCACCCAAGTTCGGGTTAGATTTTGGCAAAATTGTGCCGAATTTGCCTTATATTTTGTCAGGGATTTGGGTAACGCTCACCTTTACCTTGCTGTCGGCATTTCTGGGATTTCTCTGGGGAATCGTGCTGTCTCTGTTTAAGATTTCTAGCATTAAACCGCTGTTCTGGTTTGGTACTGCTTACACCTCAATTTTTAGAGGAACGCCGCTAATTTTGCAGTTGACTTTAGTTTATTTTGCAACGCCGCAGCTTACAGGCTATAATATATCGGCGCTGCAAGCTGGCGTGATTACTTTTTTCCTGAATTCTGGGGCTTATATTTCCGAAACCATCCGCGCCGGAATTCAAGCCGTAGATAAAGGGCAAAAAGAAGCAGCCGAATCCCTTGGCGTTCCCTACAAGCTGATGATGGGCGATATTATTTTGCCGCAAGCATTGAAAAATATTTTGCCTGCATTGGTGAATGAAAGTATTGCTTTGTTGAAGGATTCAGCTTTGGTTTCGGTAATCGGCGTAGAAGATTTGCTGCGCCGCGCTACAATTGTGGGAGCAGAAAAGTATATTTACTTTGAACCTTTGATATTTGTCGGCGCAATTTATTATTTGATGGTGCTTAGTTTAACTTGGGGGGCCAATGTACTCGAACGCAGACTCCAAAGTAGCAGTTAAGGTCGATCGCCTTTATAAATCTTTTGGCAATCTTAAGGTTTTGCGCGAGATCACCACGGAGATTCACAAAGGAGAAGTAATTGCGATTATCGGCCCTTCGGGGTGCGGTAAGTCTACTTTTTTGCGGTGTTTGAATTTACTGGAAGTTCCAACTTCAGGACAGATATACATTGATGGCGTGGATATCACTTTGCCGAAAGCCGATATTATGAAAATGCGGCAAAAAGTGGGGATGGTGTTTCAGCATTTCCACTTGTTCCCGCACATGACTGTGCTGCAAAATGTGACGTATGCGCCTCTCAAAGTGAAGCACGTTGCTAAGGATGAGGCGCGTCAGAAGGGCTTAGAATTGCTGGAAAAAGTCGGTTTGTCTGATAAGGCGGAGGTTTATCCTTCTAAGCTTTCGGGGGGTCAAAAACAGCGGGTGGCGATCGCCCGCTGCTTGGCGATGGAACCGGAAATTTTGCTGATGGACGAACCGACTTCTGCACTCGATCCAGAAATGGTGAAAGAAGTGTTGGATGTGATGAAAGCTTTGACGCAGACGGGGATTACCATGGCAATTGTGACTCACGAGATGGGTTTTGCACGGGAAGTCGCCCACCGCATCTTGTTTCTAGATGGCGGAAAGGTGGCGGAAGATGTGCCGCCGCAAGAGTTTTTTAGCAACCCCAAGTGCGATCGAGCCAAGCAATTTATGGAAAAAATGCTGTAACAGGTTCGTAGTGAGGACTTCAGTCCTTCAGGTTCGTAGTGAGGACTTCAGTCCTTCAGGTTCGTAGTGAGGACTTCAGTCCTTCAGGTTCGTAGTGAGGACTTC
>NZ_JAUBUN010000075.1:13785-15170 GCF_036702665.1 Microcoleus sp. Aus8_D2
AGTCCTTCTTCAGAGTTTTAGGAGGAAGGACTAAAGTCCTCACTACGAACGAATTGTGTTGTGCGATTTCGATGGCGAAATGCGCTGACAGAGAAAGAGTCAGAGAAGAAAGAGAATGTTTAAATCAAAGTGAAATTTGCTACATTAATACTGTTAGCAGAAACCCCATTTAAAACAGCTATAATTTCCCCAGTCGGCACAAACTGGATCGACGTTTTACCGCTGACTTGATTAACATTTAATTGGTCAAAAGTCAAGCCATTACCTAACATCAGCAAATCTTTTCCTGCTTCAAAATCGGCAATAATATCGATACCGGAATTGGTGGAGAGTAAAAAGCGATCGCTCCCAGCACCTCCAATCAGACAGTCATCCCCCAAACCGCCAATCAAAGTATCATTTCCCTCGCACCCGTCTAGCAAATCATTGCCCGCACCTCCACTGAGACAATCATTGCCAGCACCTCCGCAGAGGGTATCATCACCATAATTGCCGTAAAGAGAATCCTCACCTTCGCTGCCGAAGATTAGATCGTTGCCCTTGCCTCCAAAGGCGAGATCGCTGCCTTTGTCGCCGTCGATAAAATCAGCACCTTCACCGCCAAAAATTAAGTCGTTGTCTTCTTTACCATTTATTGAATCATTGCCGCGATTCCCGAAAATGAGATCTTCGCCTTCACCGCCACAAATTAAGTCATTTCCCTTGCCACCTAAAAGGATATCGTCTCCCTTGTTGCCGTCAATAAAATCATTGCCTCGGTTGCCGTAAAGAATGTCGTTTCCTTCTCCGCCGTAGAGGTTGTCGTCACCTAAATCCGCATCGAAAATATTCGGATTGGGACTGCCGTAAAAAGCATCATTTTCCGCAGTGCCAAATTGAATTTCACCGCTACCATTGCCGTTGATGGTGTTGTTAGCTTGGTTTGGGCGATCGAGATTTGGATACTCGATCGTATTGCAAATGCAATCTGGGGAAGAAGGCGTTGGCGTTGGCGTGGGAGTTTCCGCAGGTGTCGGAGTTGGTGTAGGTGTCGGAGTTGGGGTGGGCGTGGGAGTTTCCGCAGGTGTCGGAGTTGGCGTCGCAGTTGGAGTTGGAGTTGGCGTCGCAGTTGGAGTTGGAGTTGGCGTCGGAGTTGGCGTCGGAGTTGGCGTCGCAGTTGGAGTTGGAGTTGGCGTCGGAGTTGGCGTCGGAGTTGGCGTTGGCGTGGGAGTTGGCGTCGGCGTCGGCGTTGGCGTGGGAGTTGGCGTCGGCGTGGGAGTTGGCGTCGGCGTCGGCGTTGGCGTGGGAGTTGGTGTATCGGTTGGTGTTGTTGTCGGAGTCGGAGTTGTCGGAGTCGGAGTTGTCGGAGTCGGAGTTGTCGGAGTCGGAGTTGTCGGAGTCGGAGT
>NZ_JAUBUN010000075.1:15270-22305 GCF_036702665.1 Microcoleus sp. Aus8_D2
GTTGTCGGAGTCGGAGTTGTCGGAGTCGGAGTTGTCGGAGTCGGAGTTGTCGGAGTCGGAGTTGTCGGAGTCGGAGTGGTTGGAGTCGGAGTGGTTGGAGTCGGAGTGGTTGGAGTTGGTGTTGTTGGAGTCGGAGTGGTTGGAGTCGGAGTGGTTGGAGTCGGTGTTGTCGGAGTCGGTGTTGTCGGAGTCGGTGTTGTCGGAGTCGGTGTTGTCGGAGTCGGAGTGGTTGGAGTCGGAGTGGTTGGAGTCGGAGTGGTTGGAGTTGGTGTTGTCGGAGTTGGAGTGGTTGGCGTCGGAGTTGTGGGAGTCGGAGTTGTGGGGTTGACGGTAATATTCACACGATCGACATCTGTGAGAGCACCGCCTAATTCTGCTGGTGCGCGATCGTTTGTCGTCAAAATCAGCGCATCAGTGCCGCTAAAGTTCGGATTCGGCGTATAAGTTAAACCATCTAAAGCAGCATTAATATCAGTCTGTTTTCCCGTATAAATCAGGATGTTGCTGCCATTCCCCGATCCTGTAATTCCCGTCAGCGACTTGAGTGCAAGAGTGCCGCTGGTAACACTGAGATTTACTTCCACCGACTCGCTATCTGAGTCGGATACAGAGATACTATTGCCGCCACTAGCAGAGAAGATGCGAGGAGTATTTTGAGTCGTCGTTTCTTTGCCCGTATCAGTAGTGACATTGAGACTCCAACTAGCAATATTTCCCGGAATAGTAGCACCGGACGCTTTACTATTATATTGGTTGGCATCAACCGCATACAGTTTCCAAGTACCGTTAGGGTTAGTTTTGTTAAAAACAGAAAGAGTCGAACCATAAGGCCCTTCTGGTGATCCTGTCGGTGTCGGTCCCGGTAGAGTGAAGGCATAAATATCGCGAAAACTATTTGCTGAATAGTTACTCGGCTTGTAAGTTCCGGAAGCGATAGTTGGCGGCAGGGAATTTGGAACTAGGGAAAAAAGAAAAGAGGCAGCATTATCATCAAACTTCAGCGTAACATTATTGAGCGGTGGAGATGGAACATGAGACATTAACACCACATTTTGTCCCTGTGGGCCCACTAACAAGAGGTTGATTGTCTGCTGTGCATTAGTATCAAAAGTTTTGACACTGTTGAGAGTGGCTGTAATGCTGTCTACATTTCCTGTCACGCCTGAAACGTTAATAGCAGACGGATAAGGTGTCGCTAAAACGTTATATGCAAGGAATTCTCCGCCGTTGATGGTAATGTTGTTAGGGTTAGTTGTGGTAGTAGTTGTTCTTCCCGGTATGGTGTTGACTGGTGGTTGATTGCGAAAGGAAAATTCCGAGGTATCGCCTGTAGTTTTGTTAGTAGCTGTAGCAGCGAGAAAGGGTTTGCCTGCTACTGGAGTATAGGGGAAGTTGATGTTAGCATTGCCAGCACCATCTGTAGTAACGTCTTGGAAACCTAGAAAAGTTTCACCTTGACCTACACCTGCGGGATCGTAACTGGTATTTGCAAAGAATTCGACGCGCAAGTTGCTGTTAGGATTGCTGTTGAGAGTTCCCTTAACTGTGTTGCCACTAACTGAAGTCAAAACAGGGTAATTTTGCAGGTTGTTGCTGCCTATATCCGCATCACCTAAATCGTTGGGAGTGACACCAGTAGTACCGATTAAGTCAATGCCTAATCGTCTGTTATTAAAAATCCTATTACCTTGGATAGTGTGACCGCCGGTATTACCAGCAACATCAATACCGCTGCCTTTATTGTTAGCAATGATATTGCCTTCTCCGGGTGCAATGCCACCGATAATAGTATTATTCGTATCTTTGCGAAGAATAAAAATACCATCGCCACCATTGCCTAAGTCTATTGTCCCCGTTGAATCTGTACCGATGTAGTTGCCAGTAATTTTGGTATTGCTGGCTGCCCCTGGAATAAAGATGCCCCCTACTCCTACATCACCGTTACCAGAAATGACATTGCGCGAGATAATAGTGCTTGTGACGGGGGTAGGATTCGGCACGGAAAAATTGCTGGAATCGCCTATCCTGATGCCGCCCGCAGTGTTACTTACAGCAGCACTACCGCTAATATCGGTGCCGATGTAGTTGTCTTGAATGGTATTTTTGTTACTACTTACCCAAATGCCTAATCCCAATGATGATGATGATGCTTTTCCAAATCCATTAATAACTAATCCCTGAATGGTGCTGCCGCTGGAATCTTCCTGGCCGCCAAAAGCACTCTTGCTCAATTCTATACCAATAGTACCAACGCTACCCGATCCGCTAGATTGTTGTACCAAACTGCCATTGAGTTCGATAATTGGTTTCCCAGCATATCCGGGTTGAGATTTGCCGTCGATAATAACTGGACTGGTGATGATAGGTAAGACGGATTGGAGGGTAATGGTATGAGGGCCAGTACCGGGAATGTTAAAGTTAATTGTGTCTAGTCCGGGATTGGAATTGGCTTTGTCGATCGCATCTCTTAGAGAACCTGTACTACTATTATCGGTATTGGTAACGGTATAGGTAGCCAAAACAGACGCATAATTTTGCATCACGTCTGACTCGAATGCTAGGGGCGATTTGATGTTGCCGATTTGTGTTTCTAGTTCCCAATTGCCTCCTAATTTTGCACTCCCCGTGAGATGCTTGGATGCGGCGATATTTGCACCGGTGAGAGTGGCAATGCGGTGGAGGAAGTCGCTACCATCTACGGCTTGTTCATTGATCGCGCCGGGGGTTTCAACCCCCGTCTCATAGCAATACGCTTGGGTTAAGAGTGTCCAGTCAATAAAACGATGTGAAAAATAGACACTGCGATTGCTTCGTTCCTCGCAATGACAACTGCTAACCCAAGCGTATTGATCTTTAGAGAACTGTTTAATGAAATTGTTTTCAGTCGGTTTCAACCGACTTTCGCGCTCGAACAGGGAATTTATTCCCTGGCGGACTTTGGGGAAATCGCAGGATGCTGCTGCTACATTACACCCATAAATCAGAATATCTGCACCAACTGTTAAAGCGCGCCGCCATTGCTGCAATTGCTTACCATAATCTTCTAGGTTATCAATAGATAGTCGGGTTTTACCGAGTTGCAAGCTTCCCGGTTCGCCGTGGGAAACTAGATGAATGCTGTCAATATTAGTGCGGTTTGCTAAGACTTCGCTAATCTGTTCGACTCCATCTCTGTCGGCGTCGATAATTATTGCTTCTACTCCGAATTTCACTCCATCTAGGAGTGTTTGATAGTCTGTTACTGCCGCATCGATAAATACTATTGTACTGAGGCGATCGCCCTTTTCGCCCTTTTCACCAAAATTCCCTTGTCCCGCGTTGATGTGATTCGCAAGTTCAATCGCCCGTTCTGATAAAACTGATATCATGGCTGTGTACCCGATCGCCTAAAATGAACAATTTTTCCTAAATCCACGACGAGCACACCCGAACTCAAAAAAATTAGTGTCTTTGACGGTACAAATACCTAAAATTGTGGAGGTTCTGAGAGCGACTCGGTTTGTTTGCCAGTCTTAAATTTATTGATTCAGACTCTATTGTTTGTGGCTTGGCTATTTAGCAGCCCAAACAGATGAGTTGACTTTTTTTTATTAAATCAACTATAGCCAGCATACTTACGTAAGCCCCAAGTCTTAATAAAAATACATATTTTTGACTCCGGCTAATCGGGGTAAATCCACTTACTTAATGTGTCGATCGCGCTGGCGGTCAATTTTCGCCAAAACAGCACCGGAAACATCCGCCAGAATGCTGATAATCCGATACAAAGCCACGGCGCTCAGAATTATACCCGTCGAAAAGCGATCGGACAAAAGGGCGATCGCCGTTGCTTCAAATACTCCCATCCCTCCCGGTGCTCCCGGTACAACTAAACCCACCACAAACGCCAAACCAAAAGCACCGAACAAGTTGGGAATATCGATAAAATTTACCGGATTTAAAGCCATTACCGTTAAGAAAAATCCGCTTCCCCGCAATCCGATAAAACACATTTGTCCGATTAACGGGATTAAAGGATAGCGTTTAATTGGCAAATTAATTTGGCGGTTAGGCTTGACATTAGATTTTATTTTAGCTAGATTGGAGCTAGACTCTAAAGGCGAAATTAGTCGATCGCCCGCAACCTCTCCAACCTCGGAATTTTCCCCCTTGTTCTTCGATAACTTCAACCGCTCTACAAATAGGACGATCGGATTTAAAATTCGGGGATGAATCGCTATTAAAATAGCAGCACAGCCGACAATTCGCAAAAAACCATCGATCCGCTCAAAACAAATCAACCCAATCAGCACGCCCGCCGAAGCCATCAGCAAGGGTTCTAGCAACACGCTGAGAGTAGCAGCTTTGGGCGCAATCCCTGCCTTTTTGGCGTCCGAGATGCGACCCCAAAAATGCCAAATATTCCCCGGTAAATACTTGGCAATATTAGTCTTGAGAAAAACTTGAATCGCCCACGCCGCATTTACAGGTTGGCGGAATTCCCGCAAAATCAACATCCACACCCAGCCGACAAAAATTAGAGATAGTAAAGTGACGCCCAACGCAATAGCTAATAACGGAAAACTTTCGGCTCGAATTCGGATATTCGCGACTTCTCGCCAGTGAGTTACAAAAGCTTGGGTAATAAATAAAAACGTTCCGCCCAAAATCGCATAGCGCAAATAAGGCTTTAAACGCGCTTTCGCGAGGTTGAAAAAATTCTGAATTCGATGCAAGTGTTGTTTTCCCATTTTCCGATCCTGATTAATGAATTTGGGATGGTAGATTTATTAAGGACAATTTCATGTTTAAAATCTAAAATTTAGATTGATTTTATCTAAGGAGTAAATTTCTATGCCCGGTCCGAGCCCAGACGGATTTTCCTATCTTTTAGATGATAGCCCCAATAGTTTGACATTAACTCCGGGCTTTTTGACTCCTTATCCTAACGGACTTTTTGCCCTCGGCGGTAATGATTTTATTGTCGGTGCCTCGGATGCCGATCGCCTCAGCGGTGATAATGGTAATGACAGACTCCTCGGCGGTGGCAATTCCGATAGTCTCTTCGGTGGTGTGGGGAATGACTTGCTTAACGGCGGTGCCGGCAATGACTTCCTATTTGGCGGCAAGGGCAGCGATACCTTGCAAGGAGGTAGGGGAGATGATAGCCTCAACGGCGGTAACGGTAGCGACGTTTTAGTGGGCGATGGGGGCAAAGATACGCTGACAGGGGGTTTGGGCGCAGATACCTTTGTCCTCCGCAGTGACTCCCCAGTCTCCGATCCCGCTGTTGCCGACGTGATTGCTGACTTTAACAGTTTTGAGGATGCGATCGGACTAACTGACAATCTTACCGAAGCAGACATCACTTTAGAAGCAGTTTCGGGCACTCCCAACACAGTAATTAAAATTCGCCAATCCGGTGCTATTTTAGGTGTCGTCGCCAACGCATCTCCACAAAACCTCAGCGGTAAGTTCATCTCTGCAAATGCCGTATTGGGGAACCAACTCAGCCAAGCCCGCGATTTAGGAGTTTTGAGCAGCACTCAAACCATCGCCGACTCGGTTAGCAACGCCCGCCCAGACAACCTTTACCGCTTTACTTTGCCTGCAACTAACGACTTTAAATTAACTGTCAGCGGTTTTAGTGCCGATGTTGACGTGGCTGTGATTAAAGATATTAACGGCGACAATTCTATTGACTTTACCGATATTATTGCTTCTTCTAAAGAATCGGGTTTATCACCAGAGTCGATCGACCTCAAAAATTTGGCACCCGGAACATACTTTGTCCGAGTTTATCAAAACCAAGGCAATACAAATTTTACCCTAAATTTATCTGCAACTCCAGCAAATATTGTTCCTGATAGTCCCAGCAACTCACCGGGTTTTGACTCTCGTTTTGGGTTCGGTTTAGTGAATGCGGCGGCGGCAGTTGCTAAAGCTCAAGGTGTGCCAACTTTTCCTGATGTTCCCGACTTGGGCGGCGACGAGTGGGGCAGAGACTTAATTAAAGCTCCAGAAGTTTGGGCGAAGGGATTGACTGGAGATGGCATTGTGGTAGCAATTATCGATAGCGGCGTTGACTACAATCACCCGGATTTAACGGGGAATATTTGGAGCAATGTAGGGGAAACAGGCGTTGATGCGACTGGTAGAAATAAAGCTAACAACGGCGTAGATGATGATGGCAATGGCTTTGTTGATGATTTCCGGGGATGGGATTTTGCCAATAACGATAATGACCCGATGGATGATAACAATCACGGCACTCATATCTCGGGTTTAGTTGCTGCAAAAAAGGATGGAGTGGGAATAACTGGAACAGCTCCGACTGCGAAGATTATGCCTTTGAAAATACTCAATAGCACAGGAGTAGGCAAAATTACAGATGAAATTAACGCGATTAATTACGCGGTGGCAAATGGTGCTAAGGTGATTAATGTGAGTTTTGGCGGTCAACAGATCAACGATCAAGAATTGAATGCAATTCGAGCCGCTGAAGCTAAGGGCGTGCTGGTGGTTTCGGCAGCCGGAAATGATGCTCGCCCGGATGTAGATTACCCGGCTCGGTTTGCCAATGAGGTAGGAATTGCTGTCGGTGGTGTTACCCGCAACGGCTTGTTTGCGGATTATTCTAACCGGGCGGGATCTGACGCGATTAGTTATTTTGTCGCTCCGGGCGGCGATGGCGGCAGGGCGGATGCTGGGGACGTTTATTCAACGGTGCCGCTGTCTGGGCCGGGGGTTCCCTATCGATATTTTGCGGGTACTTCCATGGGAGTGCCGCACGTATCTGGGGTGATTGCTTTGATGTTGCAGGCCAATCCGAGTCTGACTCCTGCTCAAATTAAGCAAATTCTGGCGGAAACTGCCAATCGCTCGGTTTAAATTCAATCCGGTTCGTAGTGAGGACTTCAGTCCTTTCTTAGGGTTTTATGAAGAAGGACTAAAGTCCTCACTACGAACCTATAATCAAGTTCGTAGTGAGGACTTCAGTCCTTTCTTAGGGTTTTATGAAGAAGGACTAAAGTCCTCACTACGAACCTATAATCA
>NZ_JAUBUN010000076.1:0-22230 GCF_036702665.1 Microcoleus sp. Aus8_D2
CGATGATGTCACCGCTATCGTTGCCGAAAATTAAGTCGCCTTCAGATGTGGCAATTGTGCTGCCAACCGCAGTACCGCAGTCGCCGAGGATGGTATCAGAACCTTGATTGCCGTATAGAGTGTCGGAACCAGTTTCGCCAAAAATCCGATCGCCCCCTTTACCTGCAAACACCAAATCTTGGCCGTTACCGCCCAGCAAAGTATCGTCGCCGGATTGGCCCAACAGTAAGTCGTTGCCATTGCCTCCAAACAGCAAATCTTGCCCGTCAGGGTCGCTATCTAGGGAGTTGAGGACGGCACCGAACAGCGTATCGTCTCCGCTGTCGCCGTAGAGGGTGTCAAGGCCCTTGTCGCCGAAAATCAGGTCGCCTTCTTTGCCACCTGCAACGATGTCTGGGCCTTTGCCGGCGAAAACCGTGTCTGGGCCTTGAGTGCCAGCAATGGCGTCCGCTCCTTCGCCTCCAAAAATCAGGTCGCCGTCGTCGCCGGTGAGGTCGATGTCGTTGCCGTTGTCGCCGACGATCGTGTCGTTGCCGCGATCGCCTGACAATAAGTCGGCACCGCGATCGCCAAAAATGCGATCGGCTTGTTTCCCTCCGAACACCACATCATTGTCTTTGCCCGCGTAAACGATATCGTTGCCTTTATCGGCGGCGATGAAGTCTCGCCCTTCGTCTCCGAAGACGATATCGGCGCCACCTTCACCTAAAACTGTGTCATCCCCAGCTTCGGCAAGAAACAGTTCGTTAGTGTCGTTCCCGGTTAAATAGTCGTTTCCGGGAGTGCCGAGGATAGTGTTTTGGATGTCGGTGAGTTCTACGGCGTTGGAGTCGAAGTTGAGTATTTGCGAAGGCTGGGGTTGGATAAATGCGATCGCAGGCACCAGGGGTAAGGGGTCGCAACCGCAGCCTGTATCAGGTTCGGGCACAGGGCCGAAAATAGGCGTCGGTGTCGGTGTCGGTACCGGCGCGGGTGTCTCTGCCGGTACCGCCGGGGTTTCTGGTGTGGGCGTTGGTATGGGCGTTGGTATGGGCGTTGGTATGGGCGTTGGTATGGGCGTCGCCGTCCGTATCGGCGTGGGAGTTGGGGTGGGTGGCGTGGGTGTTGGCGTGGGTGGCGTTGGCGCCGCCACAATTGAGATAGTGGCAGCAGTGGGACTGTCGAGGCCGCGGCTGTCTGTGACGCCGTAGGTAAAGGTGGTACCGGTGAAGTTGCCGGATGCCTGGAAGAACAACTGGTTAATCAAAGCGGGCGTCAAGCGCTGGCCGATCGTAATTGGAACTCCGCCGCTGGCCGGAGCGCCCAAGAATAGACGGCCTTGAGCTGTTGGTGGCAGGGTTTCGATCTCGAAAGAGGCGATCGTATCGCCCGGATCTGGGTCTCGGCCTGCTAGTCCGGGCAGGGTAATCGTGCTGCCGGGGGCCGCCGAGGTATTGGCATTCAAGGGTACAGGCGGTTCGTTAGGTTCGATCGCCAGTGCAGAGACAGTAGCAACTGCCACACTGCTAGCGCCGGCGTTGTCGGTAGCGCTGTAGGTGAATTTTGCCCCCGTGAAACCGCTGACGGATTGGAAGAACAACTGAGTAATTTGAGCTGGCGTCAGGACTTGACGGGCTGTAACCGCAACTCCGCCGTTGGTCGGGTCGCCCAAGAACAGCACGCCTTCATTAGCTGGTGGCAGAGTCTCAATTGTGAAGGAAACCACAGTACCATCGGAGTCTGTTCCTCCCAATCCGGGGATGTTGACAGCGCTACCGGGCAGCAAGCTGATGCTGACGTTGTTCGCGACCGGGGGTTGGTCAACCGGAGGCGGGAACAGGGCGGCAGTAGCGGCGGCCGGACTGGGCAACCCGCTACTGTCCTTAGCGCTGTAGGTAAAGCTGGCTCCTGTGAAGGCGCCTGTGGCCCGGAAGAATAGTTGGCTGATTTGCGTTGGGGTGAGGACTTGACCGGGTGTAACTGCCACTCCGCCGTTAGCCGGATCGCCCAAGAACAGGACGCCTTGGTCTGCGGGGGGCAGAGTGTCGATCGAATAGGAGGCGATCGGGCTATCCGGGTCGTTTGCCGTCAGCCCCTCGACTTTGACGGTGGCGTTCGGCCCCACAGAGGAGTTGGTATTGACAGGTACCGGCGGTTCGTTGAACTGCGGCGGAATTAGGGAAACTGTAGCTGCGAGACTGCGGGCTCCCCGATCGTCCGTGCTGCTGTAGGTAAAGTTTGCCCCTGTAAAATTGCCTGTGGACTTGAAGAACAACTGGCTCAATTGAGCCGGTGTCAGGGCTTGACCTGCTGTAACTGCTACTCCGTCGTTGGCCGGGTCGCCCAAGAACAGTACGCCTTGATTTGTTGGCGGCAGGGTGTCGATCGTGAAGGAAACAACTGTGCCGTCGGGGTCTGTTCCTCCCAAGTTCGCGATCCTGAGAGCCTTGTTGGGCGCCACACTGGCGTTATCGTTATTTGCTGTAGGGGGGGTGTTGCGACGCGGCGTCGTGCTGACGGTGGTGATGACAGTGGCCTTGGGATCTGAACCGTCGTTGTTGCCCGGGGTGGGGTCAGGAGTGACTGAGGTGCTTTTTGCCGTGTTGCTGACTAGCGTCAGGGTGGCTGGGGCGACAAAGCCGATCGACCGAGTGACTGTAGTTTTATTGGCGAGCGCAATACCAGGGAAGGTGACAATCCCTGTGGTTGGGTTGTAAGTGCCGCCGTCGGATGCCGTGACTCCCGTCAAGCCGGGAATGATGCTGTCAGTGATGGTGACACCTTCGGCTGCACTCGGGCCGTTGTTGACTGTGGAGATCGTGTAGCTGACTGTGGCCCCGGCAGAGGTACCAGTGGGCCCGCTTTTGGTTGTTACCACATCGGCAAGAGTACCGATCGTTGTACTCACTGTGGAATTAGGGTTTGTACCGTCGTTGTTGCCGGGGGTGGGGTCGGCAGTGACTGAGGTGCTTTTTGCCGTGTTGCTGACGCTAGTCAGGGTGGCTGGGGGCACAAAGCCGATCGTCCGAGTGACTGTAGTGCCGTTGGCGATCGCAATATCAGGGAAGGTGACAATCCCTGTGGTTGGGTTGTAGGTGCCGCCGTCGGATGCCGTGACTCCCGTCAAGCCGGGAATGATGCTGTCAGTGATGGTGACACCTTCGGCTGCACTCGGGCCGTTGTTGACTGTGGAGATCGTGTAGCTGACTGTGGCCCCGGCAGAGGTACCAGTGGGCCCGCTTTTGGTTGTTACCACATCGGCAAGAGTACCGATCGTTGTACTCACTGTGGAATTAGGGTTTGTACCGTCGTTGTTGCCCGGGGTGGGGTCGGGAGTGACTGAGGTGCTTTTTGCCGTGTTGCTGACGCTAGTCAGGGTGGCTGGGGGCACAAAGCCGATCGTCCGAGTGACTGTAGTGCCGTTGGCGATCGCAATATCAGGGAAGGTGACAATCCCTGTGGTTGGGTTGTAGGTGCCGCCGTCGGATGCCGTGACTCCCGTCAAGCCGGGAATGATGCTGTCAGTGATGGTGACACCTTCGGCTCCACTCGGGCCGTTGTTGACTGTCGTAATTGTGTAGCTGACGGAGGCCCCTGGCGTCGCACCCGTGGGCCCACTTTTGCTGGTAACAAGATCCGCAACAGCACCGATCGTTGTACTCACTGTGGAATTAGGGTTTGTACCGTCGTTGTTGCCCGGGGTGGGGTCAGGAGTGACTGAGGTGCTTTTTGCCGTGTTCTTGACGGCATTAAGGGTGCCTGGGGGGACAAAGCCGATCGTCCGAGTGACTGTAGTTTTATTGGCGATCGCAATACCAGGGAAGCTGACAATCCCTGTGGTTGGGTTGTAGGTGCCTCCGTCGGATGCCGTGACTCGCGTCAAGCCGGGAATGATGCTGTCAGTGATGATTACGCCTGCTGCGGGACTCGGGCCGTTGTTGACTGTCGTAATTGTGTAACTGACGGAGACCCCTGGAAAGGCGCCCGTGGGCCCACTTTTGGTGGTAACAACATCGGCAACAGCACCGATCGTTGTACTGACAGTTGACTCAGGGTTTGTACCGTCGTTGTTGCCCGGGGTGGGGTCAGGAGTGACTGAGGTGCTTTTTGCCGTGTTGCTGACGCTAGTCAGGGTGGCTGGGGGGACAAAGCCGATCGTCCGAGTGACTGTAGTGCCATTGGCGATCGCAATACCAGGGAAGCTGACAATCCCCGTAGCTGCGTTGTAGGTGCCTCCGTCGGATGCCGTGACTCCCGTCAAGCCGGGAATGATGCTGTCAGTGATGATTACGCCTGCTGCGGGACTCGGGCCGTTGTTGACTGTCGTAATTGTGTAACTGACGGAGGCCCCTGGAAAGGCGCCCGTGGGCCCACTTTTGCTGGTAACAACATCGGCAAGAGTACCGATCGTTGTACTCACTGTGGAATTAGGGTCTGTACCGTCGTTGTTGCCCGGGGTGGGGTCAGGAGTGACTGAGGTGCTTTTTGCCGTGTTCTTGACGCTAGTAAGGGTGCCTGGGGGGACAAAGCCGATCGTCCGAGTTACTGTAGTGCCATTGGCGATCGCAATACCAGGGAAGCTGACAATCCCTGTGGTTGGGTTGTAAGTGCCGCCGTCGGATGCTGTGACTCCCGTCAAGCCGGGAATGATGCTGTCAGTGATGATTACGCCTGCTGCGGGACTCGGGCCGTTGTTGACTGTCGTAATTGTGTAGCTGACTGTGCGACCAGCAGTAGTACCAGTGGGCCCGCTTTTGGTTGTTACCACATCGGCGCTGGGCGTAATAGCGGTGAGAACAGATGAGTTGGTGGGAGTGCCGTCTTGATTGGTGGTGCTGCCGTCGTTGTTAGTGGCGATCGCGTCAGGAGTGACTGAGGTGCTTTTTGCCGTGTTTCTGACGCTAGTCAGGGTGGCTGGGGCGACAAAGCCGATCGTCCGAGTGACGCGATCGCCATTGGCGAGCGCAATACCAGGGAAGGTGACAATCCCTGTGGTTGGGTTGTAAGTGCCGCCGTCGGATGCCGTGACTCCCGTCAAGCCGGGAATGATGCTGTCAGTGATGATTACGCCTGCTGCGGGACTCGGGCCGTTGTTGACTGTGGCGATCGTGTAGCTGACTGTGCGACCAGCAGTAGTAGCAGTGGGCCCGCTTTTGGTTGTTACCACATCGGCCACAGCACCGATCGTTGTACTGACAGTTGACTCAGGGTTTGTACCGTCGTTGTTGCCCGGGGTGGGGTCAGGAGTGACTGAGGTGCTTTTTGCCGTGTTGCTGACGCTAGTCAGGGTGGCTGGGGGGACAAAGCCGATCGTCCGAGTGACTGTAGTGCCATTGGCGATCGCAATACCAGGGAAGCTGACAATCCCTGTGGTTGGGTTGTAGGTGCCTCCGTCGGATACCGTGACTCCCGTCAAGCCGGGAATGATGCTGTCAGTGATGATTACGCCTGCTGCGGGACTCGGGCCGTTGTTGACTGTCGTAATTGTGTAACTGACGGAGGCCCCTGGCGTGGCGCCCGTGGGCCCGCTTTTGGTCGTTACAACATCAGCGCTGGGCGTAATAGTGGTGAGAACAGAGGAGTTGGTAGGAGTTCGGTCTTTGTTTGTGGTGCTGCCGTCGTTATTGGTAGGGAACGGGTCGGGAGTATCTGAGCGGCTGCTGGCCGTGTTGCTGATAGTGTTGAGGTTGGCTGGGGCAACGAAGCTGATAGTGCGGAGAACTGTACTGACGGCTAGGGATGACAGCACCGGGAAGGTGACAATGCCTGTAGCCGGATCGTAAGTGCCACCGTCCGATGCGCTGACTCCAGTTAAACCGGGAACGATCCTATCGCTAATCGTGACATTGTCTGCGGGGTCTGGCCCGTTGTTTGCCGTCGTCAGCGTGTAAGTAAGAACTGACCCAGCCACTGCCGTAACCGGGCCGCTTTTGGTAGTAACGAGGTCGGCAACAGTACCAGTGATCGTGGTATCAACTAGACTTGTTGGATTTGAACCGTTGTTATTAGTCAGATCGGGGTCGAAGGTCGAGGAACTGCTAAATGCCGTGTTGGTGAAGCTCCTGCCGACGCTTAAACCCGGGGGTAGAGCAAATTCTGGCAAACCAACTCTCAGCGTATAAGTGACACTCTGACCGGGATTGAGCAAGGGAATTCTCGGCCAAACGACGGTTCGCGTTGCGTTTGAATACAAGCCACCGTTGGAGGGAACCAGACTTGGCTCCATATTTAAGTCGGCGGGAAGTAGTGCGTTGGGTATTTCGTCTTGAACTAGGACGTTTTCAGCAGCATTCGGCCCGTCATTGATAGTCGTGATGGTGTACGTAATGCTGGCACCTAATTTGATTGCCTGCGGCCCACTCTTGATCGTCACAACGTCGGCTTGGCTTGTAGCAGTATTGACTGTCTCAATTACCAAGTTTTGAATTTCGTGAGCATTGTTTGCCTCTCCTGTGGAACTAGCGAAACCAAATTTCAAGTTACGGGGGATAGGGCCGTTGACGGTTTCTAAGTTGGGGATATTAATCAGAGTAGTCTCGTAGGTGCCATCGGGGGCAGTGCCGTTACCTCCATCAAAGGCAACAATCAGGCGCTTGGTACCAGGTTCTAATGTAATTTGAACTCTTCTTCTAGACGCATCGCGAGTAGTTGTGAAAGTATTGCTGAAGTTAAAACCAGGAGGACTAGAAGCTGCTTCACTAAAGTCAATACTGGTAGGAATGTTGTCGATACCAAAGGGAGCGAAGGCTTGAGTTAAAAACGGATAATTATTGCTTTCCCTGCCTCTGAGCGTTACTGAATCTGGTCTGTAAGCAGTCAGGTTGGGGGCATCGGGAACAGTAGGTGGAACAGGCACTGAACGCCCTTCTGTAGGTGCTGAAAAATTCCCGTACTCGTCAAATCCGATGCCTAAATAACCTCCAGCAATACCAGGGGTAGTAACGCTTCCATTTAGCCGTTGAGCGTAGCCCAGAGAACCCCCAAAACCGCCAGCCGCGCTCGGACTAGCCGTTCCCTCAATCAGGAAGAAACTGATACCGTCCCCTGGTTGGTTGGCAATAAATGGCCCCTGGGCTGCAAATTGCTGAGTGGAACCGTAGGAAAAGAAATCAAAATTAACCTTGATGCCGTCAGTTGCGGGAACGGGGGTGTTGTAGATGACGAAGGACGCCCGGGTGACTGCTGCTGGAGTTAATTGCAGAGCGCCGTTGCCTGGAGTTTGGCCGCCTATAGCAGGCAGTACACCTGATTGTGTTCCGCCAGTGATGGCAGGAATCGCTTGACTAGCAGCCGGAGTGAGGGGACTGTATACAGCCCCATTATTTCCTCCGTAAATCCAAGGCCCCCTAACTTTCGATTCCTTGAAAGTTTCGTTAACTAATATGCCGAGAACGCTCCTATAAGCCTCCTGCACCTCTTTTTCAATGGCAATGCTGGCCCCTATTTCTCCTGTCGCAAATTCTAATTCCCAATCGCCACCGAGTGCCGCACTCCCTGTCAAGCCTGTGGAAGCTGCAATATCCGCACCAGTAATTTCTTTCAGCCGCCGCACGAAGGCTTCGCCGCTTTCTCCCGCAGCTACGCTGCAAGCAAATAACAAGATATTCCCTCTCTCGCTGAGGGCGTTTCCCCACTGCTGCAACAAATGGCTGTAGCTTTCTAAGTTGTCGCTGCACAGTTCTGCTGACCCCAGTTGTACTCTGGCTTCTCGACCGTGAGAAACTATTTGAAGGCTGTCTAAATCGCTGCAATTAGCCAGAATTCTAGTAATTTGCTCGACTCCATCCCGCGTCGAGTCTAGTACAAATACCTCTGTACCGGCTGTGGCTCCTCTTGCCAAGCTGTCGCTGTTTTCTACTCTGGCATCGATGAACAGTACATTTTTTACTGTCCGATCGCCCACCGACTCGGTTGCTAGCAAAAATTCTCTGTGCGCGTGTCCAATTCCCGCGTCGCCAACGATTTTTGGGGACTGAAAACACCAGTCTGCTTTTACTTGTTTTATTTGTTTTTCATGAGGATAAGTTGCTGTGGTTCTGGAGTTTTTGCCAGCAATGCTTGTGGTGGTGTCACCTGCTTTTTTTGGGTTGAGTAAAATTGGTTTGTTGCCAATGCTTTTCATTGTATTATTGCCTCGCTTATTGTATATAGCACACCAATTTCAAGATGATAATTATCACCTATTGAAAAGGTTTAATTGAGAGTTAGAGGCTCTGTTCTTTGACTGCTAGAAAGAGCAAACCGCGGATTTTAGTCAGCAAAAATCTGTGCTATCTTACTATTTAGATAGCATTGGAAATATCGCCTGCGCGATCGCTGAGACTGGGCAGTTTAAATCCCAATCATCGATCTATGGGGTGATATTTTGTCTTCGGTTTTCTATGAGCGAGTGTATCTGTTACACGCAGATCTCTTACATCCCGCAGCAGACAATAACAGGAATTCTCAAAAATTTACTTGATGAGGTTTTCTGTAGATTGTCTAATCCACTTTATTTTCAGATAAATTTCACCATTTCTGGATGCAGACACCCGGTTTGATGGACGAAGAAAAGACACAGGTTGCAGCCCTCGCTCTCGGTAAAAAACCGGGTTGATGAGAGTGAGGAGTGCGCAAGCTCTGTTCACAATAGCAACCAGACATTAATTAAGGAGGGGATGGCTAGGGAGTGCTGGCAGTAACATAATTAGGCCGGCAGTGTCCAATGCGTGTCATTCAATTGAAATCGGGCATACCCTGTATCGACGAGGTGTCTTAAAAATTCATGACTTGCAGCCATGAGACAACAATCCAGGTTGGAGACGGCGTTCATCTGCGATCGCGAAAAACAGAATATTGTCGCCCACCAGCAACTGCTCAAACTTTCAACTTAGAGTCTTCGAGCTGGTTTCTGTTTAAGGCAAACGATCCAGACAATTGTTCGTGCAGAATTTTTCATCATGTTTTGGAGAAATCGACTTGCAGATTTGCCCGTCAGCTACTTGCGATTTTTATTCGCTAATGTTTTTAACAGCAGGAGTTACACCCAGGAGACTAGAAACCCAATTTATTCGTAGATTTCTCGCAGCCCAACCAAGATTTACGATCTAAACCTGGTTTCTGAGTACAAGTCCTCAACTATAAAAACACCGATCGCAATCCGCTAGTGATGGCAACTTTAACCCAGCAATACTGCTCGATTAGGTTTTAATTGCTTAGTTTGGACGCGGCTCGTCCAGAAAAAGCTCCAACAACAACCCTTACACGTAAGTACATATTAACTCATGGATTGCTACATCAGCAAATATTCGCATACACCAGCCCCAATACAAGCTATATCTTTTCAGCGCGAACGTCAAGAGTTCTGGCTTGGTAGTACCGACAATCTTGACAGGGCCCAGAAGGATTGACAGCGCAGCGAATGTAATTAGAGCGAGCGTTATACTCGCAAGTGATATCGCCGATCGGATAACCGAGGCCTTCTACGTAAGTGCGATCGCCCGTTGGTAGTTGAGTTCGCAGGGGTCTATTTGCTACCGCAAGCTGTGCCGCTGCAATTCGCTCGCTGGCTTGCCTCTGGGCAGAGCGCATCACCCACAAAGACACCAGCGATGGAGCTAAACCTATGAAAATAATCAGGAGAGCTGTAAACACATTTTCAGAGCTTTTGTGAATAATCTTTTTATTTATTTACACGATCGCCAACCTAAAATTATCGGGCAACAGACGGTTTTCAATCATGAAAGTTCCCAACCAAATTTCAAACTATGCCACCCATGGGTTAACTGTTTGCTGGCGAGTGCCGGTGAGGTTGTTGTGAATAGGTTCGTAGTGAGGACTTTAGTCCTCTCTAAATCAGAGGACTAAAGTCCTCACTACGAACGGTAATAGGTTGGTAGTGAGGACTTTAGTCCTCTCTAAATCAGAGGACTAAAGTCCTCACTACGAACGGGAGAGGGGTTACACTTTAGCAACCTGGGCCGCTAAATCCATCACCGCACTGGAAGCCTCCACTTTAGCAACATCAAGCAAAGTCTTCAAAACCGAATCGGGATTCAAACTAATCGAATCAATTCCCAACTCAACCAAAAAGCGAGCAAACTCAGGATAATCGCTGGGGGCTTGGCCGCAAATCCCAATCTTGCGATCGTACTTCTTGGCCGCTTTAATGGCAATTTCGACCATCCGCTTCACAGCTTCATTGCGCTCGTCAAAGATGTGGGCGACTAAAGCAGAATCCCGGTCTAATCCTAATGTTAGCTGAGTTAAGTCGTTAGAGCCGATCGAGAATCCGTCAAAAACCCGGGCAAATTCGTCAGCAAATATGACATTGCTGGGCAATTCGCACATCACATAAACTTGCAAGCCATTTTCACCCTTGACTAAACCGTGTTTCGCCATCTCGGCCAACACTTTGCGCCCTTCCTCCGGCGTGCGGCAAAACGGAATCATCGGAATCACATTTGTCAAGCCCATGGAGTCGCGAACTCGCTTCAATGCAAGGCATTCCAAAGCGTAGGCTTCGCGGTAATTCGGGTCATAATAACGAGAAGCGCCGCGCCACCCGAGCATCGGGTTTTCTTCCTTCGGTTCAAACTGCCGCCCTCCCAGCAGATTAGCATATTCGTTGCTCTTGAAATCGCTCATCCTCACAATGACGGGATTGGGATAAAATGCGGCGGCGATCGTGGCAATTCCGCGGGCTAGTTTGTCGGTAAAGAAATCGGGTTTGTGTTCGTAAAGTGCTGTGAGTTTGGCAATTTGGCGCTTGACAGATTCATCGGTCAATTCGTCAAAGTGAATCAGTGCCAAGGGGTGCGCTTTGATGTGGTTGGCGATGATGAATTCCAGCCGCGCTAAGCCTACGCCGTCGCAAGGAATTGCTGACAAACCAAAAGCTTCTTCTGGGTTGCCGACATTCATTAAGATTTGAGTGCGGGTGCGGGGCAAATTGTCGATCGCACTTTCTTTAATTTCAAAAGGAACTAAACCGGAATAAACTTTGCCTTCCTCTCCTTCAGAACAAGAAACAGTGATTTCTTGATTGGTTTGCAAAACTTGGGTACCATCGCCGGTGCCGACAATGGCGGGAATTCCCATTTCGCGAGCAATGATCGCAGCGTGACAAGTGCGGCCGCCGGAATTGGTGACAATGGCGCTGGCTTTTTTCATGATCGGTTCCCAATCCGGGTCAGTTTTGTTAGTAACAAGAACTTCCCCTGCTTCAAATTGGGCGATTTGGTGAACGTCTAAAATTACATGGGCTTTACCTTGTCCGATGGCTTCGCCAACGGCGCGCCCTGTTGCCAAAACTGCGCTGGAACCTTGCAATTTGTAGTTCCGCAAAACTGTAGCGGATTTTTGGGATTGTACTGTTTCCGGCCGCGCTTGGACGATGAATAGTTCGCCGGTATTGCCATCTTTTGCCCACTCGATGTCCATGGGCGTGTAGGTGCCGCGGACTTGGGAGTAGTGTTCTTCTATCTGTACGGCCCAACGTGCTAGTTGGAGAATTTCTTCATCGTTAAGGGCGTATTTGCTGCGTTCTGCTGGGGCTACCGAGACGTTTTTAGTGTATTTGGAACCGCCGAGATCGTACACCATTTTGATGTTTTTGGTGCCGAGGCGTTTGTCGAGAATTGGGCGGAAACCTTGTGTTAATGTGGGTTTGAAAACCAGGTATTCGTCGGGGTTTACCGATCCTTGAACGATGTTTTCTCCTAATCCGTAGGCGGCGGTGATTAAGGCGGCATTTTTGAAACCGGTTTCGGTGTCGATGCTGAACATGACGCCGGATGATGCTAAGTCCGATCGCACCATTTTCTGCACGCCGACGGATAAGGCGACTTCAAAGTGGTCGAAACCTCGCTGTTGGCGGTAAGAAATTGCTCTGTCGGTGAAGGTGGAGGCGAAGCATTTGTGGCAGCATTGGAGGACGCTGGTGCAGCCGTGGACGTTGAGGTAGGTTTCTTGCTGTCCGGCGAAACTGGCGTCTGGTAAGTCTTCGGCGGTGGCGGAGGAACGGACTGCTACGTCTGTATTGTCGCCGTAGCGATCGCACAGTCGATCGTAAGCATCTGCGATCGCCCCTTGCAAGTCTGGCGGAAACGGTGTGTCGAGAATTAATGCCCGCGCTTGCTTCCCTTTGATTCGCAGGTTGTGGAGATTTTCTACGTCTAAATCGGCAAAAATTTCGCGCAATTTTGCTTCTAAACCCGCCGACTCAATGAAGTACCGATAAGCGTGCGCCGTAGTTGCAAATCCATTGGGGACGCTGACTCCTTTGGGAGTTAACTGTTGAATCATTTCGCCCAATGAAGCATTTTTCCCACCTACTAATGGGATGTCGGCGATGCCTACTTCGTCAAACCACAATATTAAGGCTTTTTCTTTGGGAATGAAAACTTGTTTTTGTTGAATTGCTAATTGTTCTAGCATTACTTTTTTCCTCAGCTTCAGCTCAGTTCGGTCAGTCGATTTTAGATTTTAGATTTTAGATTTACTCGACCGCATATAAATCGGGGAGTTTGAACCCCGGTCATTTTTTTGGGGCGGGCGACTTCTCTCTTCAAGCTGTCTCTCGCTTTTACACGGCGTTTCAAGAACAGCAAACACAGGACAATCTATTTTTGAATGTCGTTTTTTGGGTAATTTATCGGATGTTTTCCGAGGCTCTATTCACCAGATTTTTTTGATTGCCTCTATTTCAATCTTATAACTTTTTTCCTAAATGGCAAGACCGATACCAAAACTTTATTTAATTGCCAATAGTAAAGAAATGGCAGTGGGGAGTTTCTGTAAGCTATCATAAAAAAAAGAGTGAAAATGTAGAGGTCGAAGATTGTTCCCACCGATTTTGGGTCTCGGGCGCTCAGTTGGGCTGAAATAGCACTCGGATTGTGTAGAAGCGTGTAAAGGCCGATGGAGGGCAGTTGCGATCGCGCGATCGGGTATAAAAGGGCGATCGCCAAAAAAATACAACACCAAGCACCTTCGTTTCCTCAAACAGCCCAGCTTCTAAAAGCCGTAAAACCCGCCAGCGTTACTGCATTTAAGTTGTATATTTTAATTTCGTATTCCCTACTCGTCCAATCTTCTCCCCCTTTACCCGAATCCCCATAGAACCCTCGAACAGAACAAACAATCTCTCGCTGCTGGGCAGCTTACATCTGATTGAGTTTACCTACTGAGAGCAAAAACACAGTCGATGTAGAAGCTTGTAGTTTTTGAAGTCAAAAATTTTTATTTGTGGCGGTTGTTTTTTGAATTCAATTATTTATATGCTATAATAGGTAGTTCGACTGCCTTATGACAATTAACAAGGTATATGATATCAGTTTTGAACTCAACCGCAAAGCGAAACGGCTTTAAAGTTCTCCTGGTCGAAGACAATCAATCCGAAGCCGATCTGATCGAAGAATTATTATTAGAAACAAATGTCAGCATAGCCGAACCCCAAAGGCTGTCAGTAAGCCGTACAGATCGTCTCAGCCAAGCGCAGCAAATTTTGGTCGGCGAACATTTTGATGTGATTTTACTAGATCTTTCGCTGCCCGACAGCCAAGACATAAACACAATTGTCAAGATCAAAAAATACAGCCTCAATACTCCGATCGTCGTACTGACTGCCCGCAACGACGAACAACTCGCCGTGCAGTCAATCCAAGCCGGAGCTCAGGATTACCTAGTCAAGCGAAAAATCGACAGCGAAGTGTTAATGCGATCGCTCCGCTATGCAGTTGAGCGCCAGTACAACCAAGAAGCTTTGCAAAAAAGTGAAGAAAAATATCGATCCGTAGTCGAAAACTCCCTCGTTGGAATTGCGATTATTGCTCCTCCAACTTCCCCATCAGAACCCCAAAAATGTCAGTGGTTGGAAGTTAACGATGCTTTGTGCGATTTGCTAGGATACGAGCGCGAAGAACTTTTGCACCTAAATTGGGAACAGTGGGGTTGTGCTGAAGACTGGCCGGCTAGTGTAGAGCAGTTAAATAAAATTTTGGCAGGGGAAAGCGAAGGTTATGTTTTAGATAAAAGGTGGCCCAGAAAAGACGGACAAATAGTTTATACTAGAGTTTCCCTGCGTTGCATTCGCGGCCGGGATGGCTCAATCGACCGCATGATTAAAGTCATTTTGGACGTGAGCGACCGCTACCGCTACGAAGCCGAAATAAAAGCATCAGAAGAGTTTTTAAATCACACGATTAATGCTACTCCCGATCCAATTTTTGTCAAAGACGAGCAGCACAAATGGGTTGTCTTAAACGATGCTTTTTGCGAATTGATGGGAAAAGGGCGATCGGAGCTGATTGGAAAGTCGGGATACGAGTTTTTACCCGCAGCACAAGCCGATTTGTTTGGAAAACAAGACGAGCAAATATTGCAAACAAGCATTCCGGAGGAAACGGAAGAAAGTTTTATAGATAGCACAGGCCAAAAACGCATCATATCTACAAAAAAAACTGTTTTCAATAAAGCTGACAGCACTAAAATGTTGGTAGGAATAATGCGAGATGTGACTGAGTACAAGCGCCAGCAAATGGCGTTACAAGCAAGCGAAGCTCGATTTCACAAAATGACGGCAAATGTGCCGGGAATGATTTATCAATTTCGGCTATCTGTTGATGGCAAAACATCTTTTACTTACGTTTCCCCTGGCAGTTGGCAGCTCTACAATTTAAAACCAGAAGAACTAGAAAAAAATGCTAATTTAATCTTGGGAAATGTTCACCAAGATGATATCTCAGAGTTGCGGCGATCGATGGCAATTTCCGTGGCCAAAATGGAGCCTTGGCAGCAGCAGTGGCGACACATTATGCAGAACAAAGTGAAATGGCTTCAAGGCTCGTCTCGACCGGAAAAACAAGCCAATGGTGATATAGTTTGGGACGGTTTGATGATGGATGTCACTGAATTAAAACAAACTCAACAAGACCGCGATCGTTTTTTTAATATCTCGCTAGATTTACTTTGCATTGGAGGCTTTGACGGCTATTTTAAACGCTTAAACCCAGCTTGGTCAAATGTATTAGGTTACAGCACCGATGAAATGTTAGCCCAAAAAATGGTCGAATTAGTGCATCCAGAAGACCGAGCAAAAGCTATAGCTGAATTAGAAAAACTTCAAAATGGTCAGCCAGTTATAAACTTAGAAAACCGCTATCTTTGCCGAGATGGTACTTATAAATGGCTGTCGTGGACGGCATCGCCTTTTGCCGAAGAAAGTTTAATTTATGCAGTTGCCCGAGACATTACATTGAGCAAGCAAGCTGAAGCTGAATTGCGCAAGAGCGAAGCTACCAACCGTGCTCTTTTAAACGCGATACCAGACATGATATTTCGCTGTCGCGCCGACGGAACTTTTGTAGACTTCAAACCCGCAAAAGATCTCCAAACGCTGGTACCGGAAAATATATTTATTGGCAAAAAAGCACAAGACATATTGCCGGCTGCTTTTGCTGAAAAAATCTTGTCCGGCAATAAACAAGCGCTCGAAACCGGCGAAATTCAAGTTGTAGAATATCAAATGCCAATTCAGGATGCACTGTGCGATTTTGAAGCGAGAATAGTATTCTGCACGGATGACGAAATTATTGCGATCGTCCGCGACATCACCAATCGCAAACGTTTCGAGTCAAAACTCCAGCGACAAGCAGCAGCAATGGAAGCGGCTTCCGAAGGTATCGGCATTGTTAATGCCAGGGGAGAGCTGATTTATGCCAACGCAGCTCAACTCAAAATCTACGGTTACAATTCCCTTGAAGAAATGCTGGGCAAAAGTTGGAAAATATTTTATGAAGGTGCAGAACTAGCAAGGTTCGAGCGGGAATTTATGCCGGCTTTAACGCGCCAAGGTTATTTCAGCACAGAAGCAGTAGGCTGCCGCCGCGATGGCTCTCAATTCCCTCAAGAAGTCTCGCTGACAGTCCTGCCGGAGGGCGAAATAATTTGCATTGTTCGCGATATTGCTGCGAAAAAGAAAGCAGAAGCAGAATTGCAAGATAGCAAGCGGTTCGGCGATCGCATTGCTGAGGCAAGTCCTAATATTTTGTATGTTTACGACTTGATCGAACAAAAAAATATTTATGCGAATGCTTCTATCTCCCAAATTATTGGCTATACAGTAGATGAGATTCAGGCAATGGGGCCGTTGATGTTAACTTTAATGCACCCGGAAGATGCCATCAAAATGCCTGATTATTTACAGCAAGTCGCAACGGGTACAGAAGGGGATATCTTTGAAATTGAATACCGCGTCAGGCACAAGGATGGTTCTTGGCGCTGGATTGTCAGCCGAGATACTGTGTTTGCGAAAACAGCAGAGGGCAAGTTAAAACAAATTCTCGGCACGGGAACTGATATTACAGAAAGCAAGCAAGCAGAAGATGAAATTAAGCTGTTGCTGGCAGCAACTCAAGCCATTAGTCAGTCGGTTGATTTTCAGAGCGCCCTCCCTGATATCTTGCGGTTGCTGTGCACTGCGATCGGCTGGAATTTTGCAGAAGCTTGGATACCGGCTGCTAACGGTGCTGTTTTGGAACATAGCGAAACTTGGTATGCTAGCGATCGCGATTTAGATAGGTTTGGCCGCGAAACTCACAAAATTAGATTCGCCCCCGGAGTAGGAGTGCCGGGACGGATTTGGTCAACCAGAAACGTAGAATGGATTGAAGATGTTTCTGTAGTCAATAATTCATTTTTTGCCCGATCGCAAATGGCGGCAGCAGTCGGATTGAAAGCTTGTTTTGGAGTGCCAATTCCCGCTAGTTCAGAGGTGGTGGCAGTTTTAGTATTCTGCAAGCGCGATCGATCGATTATGGAACCGCGTATCGTAGAATTGGTCAAGGCGGTAGCTACTCAGTTGGGTGCTCACATTCAGCGCAAACAAGCCGAAGAAGAATTGCGCAAAAGTGAAGAACGCTGGCAGTTAGTTCTCAAAGGCAATCAAGACGGAATTTGGGATCTGAATCTTCACACAAATGAAGCTTTTCGCTCGACCCGCTGGCAAGAAATTATGGGTTACGCAGACGGCGAAATCGACAGCAGCAACAGCGAATGGATCGATCGCATCCATCCCGACGATCGCGATCGAGTGCAAGCCACAATCCAAGATTATCTCGATCGCCAAACCCCCAATTACGCCGCCGAATACCGCTTGCAGTGCAAAGACGGCAGCTACAAGTGGGTACTCGCCCGCGCTCAAGCCGTCTGGGATGAAGCCGGAAACCCCCTGCGAATGGTGGGTTCGATGACTGATATCAGCGATCGTAAAGCAGCAGAATTAGCTTTGCTGCGAGTCACTCAAGCCGTGGAAAGTACCAGCGACGCGATCGCGATCGCCGACTTGAAAGGGCGGTCTATTTACCACAATCAAGCCTTCATTCAGCGTTACGGCTACACGGCGGAAGAACTCAACGATCTCGGCGATAGCGCCGCGCTTTACATTCGACCTAAAAGTTACAAAAAAATCTATAAAAATATTCGCAAAGGTCGCTCTTGGTGCGGCGAAATTACCCTGCGAACTAAGAGCTGCGAAGCTGTTACCGCTCTGGTGCGAGCCGATAGTATTAAAGATATAAATGACCATTCAATCGGATTAATTGCAGTGATTACAGACATCACAAAGCGCAAAGAATCAGAAGCACTTTTGCGCCAGCAATTAAAGCGCGAACAGTTGGCAGTAGCCATGCTGGAACGGATTCGATCTTCTCTCAATTTAGAACAAATTCTCACCAAGACCGTCGAAGAAGTCCGCCATTTTTTGCAAGTAGACCGCACTGTAATTTACCAATTCAATCCTGATTGGAGCGGGTCGATCGCTGTCGAGTCGGTTGACGAAAATACCTTGTCAATTATCGGCATGGAAATTTACGACCCCTGTTTTGGGGAAGCCTACGTTCCTCTTTACCTAGATGGCAGAATTAGAGCCACAGAAGATGTTTACAATGCTGGTATCGCCGACTGTTATTTGAGTTTGTTGACTCGGCTCGAGGTGAGAGCGAGTCTGGTAGTGCCGATTTTGCAAGGCGAAAATTTGTGGGGGCTGTTAATTGCCCATCACTGCACGGCCCCGCGTCCCTGGCAGAAATTGGAGGCAGACTGCCTGAAACAATTGGGGGTGCAGTTGGCGATCGCCATTCAGCAATCGACCCTATTTGAACAAGCACAAACCGAAATAGCCGATCGCAAACAAGCAGAAGCCGCCCTGCAATTAGCCGCATTAGCCGCCGAATCCGCCAACCGCGCTAAAAGCGACTTTCTCGCCAACATGAGCCACGAATTGCGGACGCCTTTGAACGGGATTTTAGGATACATTCAACTGCTCAAACCGGATAAAAATTTAACTACCGAGCAACAGGAAAGTCTCAACAACGTTCACCAGTGCGGCAACCACCTGCTAACCCTGATTAATGACGTTCTAGACCTCTCGAAAATCGAAGCTAGTAAAATGGAACTGTCACCGACAAACCTATATTTTCCCAGCTTTGTTAAAAGTATTGTCGATCTGTTCCAGATGCGATCGCATCAAAAAGGAATTGCGTTTAATTACCAGCAGGTGTCGCGGCTGCCCGAATGCATTTTGGCAGACGAAATCAGGTTGCGCCAAATTTTGATTAATTTGCTCAGCAATGCAGTTAAGTTTACTAGCAGCGGTGGCGTCACATTCAAAGTCGGTTATGCAGAAAATTATCCTCAAACCCACTACGCGAAGTCTAGTTTGACAGCCGAAGTTGCTACTCAAACAATCAATTTGACTGCGAATTTACACGATCCTCCGAAAAAGTCGATCGCCCTGCAGGAAACCACACCAGCGCCCGAAGCGATCGCAGCAACTACTGGCGATCGCCCCCCAACCGCTAAAATTCGCTTTCAAATCGAAGATACCGGCATCGGCATCCCGCAGAATAAATTAGAAGAAATATTTTTGCCATTTCATCAAGTGGGCGATCGTAACAATTTCGTCGAAGGTACCGGACTAGGACTTTCCATCAGCCAAAAATTAGTCAAAATAATGGGCAGCGAAATTCACGTCCAAAGTACCGCCGGCAAAGGCAGCATATTTTGGTTGGATATAGACTTGCCAGCAGTCGCCGAATATTCTGAAACCCCCTCCACGCAAGAAAAACGCCGTCTTATCGGTTTTAGGGGCCCCCACCGGAAAATCCTGCTCGTGGACGATCACGAAGTAAATCGTGCCATGCTGCACAGACTGCTTTCTCGTTTGGGCTTTGAAATTGTAGAAGCCACAGACGGCGCAGACTGTTTGCACAAAGCACAGGCATTTCTACCCGATCTAATTTTAATGGACTTGCTGATGCCCGTAATGGACGGCTGGGAAGCTACCAGGCGGCTGCGACAGTTGCCACAATTAAAAGATGCGGTTATCCTTGCTTTGTCGGCTAGCGTATACGAGACTACCAAGCAAAAAAGCATACTTGCAGGTTGCGATAATTTTATCACCAAACCCATTCAAACTAACGACCTTTTAGAATTACTGCGCCTGCATTTGAGACTAGAATGGATTTACGAAGAGGGATCGGAAACCAAAAAACGCAAAGCTCAAACTCCCAAACCACTATCTGAGATGGCGATTGCTGACTCAACAATGGTGCCTCCTGCCTCAGAGTCAGTCTTTGTCTTGTTAAGATTGGCTTCCATGGGCGATATTGAAGCTATTCTGGAGGAAACTGCTAAACTCGAAAATTCTGACCCGACATTAGTTCCTTTCGTTCAGCACGTGCGCCAACTTGCCAAAGCATTTCAGGTCAAGCAAATTCGAGATTTTTTGAAGCAACATTTGCCCTAAAATTGACTGTGGCTAACCGATAACTTAAAATCAATTAAATCTTACGCCCGATCGTCATTGTCAATAACGCAATACGGTTGAGTTAAACCCGAGCCCCCGCAGGAAGAGCCCCCTACTCTCCTGAGCGAAAGGGGGAACTGGAAGCGATCTAAGTCCCTCTTCTGAAGCGGGATTTAGGGGGATATCCACGAAATAAACACTTTTCACTGAACAGCCCACCCCTAGAAAGGTGGTTGCAAAGGTCGGCATCCACGCAGCAACCGGGTTTCTAGAGGCACTGAAAATTCCTGGAATCTGATGTAAAGTTAAAACCGATAACTTAAAACTCAATCATTTGAATGTTTCCTTTTAATATGAACGATAAGAATTCCGAAAGAAGCATCATACTAATTGTAGATGACAACCAAACAAATCTTGACGTACTTTTCGAGTTGTTAAGAAATTACGGGTTTAAAGTATTAGTGGCTCTAGACGGCGAAAGTGCGATCGAGCAAATTGAATACATCCATCCCGACTTGATTCTTTTGGATATCATGATGCCAGGAATTGACGGTTTTGAAACTTGCCTGCGTTTGAAAGCAGACCCGTCAACGCGAGACATTCCGATCATCTTCATGAGCGCCCTTTCCGAGACACTTGATAAAGTAAAAGGCTTTCAGACAGGAGCCGTTGACTACATCACTAAGCCTTTCCAGCACGAAGAAGTGTTGAGCCGCATTGAAACTCACTTGACAATCCGCAACTTGCAACAAAAACTCGAAGAAAAAAACCTCGAACTAGCCCACCTCAACCAAAATCTGGAAAGACTTGTCGAACAAAAAACCAAGCAATTGATCGACCAAGAAAAAACAGCCATCATCGGACGTTTGACGCAGGGAATGGTGCACAACCTCAAAAGCCCGCTACAAGTTATCCAGACTAGCGTCGATTTGATTGAAACAAAAGCCACAAAAATTCAAGAAGACTCTTTTTTTAGTTATACAAAGTATATTTTTCAAGCTGTCACAAAAATCAATCAGATCATGGATACTCTGATGATGAAAAGCAGAAAAGAACAAAACCAAGATTTGCATCCTGTAAATATCAACGATTTAGTACAGCGAGAAATTCAGCTATTGGAAGGCAATATGTATTTTAAGAATAAGATTAGGAAAAAATACTATTATGACGAACAAATTGCCAGCCTTCCCTTAATCTATTCCTATATTTCTCAGGTATTTTACAATTTAATAAATAATGCAATGGATGCTATGTGGGAAAGAAAAAGCAGGGAACTAACTATAGTGACTCGGCAAGACGACTCGAACATATACATGGATATTGCAGATACGGGATGCGGCATAGCACCTGAAGATTTGTCAAAGCTTTTTGACCCTTTTTACACTTCAAAGCCGCCTAAAGGTGAGGAAAAAACCGAAGGCGAACCAACAGGAACTGGTCTCGGACTTTATACTTGTATTGAACTTTTAAAACCTTTTAATGGCGAGATTGCTATTAGCAGCAATGTCGGTCAAGGCAGCGTGTTTACAGTTGTTCTGCCGAAAAAACCGAAAACTTGATCGACTCAACTCCGTAAACTTGTGTCCGGTTAAACAACAATAATTCAGTTCATAGTTAGGTTCGTAGTGAGGACTTTAGTCCTTCTTTATCTCAAAGAAATAACTAAATTCTTCACTATAAACCAATACGCTTGGTCGATCGACAGATCGCCCTGGCACCCCCGCTCACGCAGGGGGGGGACAAGAAAGCTCTTAAAGTCAACCCCTACTCCCCTACAACCAGGGGAGTAGGGGTCGAGTAGGGGGTATGCGAGGGGGATCTCCGGGGCATAAATAGTGTTAAGTGAACCGTATTGCACTATAAACAAAAGCTAATTGTCAGCAATTAAACAGATACAATCTCCTAGCGTATTCCGTAAATTCACAGTAATTTACATAGTTTCGTAGTCAGGAGTTTAGTCCTTATTTATCCACGCTATTTTGGCTTGCCCCTTGCTATTTCAGTGCCAAAGGTTGTACATTAAAATAGAGTGGAGTTAAAAGATCGGTAAGAGTACGATTATGTTGACCTAATAGGTTTGGGGCGAGGCGGACAACTTGTCACGAACAACTCAATTCTACAAATAAATCGGGGGGTCTGCAAGCACCCAGCCGACCCTAAAGCCTGCGGTTCAAGTTCCCCCAAAATGATGCCAGTTCCCCAAAGAATGCAACGGTCTGCCCGCGATCCAAACCCTGATGTCATCAATCATTCCCAATCTAAAATCTAAAATGGTATGAGCTAGGTAGCTGCATCCGCTGCTGTTTTTTGTTCGGTACTAAAAATCCGAGATTATCCCTTTGGCGAAAAATAATTAATCTGTTGACAAGCGCGAAACCCCCGACAGTCATTCCCAATTCCCAATTCCCAATTCCCAATTCCCAATTCCCAATTCCCAATTCCCAATTCCCAATTCCCAATTCCCA
>NZ_JAUBUN010000077.1:0-21389 GCF_036702665.1 Microcoleus sp. Aus8_D2
TCTCTCTCTGGCGCTTTATTAATATACTTATTTCGCAAGGGGTTGTCAAGCGTTTTGCGAAAATATTTTTGATTTTTTTCAAACCTATACACCGTAAGGGTTTTGTCTGTTAATCGATGCTTAGATGGACGATCGCCCACTCTGCTTTTCCGGATGTCACCTGTTTTGATCGGTAATGGTAAGGTTTTTTCGGGGGACTCTTCCGCTAATAGGTAGAATATCTCTACAGACAGATGTTCTATATATATGTGTTCGATCGCCCGCTCATGAAAAAACCTACTGCTCGTCCTAGTGCCTTGTTCGTTACCTGCGCCTCACTGCTGATGGCTTGCAGTCAGACCAACACTCCCCAAACTGGTACTAATACAGTATCTCCAGGTACTTCACCAACTCCCACAGCTACGCCCCAAGCTTCGGCTGCGGGGAACTCTACCGCTATTGCGGTTGGGGTTGGGGTGGCGCAAACTAGCAATGTGGCTTTACTCGGCCAGGAACAGGTGGCTGGGGCGAAAATTGCTGAGAAGTATTTCAACGATAAGGGTGGCGTAGATGGGACGGCGATTAGACTGGTGTTCCAAGATACGGGTGGAGATGAACAAGGGGCGATCAATGCGTTCAATACTCTGATCAATCAGGATAAGGTTGTGGGTATTGTGGGCCCAACTCTATCGCAGCAGGCTTTTGGTGCCGATCCGATCGCCGATCGCGCCAAAGTTCCCGTACTCGCACCCTCCAACACCGCTAAAGGCATTCCCCAGATTGGCGATTATGTAGCCAGAGTCTCCGCGCCTGTCGCCGTGGTAGCACCTAATGCAGTTAAAGCGGCCCTCAAGGAAAATCCCAATATTAAGAAAGTGGCCGTGTTTTTTGCTCAGAATGATGCTTTCAGCAAATCGGAGACTGAAACTTTCCAGAAAACGGTTAAAGAGATGGGGCTGGAATTGGCAACAGTCCAAAAATTCTTGACTACTGATACAGATTTCCAATCTCAAGCCACTAATGCGATTAATGTCAAGCCCGATTTGATAATTATTTCCGGGTTGGCCGCAGATGGAGGCAATTTAATTAAGCAATTGCGAGAGTTGGGCTACAAAGGCGTTATCATTGGCGGCAACGGTTTGAATACTTCCAATGTATTTACTGTTTGCAAGGCTCTTTGCGATGGGGTTTTGATTGCTCAAGCATACAGCCCGGAATATCAGAATGAAGTTAATAAGGCTTTCCGCGATGCTTATCGCGCTCAATTTAAGAAGGAACCACCTCAGTTTAGCGCTCAAGCTTTTACGGGCGTACAAGTTTTTGTGGAGTCATTAAAGGCAATTAATGCTAAGTCGAAGGTTAGTGAAAAGCCTTTACCAGAATTGCGTACAAAGCTTAATGAGCAGTTGTTGACTGGCAAGTACGAGACGCCTTTGGGGGAAATTTCTTTTACGCCGGAAGGTGAAATAAATCAAAAAGACTTTTATGTGGCACAAATCAAAATGGAGGCGGATGGAGTTAATGGGAAGTTTGAATTTTTGAAATAAAGGAAGTTCGGCAACGGATGCAAGTAGCGGATTTAACGGATGTTAGGAAGTTCGGCAGCGGATTCGCTCCACGGATGTAACGGATGTAATGGATGTAATGGATGTTAAGAAGAAGGAGAATTGTTAGTTTGTCGATCGGTGAATGATTTAATTTTGATGCCTAATTCGTGACTGGCGATGGACTTAACTCTGTTTCTGCAACAATTTCTGAATGGTTTGTCGATCGGCAGCGTGTATGCTATTTTTGCGCTGGGATACACGCTGGTGTTTTCTATTCTCGGAATTATTAATTTTGCTCACGGTGCGGTGTTTACTTTGGGTGCTTATTTCACCTATGCGCTGATGGGCGGTGCTTTCGGTTTTAATGGGTTGTTGGCTAATGCTAGAATTCCCGTGCAATTGCCTTTTGCTGTGGCGCTAATCTTGGGTAGTACGCTGGCTGGTTTGGTGGGAGTTATTGTTGAAAGAGTTGCTTTTTTGCCTTTGCGCCGCAGAAACTCAGATCCTCTGCTGACGGTGGTTTCTAGTTTGGGGGCTGCGGTGGCGATCGCAAATATCATTCAATATCTCGTCGGGGCGGAAATTTACACTTTTCCAGCTAATACTTACGGTAATTTGCCAGCAGCTATTAACTTTGGTACGGCGGATCGACAGATTCCGATTCGCACTGTGCAAATAGTGATTTTTTTGGTGGCTGTGGCGATTGTTAGCCTGCTAACTTACTTGATAAATTTCACAAAATTTGGTAAAGCAATGCAGGCGGTGGCTGAAGATGCTACTACTTCTAGTTTGTTGGGGATTGATACTGACAGGTATATTGTTTTGACGTTTTTTGTGAGCAGTTTTCTGGCGGGTTTGGCGGGGAGTTTGGTGGGTTCTAGTGTGAGTATTGCTGGACCTTATTTCGGGATTGCTTTTGGTTTGAAGGGTTTGGCGGTGATTGTGCTGGGTGGGTTGGGGAGTATTCCGGGGGCTGTTTTTGGTGGGTTTATCATTGGTTTGGTGGAGGCTTTTGTGCCGGGAGATTTTTCTGCTTATAAGGATGCTGTGGCTTTTGCGATATTGTTTGTGATGTTGTTGATTAGGCCGCAGGGTTTGTTTGGGCGGCGTTTGATTGAAAAGGTGTAAGATTTTTACGATTATTATTTAGGCTTTTATGTGCTTGTTGAGGAGGCTTTTTTGTGAACCGCAGAGGACGCAGAGGACTCAGAGAAAGAGAAAGAAAAGAGAAGCAAAAAGTGGTTTAATTAAATCATAATTTTTATAGGTTTAAAATCTAAAATCATATGACTGCATTTTTTACTACTTACGGTTTTTTGATTGTCTCGATGTTGTTGGGTGCAATGTTGGGATTGTCGCTATATTTGCCTTTGATGACGGGACAATTGTCTCTCGCTAGCCCGGGTTTTTATGCTTTGGGTGGGTATATTGCGGCGATTTTGTCTGCGACGGTGTTTCAAACGACGGGAGGCTTGTTTCCGCTGCCACTGCTGTTAGTGGAGATGGTAATTGCAGGGGCTGTTTCGGGGTTGCTGGGTATTTTGGTGGGAGTTCCGGCGCTGCGGTTGCGGGGGATTTATTTGGCGATCGCAACTATTGCTTTTGTGGAGATTCTCCGCGTATTATCGCTGAATCTGGACATCACTGGCGGGGCTGTGGGGATTTTTGGGATTCCGCAACCGTTTGGAACGCCGATCGAGTATTTGTGGATTGTACTGCCTTTGCTGCTGGTCAGCATGGCGATTATGTACCGGCTGGAACGCATCCGGGTGGGGCGGGCTTTTGCGGCGATTCGGGCTGATGAGTTGGCCGCAGATGCGATCGGCATTAACCCGACTTTTTATAAGGTTCTGGCTTTTACGTTGGGTGCTATTTTAGCAGGCGTTGTCGGTGCGGTTAGCGCGCATTTCCTCAATACTTGGAACGCCCGTCAAGGAACTTTTGATGCTAGTATTATTTACTTGACTTCTGTGTTAATTGGTGGTAGCAGAACCTTTGTCGGGTCGGTTTTGGGCGGGATGGTTTTTACTGCTTTGCCGGAGGTTTTGAGGGGGATGGCGACTATTCAGGGATTGCCGGTTTGGTTGGCGCAATTTCTGCGGGATGGACGCTTAATTATTTTTGGGTTGCTGATTGTTGTGGGGACGATTTTTTTTCCGCAAGGGTTGGTGACGCCGGAGTTGTTGAAGAAGTGGAAGAAGGGCGATCGCAATTCTGTTTAAAATTAGATTATTGGTATATAAAAGTGCGATCGCGCTGTACCTATTGCCCCCAAAGCACTCTCTCGATGCTAATATCCTCTGGATTAACTTCAATAATTAAATCCCCACCTCGCCGCCCAATATAATCTCTTGCCCCATAGTTCACTCGCCATACCCAGCTATCATTTTGAGGATGCTGCGTCAGGCTGATGATGCTTTGCATTACATCAATATTCAATTCACGGGCACGTTTATTAGCAGCAGCGATCGCACGAGCAATTGCAACGGCAATATCATCTTGAAGCACATCTGAACTTAATGTTCCAGTCATAATTAGCCTCCACTTTTCAACCTAGAAGGATAGATGTATCCGAAATCTCACTTACTTGTCCATTCTGTGCAATTAGATAGATTTTTGCTTGCGAAATCACAAACTCACCTACGTAAGAGGCTCCCTTTAAATCAGGATCGTCTCTAACAGCACGCTTATCTGTGTCACTAGGTTCTTGCAAATAATCGCCTCCAGTATTGGGATGAGTGTGAAACGACGCAACAATAGCGCCTTCCCCAATTTTACACTTTGGATGAGCAGGCACAATGATGCTATTCTGATTGCCGACTGACCATCGCACAACACTGAGATTTCCTGCTGAATCTTTCAAAATGAAACCGCCTTCTTCGTGTCCGCCAGTTACTCCAGGTTGAGAATCTTCCCAAGCTTGCTTTAATTCTATACGAATTAAAGGGTTGTTTAAGATTTCCGTGTATCCTTGATTCATTGGGTCCAGGTAAATAGGAAATTTTTGAGGCTCGTGTCAAACCATCTGGTAGCATAACTCATCTACGACAAAGAGCGATCGCCGATCGATAAAAAAAGTAAGGGGCGATCGCTTATTGAATGAGTACGTAAGTCTTAAAATGGAACATTTTCGAGCGGTTGAAGAGCGTGAGGGCTGATTTTGAATGAAGTTGAGGAGCAAGCCAAAAGATTGTTGCAAACGCTATTATCTGTGCCGTTTGAGTCCTGTGCATTAATCACCCGTGAATTTCGATATCTCCCACTGTCACCTGGACTGTATGCCGTCAAGCATCGGGAGTATGGGCTACTTTATATTGGCAAAGCAAAAAAACTCCGAGAGCGATTTAGAGGTGGACACAAAGCCTGCACCTGGTCATGGTTGGATGATTATAACCATCGAGATGTTGCGATCGCGTTCGCACCGCTCTCAATGGTTGATGTTCTAAAATTGGGAGATGAGCTAGAAAGCATTCTGATTCATGCGACACAGCCCCGATACAATGCGAGATATCCTAGTAGAAACTAAAGGTTGTAGCCATGCAAACTCTCCCCCAAACTGATAGAAATCATCTCAGCCATGATGCCGCATTGATGTTGTTGGCAGTGTTACCGGAGCGCATTCGCGATGCTTATTTGAATTATGCCAAACAGATTGACTATTCCATCGAAATGGTACTGGAGATGGCATGGCACTAGCCGACTTCCTCGACCCTGATTCATTGACGTTCACAGACTGTCAGCCTCAGATCGGTTTACCTTTAAACGAAGATCGGGTTGCACGATCGGGAATCGAAGGGCGATCGCGATGCACGATCGAGATTATCCGCTTCTAATATCGATGTCGATCGGTAAAAAGAGAGGGGCGATCGCCGATCGATAAAAAAAGAGAGGGGCGATCGCAAATTAGGTCTTTGTACATTGCTACTCTCCTAGAGGCTCAATCGTTTATGATAAATGTATCCTCGTATATCTGGGAGTTTAAACAATGTCTCTCGCTGAGTTAATTCCTTTGGTGAACAATCTGAGCCAGTCAGACAAATTATCACTTTTTAAACTCCTAGCCGTGCAAATCCCAAAGGCTGAACTACAAGTTATCTTTTCTGCATCAGAGTATCCGGTTTGGTCGCCCTACGAGGCAACGGAAGCTGCAAACATTCTGATGCAGATGATTCAGGATGACCGAGAGCCATATACTCATGCCTAGTACAATCGAGTTTCCCTTTTCTGACGATGAAGCATTACCCACGATCCCCATCACTCGCTCGTCATGCAAGCTTTTCTGTCTCCGCGAATGCACTGCTAGATAGTGGGTCTGCGGTCAACCTATTACTTTATGACATAGGGCTGCAATTGGGTGCAATTTGGGAGGAACAAACTGTCCGCTTGCCATTGGCTGGAAATCTTGCAATGGTTGAGGCGCGGGGTGTATTTGTGCAAGTTCAAATTGGGAATCTGGAACCAGTTCGTCTAGCATTTGCCTGGGCAGAATCCTCTCAAGTACCCTTAATTCTTGGGCAAACAAACTTCTTTCGAGAATTTGATGTTTGTTTTCAGAGATCGCGATGCCTGATCGAGATTATCCGCTTCTAATCAGGGTCGATGTCGATCTGTAAAAAAGAGAGGGGCGAGCGCCGATCGATAAAAAAAGTCAAGAGCGATCGCATCCGCACAAAGAGTACGATCGCCGATCGAGAAAAAAAGTAAGGGGTGATCGTATCTACCCCCTCATCTCCTGTGGTCTGGTAAGGAGATAAATAGGTGACGAAGTGCGATCACCTTGCTAATAGAATGGGGATTGCCCGGCATCTTTGTAAGGTGATGGAGGCCATAATACCCAATATTTTATCCAGGATTGGGGCAAGTACCAATATTTGTCAAACCTTGAGAGATAACTTCTAGAGAAAGACCTTCCAGCGGCGCTCCAAATTGCTGGCGTAACAATCCGAACAATGACGGTCCTACGTGGCAAATCTCTTGACGGGAGTTGATGTACATCACTTTGCCTTGGTTGTTTGGTGGCACATAAAGCCCTTGAGGCCATAGACAACCACCTCGAAAATTATAGGGGGTAAAAGGTGCATTTCCTCTACTCGGCATACCTCTATTAACGAATAGCCTCAACTGGGGAGGACCGACAATGTGACACGAAGTTTTCTCGGTGTTATTCCAGTAATAGTTGTGACCTTGACTCGCATAGATACCAGATGGGATGTTTGGAGGTGGTGGATTCTGAGCTACCCCTGGTATTGTAGAAGCAAAAATTCCAACTCCAGAAATCATGGCCACAATCAATTTTTTCATACTTATCTCCTTTTACGGATTCATCTTTAACAATCTAAGTGTCAAACAATACGTTCCCAATCAAAACCCAAGCCCGATCGCCCTGTCAGTCGAATTGAGTCTGAACTTTTCCAGAAAGATTTGCTCTAATGTCGCAAAGATCGGGTAATATCAGAAAAGCCTGCCTATCTGACCGATCTGTGAACATCGCAGAAGTCTTAAAACTGGTAGATGAAATTTTGTTCACCAATACAGGCGATCGCCCAAAACTTACAATATAATTTAGAGTGCGATCGCAAGTCACAAAACAGTCAATCCCGATCGCTCTCGGTTGAGGACCGGAATTAAGTTCGCAGCCACTTGCTCTAGCGAAGCTGCTTTTTATCTTCTTCCGTATCATAGACCGATCGCCCAAAACTGAAAAGGGAAAAAAGACGGAAAAAGACGGGTATTTCTCAACTAGGGGTTCAAGGCGGAAAAAGACGGATAAAGACGGAAAAAGTCTGGTATACTAACTCTAGTTCTCTGACACCCCTACTGATGAACACTGCCGATATCTTGGAATTTGTAGATGAAGCGCTCCACGTGAAAACAGGCAAACATCTCAATGACTTGCAGCGTAAAATTATCGAGGGAATACTGAACCGACAAAAGTATTCTGATATTGCAGGTACTTACGGTTGTACGGCGGGTCATGCTAAGGATGTAGGTTACAAGCTTTTGCAATTGTTATCTGATGTTTTTGATGAACCAATTGATAAAGGTAATCTGGAATCTGTTTTAGAACGGCAATTAAACCTGAATATCAATTTGGTCGATCGCACTAATATTTTTGGTAATAGCAACACAATTAACTATATCAATGCTTGCTCAGAAGTACCCACTACTGCCACCGATAAAAGTCAGCCTCTGAATCCTGAATCTCAGGGCAACAATAATCAAGTTAAGATTGAAGCGGTGGGTAAGTTACGGCAGCTTGGCTTGAGCGATGAGCAAATTGCAGAGGTGCTAGGCTTAGCCTTGGAGGTAGTGAAGCAGATGGATTAATAAATAAAGAGCTTTTTAGAGGTAGAAATTTTATGTTTGCAGTCGTCACGCCAGAAAAAATTCATTTACCCCCAGGAACAGTGATTAAATTGCCTGGTACTTGGCAGGATTATCAGGCTCTTGTGCAACAATTAGGAGACCGTCAGATTCCGCGCATCAAGTATCGGCCAGGAGAGATTTTGTTAATGTCCCCTTTACCCGTACACGGACGACAAGCTCATATTATTGCTATGGTGGCAATGGTTTTGCTAGATTATTTGGGGTTAGAGTATGAAGCGTTTACACCGATTACGATGGATTTGCCGGAGGTAAGGGGGATTGAACCGGATTATTGTTTTTATATCGATAATTGGGCGGCGATCGCAGGTAAAGACAGAATTGCTTGGGGTGTGGAACCACCGCCGGATTTGGCGATCGAAGTTGATGTCACTAGCTACACGGATGTGGATGATTATTTGCCTTACCGAGTACCAGAAGTGTGGTTATTCAAGCAGAATCGGTTGAGGATTTATTGTTTGGAAGGCGAGGGCTATGTGGAAACCTCTGTCAGCCGTTTTTTCCCTAATTTTAATATATCAGAACTTGTCCTGGAGTGCTACCAGATGTCGCGCGATCGCAATACAAGCGTGGCGATTCGAGAGTTGCGGCGAAAAGTTGAGATGGAGAATGCTTGAATCAGTCCTCTCTCTTCGGTTTTTATATCATGTCCGGTTGATTGACCGCAATAAGTAAGGTTCGTAGTGCGGACTTCAGTCCGCATAATGCTGCGGACTGAAGTCCGCACTACGAACTGTCATTGTTATAGTAATCGACCGGACATGATATTAGTGAGAATTTCATACCAAATCTAGGCTTACTCCCTCCTTGATTCTTCTGTCTCTTATTTCCAGACGAAAGCTCGCACTTCTGTCAACCGTTTAGGTAATAATCTCGCGTTCCTTTCGCATTCATCGCTTCTCCGAGTCGGCGCAAACCGTACACGTAAGCAGCAGTTCTCATGCAAACTGACAATTCCTCAGATATTTTCCAAATTGCCTCAGTTTCTTCGACCATTTTGTGCTGCAAGCGCTGGTTGACTTCCTCCAGCGTCCAATAAAGCCCGCTGCGATTTTGCACCCACTCAAAATAACTAACCGTTACGCCACCGGCATTGACTAGAATATCAGGGATTACCTGAATTCCCCGCGCTTCCAAAATTAAATCAGCAGCCGAACTAATCGGCCCGTTAGCAACTTCAAATATCAACTTTGCTTTGACATCGTTGACATTTTCTTCAGTAATTTGATTCTCCAAAGCTGCTGGAACCAGCAGGTCTACATCTAATGCTAAAAGTTGCTCGTTTGTCAAGATTTCGTGTTCGACAATATTGCAAACAGAACCTTCGCAGTAAATAGCTTTGATACCTTTGTTAGCTTCTTTGAAGCGGCGGATGCTGGGAATATCCAGCCCTTGTTTGGCATAAATTCCCCCTTGGGAATCGCTGACAGCTACAACTTTGTAACCTGCTTTCCAGAGCAATTCTGCTAATTCTGCACCGGCATTGCCGAAACCCTGGACGGCTACAGTTGTCTCGCCAGGAATTCGCTTATATTTGGGTAGCAGATTTTCAATCACAAAAAAAGCACCGGTGGCTGTTGCCGTATCTCTGCCCAAACTGCCGCCGATTGTGACTGGTTTACCTGTCACCACCGCCGGACTGAGCTGCCGTTTGATAATATTGTACTGATCCATCATCCAACCCATAATCATCGGATTGGTGTAGACATCCGGTGCGGGAATATCGACATCGGGGCCGATGAAATCTGCGATCGCATCTACGTAACCTCGGCTCAACCGTTCCAATTCGAGTTTGGACAATTCTTTGGGATTGACAGTGATTCCGCCCTTAGCACCTCCAAAGGGTATGTTGAGAACTGCACATTTAAACGTCATCCAAAATGCTAAGGATTGCACTTCATCGAGAGATACTTTTGGGTGGTAGCGCACTCCTCCTTTAGATGGGCCTCTGGTATCGTCGTAGCGCACTCGATAACCTTGGAAAATTCGCAGCGCACCGTCATCCATCCGCACGGGAATTGATACTATTAAACTGGATTTGGGATATTTGAGCCGCTCGATCGTATCCTCGGAAAGGGATACATATTTTAAAGCTCGTTCTAGTCTGCGGCTGGCATCGGTAAATAATGATTCAGACATAAGATGAAGGAAGTTCGGCAACGGATTTTATAACGGATGTAACGGATTTAACGGATGGATGTTGAGGTTCGAGGTTCGAGGTTCGAGGGGAGATAGGAGAATAATGTGCCGGAAAGCTCTGGGTTAGCTGGTATTTTAAATTTAATTATTTGGGCTTAACTGCTGGTTTTTCGATACTTTCTCATTTAATCACGATCGCGGTTTAATTCTGCATAAGTGGCTTCTGCACAAGCGCCTTCTAGTTTTTGTCGATCGACAATCTGGCAGTCCCAAGCAGCGATTCAGCAGATACAGTTAAAATAGAGGGTGATATTCAAGCTCAAGTCGCTATTTGAGTTCGATCGCTCAAATCACCGCCAGCCACCAGGGGAATCCAATTATGAAATCGATCGGATCGAAGCTTGAGCAAACGTTATGAACTGAATTATTATGGTTGGACTCCTAGCCGCGCTCTCTGCGTCTGCGGCGGGGGGTATGAGAATTGCCCTGCCCCTGCTGTTGATTGGTTTGTTACGAATTGACAAACTTTGGTCGGAAATACCTTTATTGTCTGGGGTTCACCCCCAAGTGGTGATATCCATCTTGGTGAGTTGGTCGCTATTAGAGTTATTTGCTTCTAAAACTTTTGTGGGACAGCGGGTGCTGCAAGTTGTGCAAGTTATTTTCAGTCCCATTGTAGGAGCAATTATGGGAATTGCGATCGCTCAGGTAAGTTCGATCGACGAAATTACTGCTCACCCTTGGATGGTGTGGATTATTGGTGTTGTCGGAGGTTTGTTGGCTTTAGTGCTGCAACTGGTACAAGCAGGATGGCTTTACCGATTGAGGAGTTTGCCGATTTGGGTGATTTTCCTCCAAGATGTTCTCTGCATTTCGTTGGTTTTGTTTGCCTTTGATGCGCCGCGGCAGGGAGGTTTAATTGCTATGCTGCTGCTGTGGCTGGCAATTCGCAGTTCTAAGGAGTGGTACCGCTGGTACAAAAGTCAGGAAATACCGGGCGACAGGGGAAATCCCCGCCGCCACAAGCGCGATCCTGATTAATTTTTAGGTACGTTGTTGCGCTTGAGCGCTCTTTCTTTTATATATAGGAAAGAGCGCTCAAGCCCAATAACGTACCTGTTATTTAATGTGACAGTTGCGTCCAGGAATGAATTTAGTCTCGATACAAAAACCGCCCTCTTGCGGTTTTTAGATGCGCGGGGCGGGTTTTGTATTGAGATTGTTGGTCTGCTGTTGCTTGAGATTGCAGGCTCAATCTGTACCTAAAGATCGATCGCACAACCGATTATTATTTAAAGCAAGCCGATCGAGTGTAGCGGGCCATGACCCGTAATTAACTCGATCACTAATGCTATAAAACCAATCATTGCTACACGACCGTTCCAGACTTCCGCCCCCGTCGTCAAACCCCACTCCCATTGCTCTTGAGGGTACATTTTAACTTTCTTGGAAGGGCGTATCACATCGGAGAATTTAACGCTGGGAGATTCTATCGATTCGATGACTAAATCTGCCAAGGCTTCAATAAATACCGGATGAGTATTCAATGCAGGGACTCGATAGAAATTTTCAATCCCCGACTCTTCTGCTAATTCTCGATACTCCATGTCAATTTCTTGCAGAGTTTCGATGTGCTCGGAAACAAAACTAATTGGAACTACCAACAAATCTTGGACTCCACTTTCTGCCAATTCGGTAATCGCCTCTTCGGTGTAAGGCTTGAGCCATTCCACCGGGCCAACCCGACTTTGGTAAGCTAGTGTATGTTCGTTCGATCGATTCAAATGCTCCACAATCAGACGAGTACAATCTTGAATCTCCCGCTGATAGGGGTCTCCCGCCTCTTCTACGTAGCTGAGGGGGACGCCGTGGGCGCTGAAAAAGATGTGAACTCGATCGGGATTTGGACTGTGATCTAATTCTTGGGCGATCAATTCCGACATTGCCTGAATGTAGCCTGGTCGGTGATACCAAGAAGGAATCGCGGTATATTCTATCTGGTTGAGATCGGGATCTTGGTTCCACATTTCTTCTAGCTGTCGGAAGCTAGAACCGCTGGTGCTGATCGAAAATTGAGGATACAATGGCAAGATTGCCAATTGTTCGATGCGATCGCGCTTTATTTTGGCGATCGCCTCTTCAGTAAAAGGATGCCAGTAACGCATCCCCACGTATACTCTGGCATCTTGTCCCTTAGACTGCAAGAGTTCTTGCAGCGCCAAGGCTTGTTCTTCGGTAATCCGCCGCAAAGGAGAGCCGCCCCCGATTTGGCGGTAGTTTTCCTGAGATTTCTCAAAACGCAGAGTCGAAATCAACCAGGCGAGCGGTTTCTGCATCCACGGAAACGGAATCCGAATGATTTCCGGGTCAGCAAACAAGTTGAACAGGAAAGGACGGACATCCTCGATTTGATCGGGCCCGCCCAAGTTTAATAGCAATACTCCCACACGACCCATAGCGGTTACAGCTCTCCCATCGTCTCAGTTCTGTTACTTATTTTAATAATATAGCTTCATAATATCTTAAGTCGATAGCAAGCTATACATAATTTTGACTGTGGCAACAATTTTTAGAGATTTAAGTTATCGGTATCAGTGGCTCTACGATGCGATCGCGCGTCTGGCTGCTTTAAGCGTAGGTGGCGAGGATCGTTTTCGGCAGCTAGCGTTGCAAAATTTGAGCGTCAGCGCGGAAACTCAAGTTTTAGACCTTTGTTGTGGCAGCGGTCAAACTACGCAATTTCTGGTGCAATATTCCCAGGATGTCACAGGACTCGACGCTTCGCCATTATCTCTGCAACGGGCAAGAAAAAATGTGCCGTCTGCCAAATATGTAGAAGCTTTTGCCGAGTCGATGCCTTTTGGCGACTGTGATTTTGATTTGGTGCACAGCAGCGTTGCGATGCACGAAATGCAGCCCCTACAGTTGAGGCAAATTTTTCAAGAAGTATACCGCGTACTCAAGCCCGGTGGTGTATTCACTTTGGTAGATTTTCATCGACCCACAAATCCGGTATTTTGGCCGGGGTTGGCTGTATTTTTGTGGTTGTTTGAGACTGAAACTGCTTGGGAGTTGATCGAAACTGATTTGGGGAGTTTGTTGGCAGAGGTGGGATTTCAACCCTACAATTTCGCAGGAAGTCAACAATCGAAACTTTTTGCTGGCGGAAGCATTCAAGTTATTCAAGTTCAAAAATAGGTAGTCAGTAGTCAGTAGTCATTGGTCATTAGTCATTAGTCATTAGTCATTAGTCATTAGTGAGTGAGTGGCTAAGAAACCGGGTTTCTACGATTTTTTGGTTGAGTAACGATAAATCTCGGCAGAAACCCGGTTTCTCAACTCAGCGCGGGTGGCTAAGAAACCGGGTTTCTACGATTTTTTGGTTGAGTAACGATAAATCTCGGAAGAAACCCGGTTTCTCAACTCGGCGCGGGTGGCCAAGAAACCGGGTTTCTACGATTTTTGGGTTGAGTAATTATAAATCTCGGCAGAAACCCGGTTTCTCAACTCGGCGCGCGCATCCTACTATACTCTAATGCCCCATGCCCCATGCCCCATGCCCCATGCCCCCTCCCCATGACTAAACAAACTTTTTCGCTTCAGCCAAAGCCGCCTCAAACTTGAGCAATACATCCTTTTCTGTGTGAATAACTTTCTCCTGTTCCAGCAGCGGGCGGCCAAAGCGAAAAATGCCGTCTTGCTCTACGTGGTCTACAGCAGGAAGCGTTTCAGGATGCGGCAAGAATTTTCTGCCTATCGTGTACGGCGTGTGGAAAGAAAAACTAAAATCGGGAAACTTGTCGCTCTTGATTTCGAGGTAGTAAAGCGAATAATAATCTTTGGTTTCGCAGTAGACGCATTCGCGGCACTTGTTTACCAGTTTCCGGTTCTGATAGAAAAAATCCCACTTGTCCCAATAGTAGTCATCTTTCATCATGTCCTGGTGGTCGTCGCACAGTTCGAGATATAATTTGTCAGCATCGGGAGGACGGTAAAAGTAAAGCATAGCGTAGGGCATTTCAATCAGTAATTTGACTGCTTGATTTTTGCGCTCGTACCATTCTTGCTGCTGAGTTTCGTAAATTTCGTTAGAATTATTAGAATTAATTGCTTTAAAGTTGTTTAGCTGATGTTCTTTTGCCCACCGCGACGCCCAAACTGTCCAGTAAGCTAACTGGAAAGTTGCTGAGATTTCCGCCGAACCTTGTTCTTTCCAGTCGGCAATGATTTTTTCCCACGCGGCACTAAAAGCTAATCGCGATTGTTCGTTTTGTTCGGAGTTTTCTGTATTGATTGGGTCGGCTTTTGGGCGATGATTTTTAATTAGTCCTTTGGGTTCTTTGCGCCAGTTATCAATGTCGGTTGGCGTGAGACTTAAGATGAATCTTCTGTCGTGAACGGGATATTCTAAGTGAATTCCAGATTTGCGGAAAGAGCGGTATTCTAAGATGGGGAGCTTGCCTTGTTCGATCCACTGCTGGCGTTCTGCTGCCGAACACTTGAGCATTGCTTCTAATTCTACCGGATCGACGGCTAATTCACTTTTGAAGGTCTCCCAAAATCTTTCTTGTTCGGCTGCATTTACTTCCAGCACTGATACAATTGTGCTGACGATGCGATCTGTTTGGTCTTGGCAATTGTCGGGAAGTCCTAAAAATTCGAGGAGTTGGGCTTTGAGTATTCGTCTGGAAGAGATTAGCTCGGCTAACATGAGAAGCTCCAGTAGAGTCTGAACTTGCACCCTTGAATTCGCAAGATTTGCGCAAGTCTATATATCTTAATAGATTCTATTGAGTTGTCGGCAATTGCATTCAAATTCGATCGACCTTTACCGATATCCCCGCGGCCGACGCACTGCTGTGCGATACCCGCAACACCTTGATTTTACTGGATTTGAGCTTTGAGGCGGTGAAGCTGCACTTCACCAGCTTGCCGCTAAACCGGCTAAAATCGATAATTGCGATCGCGCACCCACAAACTCACAGGCACAGCATGGCCAGTTTTGTCAACCTTTACTTCCACGACAAAAGACTGCCGCTGTTTTCTTTGAGCTTCGCTAATCTCGTTATTGACTTTTTCCCTTTCGTTCTCTGGCATATAATAAGTTTCCAAGCCGTATTCCATCCGCGAACCGTTATATTTGCCTTTAATTGCGATTTGACTGGCAGGCAAATTGGCTGGATTTTTCCGACTTACGCGCACGGGTTTCCAAGCTTGGGGGCGGCCTGGATGCTGGGGGTTTTTGGGAGATTCTAAGATTACATAAAAACTGGTTTGTGGCTTGACATTGTGCGTTTTTGGTGCGCAAACAGTTCCGGACGGACAAGGTGCTTGGTCTCCTGGTAAATCTTGCCAGCCGGGGAGCTTTTCGAGATTTGTGCGATCGGAAATATCATAACTCAAAACTTGGTAATATCCGCGCAAAAAATCGTAAGGATCTACTGGTGCAGTTTGCAGGACAACTGTTTTGCCTGTCACAAAAGTGTAAACTGCTGGGGCGGGAACTGCGGCAATCAGTCCAATTTGTAGAATCAATGGAAACCACAGCCGCCACGGGGGAAGGCATTTTGCAGCGGGGGGAAGGGTGAAGGATGGGGGCTGAATTAAAGTGTCGGTTGTTTCTGAGTTCTCGTTCATATTAGTAATTGGGAATGGGTAATTGGGAATTGGTAATTCGTTTAATTTATAGAATAGAAGGCACATAAACTATGGTTGATAGCTGAGTTGAGATCCCCCCTAACCCCCCTTAAGAAGGGGGGGACAAGAGTGTATTATAGTCCGCCATTATTCAGGAAGAATTGGAAATCGCCTCCGCCCAAAATAGCGAGCTAAAATAGCGAGGAATAGTGCATTCAATTCCCCCATTATTAAGGAAGGCTTGCGGGTATGAAGCGCAAAAATTGGAAGAGTGTACTCAAGTTCCCCCCTTCTTAAGGGGGGTAAGGGGGGATCGGATTCCAGTAAAACAACTATCTAACTCCTAATCATCGTTAATTTTGGCGAAGTGCCGCTCGAACCACAAACCAGCGGCAATTACGCCAATTCCGCACAATACAAATACAAATGATTTTAGCAACAATTCTGTGTTGTATTCAAAGACTCGACTGATAATTTGCAAAGTTATCAATACCATTCCTCCCCAAAAACTCTGACGGTTTCCTAAAGCTAAACCTTCTCGGATTAAGCCGACTGCGAGCAGAAATGATAAGACATTAAACAGAAAAGTTGCTAATTGAGGAATCGGAGTAAAAGTGAGGTGAAAAAACGGTATGAAAGCGCTGGCGATAATGAAAAGTGCGATCGCACCTGCGGTCAAATTTACTCCTTTTTGAGTGCGGAGGCCCAACTCCAAACGTCCCAAATGCAGCCACTCAAACACCGCTAAAACACCCAAAACCGCGACATTTGCCAAAAAACTCCAATCCAGCCCAATTGGCGCAGGATTCGGCGAATCTTGCCAAAACCAGTGGAAAGAAAGAATGTAAAACAGACCGGCGAGAAACAGCAGTGCTAAACTGCGGGCGGTAGGTTGAAACAGCCTGCTGTGTACTGTCGGCCACATGGTATCGTCGTATCCCCACAGCAAAGCGGGCGCTAAACCACAAAATATTGCTGCACCCCAGCCGCCATCTGCTGCTTGGGCGATTGAAACTTGTAATGAGAAAATTAGGACGATCGCACCTATAGCAAAAATAACACGCGATCGACACCAATAAGCCAACGGCACAAACATCAAACTCGCAGCAATTGGCATTTGCCACACCAAAACTTGCAGCCAAGAAAACTCGACTTTAGAAGACCAATCTAACACCGCCAGCCAATAGCCGAAACCGATTAAAAGTGCCGACAAAACGCCCAAAGAAGTCAACCGCAAACTGTAGGCCATTCCTAGCACGCCGATTCCCCAAACTAGGAAAAGTCCGTAGGAAGAACCGCCGATGTGGAACATTTGCGCCATCAGCGCCATATTTGCTCCTAAAATCAGAGCACCTAACAGCAACAATCCTTGGCCGAGAAGTTGGTTTCGCCCTTTTGTGAGAGGTAAAATACTTTGATTTGAGCTTCTATTTTGGGATGGTGGAATTCGCCACAAATAGAAACCCGCTGCATTGACTGCGACGAAAACGCTCAGCAGCATTGCGACTCTGACTTCGCGCGACCAAACTTGCCAGTTTGCTGCTACAAATGTGATGACTCCTATACCGAGGAGAATCCCGCCGAGACTCATCAGAATGCTGAGGAAGCGGTTGCGGGAAGCGGTTTCCAGAGTGTGGAATTGATAGCGTTGTGCAAGTTGTTGGTAGAGGGAAGAGTCGATGAGTCCTTCTGCTTCCCAGACTTTAGCTTCTGCGCGCAATTCGCGCCGAAATTTATCTGAAATCATTTTGAATATTCCAGAGTGTTTTAACTGTGATTGTTATAATAATGTGACTTGTCGGTCGATTGTCGGTGGATGTTGGGACACCTGCTTAAGTTGCACAGGAGTGTTTGAAGACAGTAGACTTGAATTGCCTATATATTGGGAATTGGGCATGGGGCATGGGGCATGGGGCATGGGGCATGGGGGATGGGAATGGGGGATGGGAATTGGGAATGCACCAGATTTTGAACTGCAAGTTTTTTATGATTACTGATTACTTTTTTGCCCAATTGCCAATTACTAATTACCCAAAACCCCAAGCGTCCGCACATTTTTCTCTATAACTCAATACGGTTGACTTAAGAACAATCTGGCTTGCAAACAATGCCTGTATTGCCTATAAAATCGTGAGATTAAATTCGTCAAAAACCCCTAAGTCAACCGTATTGCTCTATAACTGCTATAGTTTTAGATTGTGCATCTGACTCTAATATATAAATTCTCAAAAAATACCTAGAAATCAACAAAAATCTCAACTATCAACTTGATTTAAATTCCAATCGTAAGGCAAAAAAACGATCGCCCATTCATCGCTTACTCCCACCTCCGGCCCCAAATAACCGCCCACATACGCAGCCACCGAACCCGCCGCCTTGACAAAATCCTCGCCGTACCACTCAAAAATCTTGCTCAAATAAAGCGTCTTTTTCCCAGCATCGTACCGCACTTTATCGGGATTCTTGATAAAACTACTTGCATCAATCTCCAGTTGAGTCCGCACAGACTCGGGGAAATAAGCACCTCGGCGCAGCAGCGGGCACCCGACGGAAGCGCAAACTAAGGCAAAATGAATGCGGGGTTCGGCAAATTCCGGCCGCAAAATTGCGTGTTCGATTTGATTGAGACTGTACTTTTTGCCGCCAACAATCGAGTTGGAACGGGTGAAGAAATCCAAAAAAGCCAGCCAGTTGGGGATTCCCAAAATTTTGGGACGGATGGAGGCGATCGGGTATACTTCTATTACTTGGGAAATTGCGATCGCATTGTACGCATTCAGCCACAGCGCCAGCCGCGCATCCGCATCGGTAACAGCAGCTAAATCTACATCCGCTAAAGTTCCCAGCCAATTGCTCAAAACCTCCGCCCCTTCAGCTTTCCAGCGGCGGTAATTGACGCGGCCCCCAGCGTCAACGTAGCGTTGTAGCAATTCGTCCCAAGTCGAAAAGTCGATCGAATTTATCATTAAGTAGAAGGAAGTTCGGCAACGGATGCAAGTAACGGATGTAACGGATGGAAGGAAGAAGGAAGAAGGAAGAAGGAAGAAGGAAGAAGGAAGAGGAAGAGGGAAGAAGACATATACAGCAAGCTTGAGAGCTATCCGTATTTCACGTTTAATTAGGTGGATTTACTTCCGACCCACATTCTAAGGCCGACATTGCTTTAGCTTCTGGTTCTATATGATTGTACACTTATTTTCTTTTAACTCTTGTGCGGTAGGCTTCGACGCTGCCCAAAACTTAAATTTAAGTGTACAACAGCTTATTTAATACTACCGTCAACCCAAGTCGCCCCTTTCAGCTTAGCATTTTCCAAATTTGCCCCTGTCAAATCGGCTCCGGTTAAATTAGCCTCACTCAAATCAGCACCTGCTAAATTAGCTTGGCGCAAAGAAGCCCCACTGAGGGAAGCCCCGCTCAAATTTGCCCCAGCTAAATTAGCTTCTCTGAGATTTGATCCTCTCAAATCCGCCCCTTGCAAATTGGCATTTGCTAAACTCGCTTGCTGGAGGGGAATGCTTCTCAAATCGCATCCCGGACATTGGTTAGTTTGCCGCAACTGGTTGATTTGCTGGGGGTTCGCTGCAATCACTGCTGTAGCCAGCCCGAATATCAGTCCAAATGAAATCGCTCCTAAAGTTACAGATTTCATGGTCTTTACCTTCTACAATTATAAAAGATTCTTAATTTAAACTTCAACGGGGAGCGGTTTATTCCGGCACAACACCAATCCCACTTTCAGATGCAAATTTGTAATTTTTCGTTACCAAACAAAGCAACTATGAGCGATCGCACCAACTTTTTTGATAAACTGTTAGCGGCTGTTGAAATCAATCAAAGTCTGCTCTATTTAGCCCTCGATCCAGACCCGGAAACCTTACCCTCACTGGTTTCGATGACTGTCGAGGAAACTCAAAGTTTTGTAACTGATTTGTTGTCAAGGCTCAAAAGTGCGATCGACCAAACAGCCGATTTAATCTGCGCCTGCAAAATTACCCTCGGTTTTTATCAATCTCTCGGCATTCCCGGCTGGCAACTGCTGCAACAAATATTAACAATTATTCCCCAGCACCTACCAGTAATTTTAGATGCCAAACACAGCGATTTCAACACCAGCGCAGTCTTTGCCAAAACCGTATTTCAAGACTGGCAATTTGACGCTATCACCTTAAGTCCCTACGCGGGATTCGACGAAGTAGCGCCATTTTTATTATATCCCGGAAAAACAGTCTTTGTCCTCTGTGCAACTGCCAACCCATCAGCGGCGGCTTTGCAAGAATATCCGACAGCAGAAAACCCTTTGTACTTGCAATTAGTCCGAGTATCTCAGACTTGGGGAACTCCCGAAAAACTGGGTTTAGAAGTAGGAGTAATGCCGGATCTGTTAGCGCGCATCCGCAAAGCAGCTCCCGAACGCCTGATTTTAATCGAAGGAGACATCGCCGAAGAAAATGACATCGCAGAAGGAAACGACCTCGCGCAACTGCTGGCGGCCGGTTTAAGCAAGAATGGTGAGGGTTTATTGCTGCCAGTGCCCCCGAGTTTGTTGGCGGGGAAGGAACCGCGCCGAGAAATTGAGAAATTGCGGGATAATATTAATCAAGAGAGGCTGCGCGCGATCGAAGGAAGTCCGACTTGCGAATTGTGGCTACCGGATGTTTGCTTTTTGCAACCAGAACCCAACCGCGATTTAATCTTGCAACTTTATGATATTGGCTGCGTGGTTTTTGGCGACCACGTACAAGCATCGGGCGCCGTATTTCCATATTACATTGATTTGCGCAAAATCATTTCAATTCCGCAAATTTTCCATCAAATTGTCAGCGCCTACGCAGACATTCTCAAGGATTTAAAATTCGATCGCATTGCGGGGATTCCCTACGGTTCTTTACCTACAGCAACGGGTTTAGCATTGCGCATGGAACGCCCGATGATTTTCCCGCGCAAGGAAGTGAAAACCTACGGTGCGGGTAAGTTAATTGAGGGGCATTTTCAGCCTGGAGAAACGATAGTCGTAGTCGATGATATTTTGATTAGCGGTAAAAGCGTGATGGAAGGTGCGGCGAAGTTAAAATCTGCGGGGTTGAATGTGGAAGATATTGTGGTTTTGATTGACCACGAACAGGGAGTGAAAGATAAATTGCAGGCTAACGGTTATCGCGCACATTCTGTGCTAGCACTTTCAGAAATAGCTCACATTTTGTACCAAGCAAATCGCATTGATACTGACCAATTTAATATGTTGACAGCAGAAGGTTAAATCCCCAATTCCTGTAGGGGCGGGTTCGCCGACATCTATGAAACCCACAAATAATTTCATAAACCCGCCCTCTTCGCCGTTGGTTAAATTAACATTTAATATTAAAATTTTGGATACATTTGTATTGTTTGTTAGGTGGGGGCGGGTTGATGAAATTATCGATTTTTACCGTGAAATTTGGGTGAACCCGCCCCTACAATTCGGGGATTTTTTATCATTTTTTTATGTCACAAATTTGGGTACATTTGTATTGTTTGTTAGGTGGGGGCGGGTTGATGAAATTATCGATTTTTACCGTGAAATTTGGGTGAACCCGCCCCTACAATTCGGGGATTTTTTATCATTTTTTTATGTCACAAATTTGGGTACATTTGTATTGTTTGTTAGGTGGGGGCGGGTTGATGAAATTATCGATTTTTACCGTGAAATTTGGGTGAACCCGC
>NZ_JAUBUN010000078.1:0-19058 GCF_036702665.1 Microcoleus sp. Aus8_D2
CATTGTTTTATGATTGCGTTATTTGGTTTTCAATGTTCGTGACGGCTTTGTGTTCCGCCATGTAAATAAATATAAAGCTTTTATTTCGGTTTGTAAAGGGGTATTAAGCACAGTTTTTGTTATGAATATCATAAGTCTAACTAATATATAGCTGTAAAGCTTACTATACAAGGGTTTAAAGGCTGAGAACGGAATGGGATGGCGATCGCACCAACAAAAAAATGTTCATAATTTAGCTAGGTAACGAGATTGGTGACTGGCGCGAGTGTTAAGATACATGAAGGAGCGCGATCGCCAACCGCAAAACTCGCACTGACAGATACATATATATTGTTGCCCAAGTCCGATCGATAAAAATCCAAGGAATGTCTCGCACCGTCACCTACAGCCCTGCTTATACCCTGGTTCCCACCTACGAGTGTTACAACCGGTGCACCTATTGCAATTTTCGGGCCCAACCGCTGCAAAGTCCTTGGCTGACACTCGCAGAAGCCGAAAAACAGCTCAAATTGCTGCTTCCTCAAGGTGTAATTGAAATTCTGATTCTCAGCGGCGAGGTACATCCTCAGAGTCAACGGCGCAAAGCTTGGTTTCAGAGGATTTACGATTTGTGCGAACTGGCACTTAGTCTCGGATTTTTGCCACATACTAATGTGGGGCCGCTCAGCTTTGAGGAGATGGCACAGTTAAAACAGGTGAATGTCTCGATGGGGCTGATGGTAGAACAACTTTCTCCCGATTTGTTACAAACGGTTCACAGACACGCACCGAGTAAAGTGCCGGCGCTGCGGCTCAAACAGTTAGAATGGGCTGGGGAATTGCAGATTCCGTTTACAACTGGCTTGCTGCTGGGAATTGGGGAAACTGAGGCGGATTGGATTGAGACTCTGGAGGCGATCGCCCGGATTCATTCGCGCTACAATCACATTCAAGAAGTTATTTTGCAGCCTCACAGTCCGGGAAACAAGCAAAGTTGGGACGGCGAAGTTTTTGATGCTACAAAAATGCCACAAGTAATTGCGATCGCCCGCAGCATTTTACCATCTGAAATCTCGCTGCAAATTCCGCCTAATTTAGTTGCACAGCCCGAAATATTGCTAGCTTGTTTAGAAGCAGGTGCGAGAGATTTAGGCGGAATTGGGCCCTTGGATGAAGTTAATCCCGATTATCCTCATTTGCAACACCAAACTTTAACAGAAATTTTAGCAGCAGCCCGATGGCAACTCGTGCAGCGTTTGCCTGTTTATCCTCAGTACGATAACTGGCTGCCGCAGAGATTGCAAACTGCTGTCAAACAATGGAGAGTTTGGCGAAATATTTATCAAATATGAATTGTCCCAAGGTTCGTAGTGAGGACTTTAGTCCGCATCCAAATTTGCGGACTAAAGTCCTCACTACGAACTTAAAATAGCATTTTTAGGGAATAATATGTTTGCCGATTGAATTTATTTTAAATCAAAGAACCGCCGCCATCAATCCAGACTTCAGTACCCGTGATAAAGCTGGAGGCATCCGATACCAGAAATAAAACTAATTGAGCGATTTCTTCGCTGGAACCGGCGGTATTATCAGTCAAAGGAATCATATCTTTAATGGAATCAGGCGCGACTGGAATGCGATCGAGATGGCGCTTAACGGTACTTTGATCGATCGCAGTCAGCACCCCGCCCGGACAGATTGCATTGACTCTGATGTGGCTGGGAGCAAGTTCTAGCGCCAGCATTTTTGCAAAAGCTACTTGGGCGGCTTTGCTGCAAGCGTAGGCGGTGGCGCCCACTTTCCTAAAACTTCTCGTGCCATTAATCGATGATGTAATGACGATGGAACCTCCTTGTTGTTTGAGATAAGGAACAGCATATTTAACCGTCAAAAAGGTTCCGGTGAGGTTAGTGTTAATTGTCCGATCCCATTCATCGTGTTCTATCTCTTCTATCGGCGACCAGACGCCGTTAATCCCCGCATTAGCAAACACAATATCAATTCTTTGATATTCGTCAAAAATTGTTTCAAATGCCTCTTGCATATGCTCAGCATCCGCCACATCTGCGGCAATCGCCAGCCCGCAACCTCCTTCATTGACCAACTGGCGGACGGTTTCTTGTGCTGTTTCTAAAGTGCGATCGATAATTGCAACTTTTGCGCCTTCTTCGGCCATTAAGATTGCTGCTGCACGTCCAATTCCCGACCCGCCGCCCGTAATCACGGCAACTTTTTCTGCAAGTTTCATAATTTGTTATTTAAATAATTTAGTGTCGCGATCGCCTAAAAATACAACTATAGATAGAGAGAGGACTGAAGTCCTCACTACGAACAGGCTTTACTTATCAAAAATAGCAAAGTAAAAAGTGGTTTGATGTACTCATCATAGCGGTAAGGTGCCCCTCGGCGCACCCTACTTCAGACAGAGGAGTACATCAATATTAAGACAGTCCTTACGACTGAGGAACCCAGACAGAAACTGAACCGGCGTTGCACCGAAAATCTGCCCAACCATCGTCATTAGTTGCGATCGGTTCTTTGATGTGTTCGGTGATGTCGATATAAGTTCGATTCGGATGTCCGACTTCCATAAACTTAGTGCCATCGCCTCCGTTACTCAGTACCACGGCCATGCCACCCGGATGTTCTTCATCTCCGAGTCGCGTCCAGCCAATGGTGTTGGCATGGTCGAAGTAATCGTACTGATTCCCGTAGGAATAAGTTTGGCGCGCGAACAACATTTTATCTAGAATCCATTGATGTTTGTCTAACCAAATCTCGTATTCGTTGCCATCATTTGCTGTATCCTTATAGTTAGCGCCGTAATAATCCGGGTAAAAAATACACGGATATCCTTCGCTGCGTAGCAGGATTAAAGCGTAGGCTAAGGGTTTAAACCAAGCCTCGACAACTGATTCAAGGGATTGCAAAGGTTGCGAATCGTGGTTGTCAACCAAAGTAACCGCGAGGGTTGGTTGGTCTTTAACCAGAGTGTTGTCAAAAATTGTGCGCAAGTCGTAGCTGTTACCGGCTTTGCTAGCAGCGTGGAAGTTGTAGTGGAGGGGCGCGTCAAATAAGGATACTTTACCGTCAGTTGCTTGGATAAAGTAATGCAAAGCTTCCACTTCGTAAGACCAATATTCACCGACGGCAAATAGGTCGCGTTTGGCATAGTTGCGGACGTGTTCCAACCATTCTTGGAAAAATTCTGCTGCTACGTGTTTGACGGCATCGAAGCGAAAGCCGTCAACGTTTGTTGTATCGACATACCACTCGCCCCAGTATTTTAATTCGCCGGTGACTTCTGGGTTGTCCATATCTAAGTCGCAACCCATGAGGTAGTCAAAATTGCCTTTTTCTAAGTCTACTCCTCGATCGAATTCTTTGCCTTTTAGCAGGTAAATGGCATGGGTGTCTGTGTTGTAAACGTTGTAATCAATAGCGTCAAAATGCCACCAATGCCACTCCATGCTGGAATATTTTTTGTCGCGGCCGGGGAAAGTAAAATGCGTCCAAGCTTTGATTTTTTGATATTCCCCTACGGTGTCATTGCGGTTGTCGGGATTGAAGGGTGTGGCTTCGGCTTCTTCTTCTGCATCTGCACCTAATTTGTGGTTGAAGACAACATCGGCATAAATCATGATTCCTGCATCATGTGCAGCTTTGATCGCGCGCAAATATTCATCTTTTGTGCCGTATTTGGTGCGTACCGATCCTTTTTGGTCGAATTCGCCTAAGTCGAATATGTCGTAAACACCGTAACCTACGTCCATCCCGCCGCCGGTTCCTTTATAGGCGGGCGGCAACCATAGCGATGTTACACCAATTTTTGCTAAATCTTTTGCAGATTCTGCTAGCTGATTCCACAGACTCCCATCAGCGGGATTGTACCAGTGGAAATACTGCATCATGACGCCATTGACTTGAGACATATTGAGTTTCTCCTGTTTTGTAAAGTTGTCAGATATATTTTTGTTCGTTGCCGATGCACTCTAAATATGTCTGCAATCTACGGTCAATACTTATCATAAAATGTTGACCTAGATAAAAATATCTATCGGCTGATAGATTGACAGTTGAGTTTATTTTTGGTATGAGTCTTTTTAACAGATGTAATCTAGTAAAAAATGTGTTCTATGATTTGTAATTTTGGGTTCAGAAACCTGCTTAATATTGTTTGGGTTTGAAGCTACACAATTGCATTGGTTTGTAGTGATGACTTGACTTATATGATTTTTGATGCGGACGCTCAGTCCTCACTACGAACGAATTTGATGCGGACGCTCAGTCCTCGCTACGAACCGGGTGGATGATTTTGAGATTTGCCGATCGCACAATCATATCTTGACTATAAATTATTAAGCTGTTGCAGGTTCTGCGGCTACTCGCTCAATCTTAGTTTCCCAAGTACCATCGATCGCCAATTCGATCGATCTAAATCCGGGCCCGATGGTGTCGAGGACAATCCCAGAGGTTTTGGGTAGTAGTTGGATGCAGGTACTGGGCGCGCCCAAGTAAGAAACTAAGCCTCGCTGTTGCTGAAATTCTTGGTGAATGTGCCCGCAAAGGACGATTTTGATTTGAGGGTATCGATCGACAATTGCGAAAAATTCATCGGCATTGTGCAGCATCATGCTGTCCATAATCTCACAGTCGATCGCCAGCGGATGGTGGTGCAAGGCAATCATAACAGAGCGATCGCCCGTTTGTTGGAGTTGAGAGTCCAGCCACTGCAAGCTGTCTGGGGAAAGCCGCCCGCCGTCGCATCCGGCTTCCACACTCGACAGCAGTAGAAACTGCCAGTTTCCCAGCATCCACGATTTGTCAGGGGAAATCGGTGGCTGATTTAAGATTTCTGTCATAACTGGGATGTTGTCGTGGTTTCCCGGTATCCAGTAGGCGGGAATTCCCAGGGGGGCGATGAGGGAGACGAGGCGCTGATAAGATTCGGGTGTTTCGTCTTGGGATAAGTCGCCTGTCAGCAAAAGTAAGTCGGGCGGCGGCTGGATCTGTTGCAGGCGATCGAGAACTGCTTGCAGGGTGCGGGCTGTTGAGATCCCTTTCCATTGTCGATCGATCTCTGCAAACAGGTGAGTGTCGGTAATTTGGGCGACTCGGAGGGTAGAAGCTGGTGTCATGGCTGGTGTTGCGGGCGAAGCGGAGGCGATCGAGCTATTTCTAGATTAGCCTGGGATGGGGCTTTGAGGGCGATCGAAAACAAGCGAGGAAAATTTTTGACAGGTATGTTGAAATAATCAGGATTTAGTGTATTATCGTATAACGTCAATTTTCAGACGTAACGGCGGCATAGCCAAGTGGTAAGGCAGAGGTCTGCAAAACCTCCACCCCCAGTTCAAATCTGGGTGCCGCCTTTATTTTCATGCGCTTTTAAAGGTGTAAAACAACGGATTTGCAAAGTTTTCGGGATTGTAACAAAGTGTGTATCGCATACGATCACATATAATCAAAGGCAGAAATTAGTGCAAATCTAGTGAATGGAAAATCAAGGGAGAATTAACCAGGCAAATGGCCGGCTAAAAATGGGCAAGGTGGGTGTGACCATTTTCCAAAGAGGGGACTACTTGTATTTACGAGCGGTTCTCCCCGCGAAACCCGGGAAGACGAATCAGGCTCGCTGCCAGCAGCAAATTTCTTTGCACGTTCACGCAAATCTTGCGGGAATCTCCTTTGCTGAGAAAGAAGCCCGGAAGCTGGGCTTTTTACTGGATTCAAAGATTTTCGATTGGAACTTGTATGTAGATAACTCCCGATCGCCCGAAACGATCGCACATTGGATACAAAGATTTGAAGAGGCAAAGCGACCAACAGTTTCGGTGACGACATGGAAAACTGATTACGCTCGCCCGTTCGGAGTGTTGCCCACCGACAAACCGATTTCTATTGAAGCATTATTAAGTGCGATTTCTCGCACTAAACCCAATTCTCGTCAGCGCCGTAGATTTTGTCTAGCTTTCCGCCAGTTAGGTCGGATTGCTGGACTAGAACTTGATGTTAGGGACTTGGTTGGAAATTACTCGCCAACCAAAGTCCCGCCACGCGACCTACCGACAGACGAAGAAATTGCCAACTGCTTTGACCAAATTAACAACCCTCACTGGCAATGGGTTTATGGGGTCATAGCAGCCTACGGCCTTCGCGACCATGAGGCTTTCTTTTTAGATATGTCGAAGTTCCCGATCGCGCAAGTGCTCGAAGGCAAAACCGGGTATAGGCAGTGCTGGCCCCTAAGACCAGAATGGGCTTACAACTGGAATCTCTCCCAAATCAAGCGGCCACCTGTCACGGGGGAGTGTCACGCAGATTTCGGCGCGAGGGTGTGCAAGTTTTTTGCGCGATCGCCAGTTAAATTCCGTTTTCGTGCCTACGACTTGCGCCATAGCTGGGCTGTCCGAGCAATCCGGTTTGGGCTAGATACCTCGCTCGCCGCTAAGCAGATGGGCCATTCTCTGTTAACCCACACAGAGACTTACCATCTGGCTATCAACGAACGAGAGCAACAAGAGGCGTATGAACGCCTACTGATTCAAAACCAACCTCAGGTCTAGGGGGAAGAACTTAATAAGTCTAAAAGCGCCTCCACATCCACCAAGTCCGCTTTGGACTTTTTACGCTTAGCCTTCAACTGGTTGAGGAGGTCGGCAGCTTCTACCTTTGAAAAATAGGCTCCGACTATCGCCGATGTTTTGGATTGAGCGGGCTTTTGGAACTTAAACGGCTCGCGCTCCAGTTCCCGGATGGTATTGCTTTGCTGCAAAAGCTTGCTGTTGGCTTCACGCAATTTAGTTTCCGCTTCGGTCAACTGTGTACGAGTGCGCATCTGCTCTCCTTCAATGCTTTTTTCAGTGCTCATAAGTTCCCTCATACCTTCGTTGTAGAGTTTTTTGGTTTCCGCAAATTCTTGGCGTTCGGATTCTAGTTTTTCAATTTGCTCGTCTGCCTCAGCGATAATTTCATCCTTCGCTGCCAGCCGAAAACGTAGGTCGGAGATTTCTTGATTCCTTGATTTGATAAGCGTGTCGCTTCTTTCTAGGCTTTGGCGCAAGCTTTCGACTTCTTCTGTGGTGTCCGGCCTGAGTGATTCTGTGGGTGATTCACTGACTGCCCTCAATTTTCCCAGCCGTTCCTCCATCAATTGCAGGCGGGTTTCGAGCGCTGCTATTCGGTTCTGTATAACTGCATCTGTAACCACTTCGAGCTTGTCTGTAACTTCATCTGTAACCATCTCTATAACCTTGGTCTGACGCGGTTGTGGGGGAATTTTTAGCGCTTCCCCTATCTCTTCCAAGTGTTTAGCTGTCAAGTCTGGCGTCCTTCCTATGTAACGCTATTGAAACGAATGCTTACAACTATCGTAACTACCGCAAACAACTTGTCAGTCACAGTCTCAAAGAAACGGATAACTTAGATTTTTTCCAAGATTTATTGACCGGGAGTTGCCAGACATTTCAGAAACAGATTAAAGTCAACATGAGTTATCTTACCGCAGGACGGCAATTGTTTCAATAGATGATTGAAACTATCCGAATAATTGTGGAATTGGACGGTCAAAAACAACAGGCAAAGTTTGAGCTGGCGGAAAGAAAAAGCGATGTCGAATTGCAAAATACGATTCAATCGGTAGGTGCAGGCATCGGTGCAGGCATCGGTGTAGCCGGAATCATTGCTAGCAGTTATCCTCTGATAACGCAAGTTCCGATCGCACCTTTTTCTACATCTTTACTACCGCATCCCTTTGTATTATCCCTCTTTTTGAGTTTATTATTTGGCGCAGGCTTTGGCTTTGGTACTTGGGGGTGGACTCGCAAAATTAAGCCTAAAGAGGTAAATAGTAGGAATCAAATTATCGGTAGCAATGAGAATAACTCGGATTTACAACGCTGATAGCAGCTTTTAAGGGATGAAATGCAGGACACTCGCAATCACAAAAAACTGTTAAGTGAACCGTATTGATTTATCAAAAATGGTGCGTCGCTGTGAGATTGTCGATTTTGATCGAGGGATTACCGTATTGATTTATCAAAAATGGTGCGTCGCTGTGAGATTGTCGATTTTGATCGAGGGATTGTCGATCGCGACGCACCCTACAATATAGATTGTTGAGAAAGAGTAAAATAGAGGGGTGTTTATTCATCTGTTGAATCACTCTGGTGCGTCGCTATGAGATTGTCGGTTTTTATGGAGGGATTGTCGATGGCGACGCACCCTACAACTCAGTTTCCTATTCTCTTTAGTCTGCGGAGGCAGACATCGTTTGTATAGACGCGGTTTCAACCGCCGTCTGCATCTCACCATAATTCTAGATCGCTTATGACTTTTTCTAAATCAATCTTTTTCTGTATTTCCTTCGGTAGATAATCAAATACTTTCTCTAAAACTTCCCCAGACACATTGTTCATCAACCAATCATTACTACAATCATCCTCAAGATTCAAAAAATACTTTAAACGTTCATCTATCGACTCCTTATCTCCTTTATCTACTTGTCCAACTCGTTCCAACCAATTTCCTTGGGAGTCCTTAAAGCAATTAGCATCAACATTGCATATCTGATGCACTAAAGCTAAGCAATTCTGAGAAAGACCGTGTTTGCTAGTCGAATTAATCGGATATGCTGTTGGTAAGCCTTTGCAGGTTTCTTGGAAAGTTAAGGGAATTACCGTAAAAGTTTCTAGTAATTCAGACTCATCTTGAAATTGGTCGCTTGCCCAAATGAGATAATGATGCTCTCCCCGCAAAACCATGCTAGAATTAATTATCAGATTGCAATCAACAGTCTTGCATTCAATTTTACCTGCTTGACTTAAATCATAAATCTGATTGTGATTATGTTTGCACCGAAGAGATACTTTCTGGGGATTTACTAAATAAATCCAACCTTGACGAGGTGTTTTTCCAGCCACGTTACTACCCTAATTCACTGATTAATTTTTGTCTTTCTGTGTCCAGGTTAAGCCTCACCACTTCCTCTAGTTGATTGCTATCTTTAACCTCAATCATTGGGGCGGTGCTGTAGATATATTTTAGTAATTGCTGGATTTTATCATGTCCTGAGCCTGCCCATTCTCTGCGAATGTTTTCCAGCATTAGTTTTAGTCCGACAGGCAATTCTAAATCATCGACATTACCTGCTTGGGTACCAAGTCGGATAAATATGGTTTCTCCGACAGATTCTTGCACAATTGTTTTGCCGTTCATTTGATTTAAGGCGACAATTATGTCTTCGTTCCAAGGGCTATAGTGATAATAACGCCAATTGAGTTCTGTAAGCTGTTTGCTCGTCCATTTGACAGAATAAAGGTCGGCTAAATATAAAAATTTGATTAATTGTGTTTTGGTAATATGACCTTTGGTGGCGTAAACAAAATACTTGATGAGGGTTTCTAGCATGGCTTTGATTTTTTGTAGGGTGCGTCGCTATAAAAATTCATGAATTCCATCGATAATCTGATTGCGACGCACCTTACGACAGTTGGGAAAGAGTAAAAGAGAGGGTTATTTCTACTCGTTAACAGGCTCTGCCTGGTAACGCAGATCCGGAGGCTCTGCCTCCTTAATCCTGTGCCGAGGCAGAGCCTCTAGATATGGATTCCAAGGCTCTGCCTTGGAACGAGTTACTGTTACGATTAAAGAAACCGGGTTTTTAGCAGAATTTACGCCTACAACGAAGTAAACGCGTGAAAAACCCGGTTTCTGGACACGCTCGCGTCAGTCCTGAATCGCACTTTAACGGTTACATTTTACTGATAATTCTTTGTAGGATTTCTACACCTGTTACCGCCTGCCAGCCAAATAGCCCTAACAGCCCCACATTTAGAACGATGTGAGTGTATCTGGCAATATCGTTGCCTTTTTGCATCAACGGAGTTAGGGAGGCTGAAATGGCAATTATGACGGTCATTCCTAGGCCTGCGACTAGGTGCGGGGCGACAAATAGTTTGCCGTTGTTGATGTAGGTGACTGCCATTGCGCCGATCGCACCTGTTACCATTAACGCTAGCAGCAAAGAGCCCATCTGATGGTGCTTGATATTGAATTTGCCCTTAATTAACTCTTTCTTGACATCGCCTTCCGCACTTCTGGTACGGCGGATTTGTATGCCCAGATACAAAGCATAAAATGAGATTGCTAGCAATACCCACATTAAAACTGGGTGGAAGAATTGGCTCCAAACTTTTACAGACTGCGGAATTTCGAGATTCATAGTGTTCTCAGGATTAGCAAACATACTTCATAAAACTTAGCATACCAGTAAGTCCGTCTCGTGCGACGGTACAAATATACGGTATGAGAGACTATTATGCCTGCCACTAAACAAGACGCTGTATTGATTCAAGCCGCCAAGACTGGCAACATTATTCACGTCCAAGCTTTACTCGCTAAGGGCGTTGACGCTAACGCCAAAGACTCTGAGGGGACGACGGCTTTGATGTTTGCTGCCCAAAAGGGATATACGGAAATCGTGCGTATTTTACTAAACAATGACGCTGATGTCAACCATGTTAGCAGGCGTTTTGGGCTGACGGCTTTGATGTTGGCCGCCGCTCACAAACAAGCTGATGTTATGGGGCTGTTGTTGGCTGCGGGTGCTGATGTTGATGCTAAAAATGATGATGGAAGTACGGCTTTGATGGCGGCTGCTCTCAAAGGCGATATTAATGTTGTCCGGCTTTTACTTGATGCTAAGGCTGATGTAAATGTTCGCGATAAAGATGGGGATTCTGCTCTGAAAATAGCGGCTTTATCGGGACACGAAGCTGTTGTGAAAGCTTTGGCTGATGCGGGTGCTGTTGCTGATAATTCTATGCTATTTTTAGCAGTTAGTCAAGGAAGTGCTGCAATCGTGCGAATTTTGCTCGATCGCGGTGCGGATGTTAATCTTAAAAATCTACAGAGTAAAACTCCTTTGATGCAGGCACAGGCGGCGGGTAATTTGGCGGTTATCGAGGCGCTGTTAGCTGCGGGTGCTGATTTGGAAATTCGCGACAAAGAGGGCGAAACTGCTTTAACTTTGGCTGCGGATGGCGGGAATGTTGATGCGGTGCGGGCTTTGTTGGCTGCGGGTGCTAATGCGAATGTCAAAAGTGGAGATGGCGGAACGGCTTTGATGGCGGCGGCTGCTGGTGGAAATTTGACGATCGCCCGTATCTTACTCGATGCTGGCGCGGATATCAACGCCAAGGACAGAGATGACGAAACTGCGTTGAATTTTGCCGTGGTTGAAGGCTGTAAAGATGTGGTGGAAATGCTCTTAAACCGAGGCGCTCATGTCGGTTCGAGAAATCGGTTGGGCGATACGCCTTTGCTGGTGGCGGCTGTTCACGGTCATAGTGCGATCGTATCCGCTTTGCTGCAAAAGGTAAACTCGAATCAGGCTGATTTCCTGAATGCGAAGAACTTTGGGGAGACGGCTTTGACTCTGGCTGCGTTTCACGGACATACTGAGACAGTGAAAGCTTTGCTTGACGGCGGTGCAGATCCCAATATCCCGGCGGATTTGGGGAAGACTGCTTTGATGAAGGCGTGCGATCGCGGTTATATGGCGATCGTCCAAATATTAGTCGAAAAAGGCGCAGATGTCAACTTGCTGGATGATTCCGGCGCCACCGCTATCATGTGGGCAGCCCATCGCGGTTATTCTGATGCAGTCAAGATTTTAATCGCCGCTGGTGCAGAATTAAACCACAAGAATCCGGGCAATTATACAGCTTTAATGTTAGCTGAATTTAAGGGTTATTCGAGTGTTGTGAAATTGCTCAAAAGTGCAGGAGCACAAGAGTAATACGATTTTCGATTTTCGATTTTTGATTTTCGATTTATAGCCTTTCTCAAAAAGATTAGGTATTGACCAATTAATTAATAATTCTTCAATCCCCCAATCTAAAATCTAAAATCTAAAATCTAAACTTGTACCTCATCTATTCGAGAAAGGCTATAACTGGTTCCCAGGCTAACCGCCTGGGAACCCATATCTAGAGGCTCTGCCTCGTTTGGGAGGAGGCAGAGCCTCCGGATCTGCGTTACCAGGCTGAAGCCTGGTAACGAGTAATAATCCGCAAATCTTGTCTCAATCCGCTTTACGCACCCAGCCATTAATAGTAAAGCGACTATCAGCAAAAGCTTTGGAGGGACAGCTAACTGGCAAAACTTCGTGCATATAGCGGCTCAGAAAAAATACAATGCTGTTGTTCCGAGGTTCAACGGTTCTGAATGTTTCATCTGCAACATAAAAATTGTTCTCGACTTTGCTGTCGTAAATCTGCAATTCACCGCCTGAAAAAGCCTTGGGTTCTCGATTGAAATAATAAACATAAGTAAAAAATCTGCTGGCGGTATCTGGCGAGCCGCTGTCGTTGTGAAGTTTGTAAAAGTTGTTATCGTTGTGCATAGTTAGCTGAGCTTCTATGTCACCAAGCGGAAATGAGGGAATATTTAATTTACGCAGCACGTCGGGGAGAATTGCTTTGATGCGATTCACCATCAGTGCTGAAAATTCGGGGAAAACGTGGAGCACCATCGAACGGCGGTAATCTTCGGCATTGGTTGAGGTGCTGGTAGTTATGAATTCGGATTCTTTGGCTAAAACGTATTTGATTAGTTTGTTCTTTTCTGCGGCTGTCAAAAAGTTGTCTATTTGGGCGTAGCGAGATATTAAGTCGTCATTTACAGGCGCGGGGGCGGGAATTTCTGCTGGAATTTCTAGGGGAATTTCTAGGGGAATTGCTGGCTGTTGCGGTTGCAGTTGCTGCAAGAAAATTGGGGGTTCGGTGACTAATCCGACTAGGTGTTCGGCGGGAAAAGAAAGGCTGGAACGCCCGTCGTCTATGGGGATTTGAAATAAGGTGGAAAAACCGACTGTCTGTTGGGTGCGATCGACTAATGCTTTGACAAGGCTGTGCAATAATGGTGTATCGGATTTGAGGACGACGGTGCACTGATGTCCGCCGGTAAGCAGGATTTTAACTTTAACATCTTGGGGTTGAATTTGCTGTTCAGTGTAAGTCATAATTTTTTCAAGATGCAACTGGGAACTCGTTAGGATATAACAGTGTTCGTGGGTGTCACAGTCTTCCCGATCCCCCCTAACCCCCCTTAAGAAGGGGGGGACAAGAGTGTCAATGTCTCTCGTCTTAAGGGGAGACAAGAGTATTCTCAAAGTCCCCGTCTTAAGGGAAGACAAGAGTATTTTCAAAGTCCCCCTTCTTAAGGGGGATTTAGGGGGATCTAGACTCGGATATAAACGATATTCATCAAAGTTTTTAGACTTAAGTTGACACCCGCGAACACTATTGTATCCCTACACTATCCTACACAATTGAGAAGTGGTATAAGTATGATTCCTAATGCAAGAAGTGGCGGATATCGGTGAAAACCATGGTGATTCCGAGTTGGTTGGCGGCTTCTATGGAATCTTTATCGCGCATACTACCTCCCGGTTGGACGATCGCAATTATCCCCGCCCCAGCAGCCGTTTTTACCGAATCATCGAAGGGGAAGAAGCCGTCGCTAGCCAAAATCGCTCCTTTACTCTTCTCTCCTGCTTGTTCCAACGCTAGTTTAACCGATCCCACGCGGTTCATTTGTCCGGCGCCTACACCAATTGTAGTGCGATCGCGCGTCACAACGATCGCATTCGATTTCACGTGTTTCGCTACTTTCCAAGCAAACAGCAATTCTTCCAACTCTCCAGCAGTCGGCTGTTTCTCTGTAACTGCGCGCCAGTTGCTAGTTTCTTCTACTACATTGTCCGATTCTTGCACCAGCAAACCGCCTGCAATTATTTTAACAGTTTGTGCTGGGCCTTGAGTCAAATCAGGCAAAATTAAGACTCGGACTTTCGCCTTCTTTTTAATGATTTCTTCCGCTTCTGGTTCGCAGCCAGGCGCGACAATACATTCTAAAAATGTTTGAGTTAGCGCTGTTGCGGTAGCCGCATCAATCGGGCGGTTGAGGGCGACAATTCCGCCGAAAGCTGAGACTGAATCCGTGTCAAAAGCTTTTTGATACGCTTCGGAAATAGTCGCTCCCAAGGCTGTACCGCAAGGATTTGTATGCTTCAGAATAGCGGCGGCGGGAGTCTCGGGAAATTCTACAATTAGCCGTCTTGCTGCTTCTAAATCTACTAAATTATTGTAGCTTAATTCTTTGCCTTGCAGGATCGTGCTAGTCGTCCAGCCTGTGGGTGCAGTTCCGCTTTGATACCAGGTGGCGGCTTGGTGGGGGTTTTCGCCGTAGCGGAGTGTTTGCAGCTCGGTTCCCGATACGCTAAACTCCTGTGGTAGCTTCGATTCTGCTGGCTGGGATTGGCTGCTGAGATAATTTGCGATCGCGCGATCGTAATTTGCAGTATGTTCAAATGTTTCTAGCGCCCGATCTTGCCGGAATTTTAAAGAAGCTTCCCCGCCGTTTTGCCGCAGTTCTGCTAAATAATTATTGTACTGTTCTGGATTGCATAAAACTGTCAAATGAGCGTGATTTTTAGCCGAAGCTCTCAGCATCGCCGGCCCGCCGATATCTATCTGCTCAATTGCGTCTGCAAGTGTTACCCCTGGTTTGGCAATTGTCTGTTCAAAGGGATACAAATTGACTACAACTAAGTCGATCGCCCGAATTTGATTTTCCGTTAAATCCGCAAGGTCTTGGGCTACATCGCGACGTGCTAAAATACCTCCGTGGATGCGCGGGTGAAGTGTTTTGACTCGCCCGCCCAAAATTTCGGGAGAGCCAGTATATTCCGCAACTTTCGTGACTGGGATGCCAGCTTCTTTCAGGGCGCTTGCTGTCCCGCCGCTGCTAATTATGTCAAATTCAAATTCTTCTACTAGACTGCGCGCTAAGTCGATTAGCCCGGTTTTATTGGATACGCTCAGAAGTGCTAGACGTGCCATTGGTTTGAAATTGCGATCGCAAAAATAGACAGGTTACATTTTATATCAAATCTGGCGGCCGGGAGATAATTTGCTAATTGGTAATTGTGATTATAGCCTCGATCGCTCCCGAGTGAGGTATGTCTGGTAATGGGTAATGGGTAATGGGTAATGGGTTCCAAAGCTTTTGAACCGCAAGCTTTTCGGTGATTACCAATTACCAATTACCAAGCGTACCTCATCTTACTGAGAACTGCTATATTTTTTATATATAAAGATGAGTCTGCTTTTGCGCAGCGTATTTTTTTCAAAAATTATATAATAATTTATACTTAGCAGTTGCTTGTAAATATTTATAACTGGTGCGTCGCTCGTGTTATTTTGTCCGGTGCGAGCGGGATTGAAGCCATTTATAGCCTTAATAGTTAGTTTCCCTACTACGTAAATGCCGATGTTGTTGAAATTACTTAGTCAAGTGGAATAGATCATTCGATCGAGATAGATATTGAATTTTAACGATATTTGAGGATGAATTCTAAAAGTAGTGTGTTAGCATCGAGGGGAAATTGTTCTCTCCCTAAATTGGCAGGAAAATAGGGCGAGTGGAACACATTAATTTAAAAACTAATTGGGTAGGTTTAAATATGTCTTTTAAAGAAGCCGATGCAGCAAATAAGCTCAGTAATATTAGCAGTCCCCAGAAAGCAACTGCTAAAAACATGACGGAGAGCGCAAAATATCAAAATTTACCCACAAATTTAGCCGATAATTCGGCAGATATGAGCATTTCAGAAGCTTATGTTGTTAATCTGTGCGAATTGCAGCAGATGCAAATAGCAATGGAACAGCTAAAACAGGATTTGAAAGCTAGCGAATCTCGGTTTCGGAATGCGATCGCCAAAAATGCCGACGGCATCGCAATCGTCAACAAGCAAGGGCTTGTCTGTTTTGCCAACCCGTCAGCAGAAGCGCTATTTAACTGCAAAGCAGAGCAACTTTTAGGTCAAGCATTTTTTGGCAATTTGGTAGTAGAAGGTTCAGCTTGCGACATAGAGATGGACACGGATATTATTCCCCAAGTTGGAGAAACAGACGCGGCAGGAATTCGCGTCGTACAAACAGAAGTTGAAGCTATTCGCAAGCACAAAGCAAATGCTGTAGTAGAAATGCGGGTGGTGGAAACGGAATGGGAGGGAGAAATGGCTTATTTAGCCACGTTGCGGGATGTTACCGATCGCAAGCGCGCAGAAGAAATGCTTTGGTTGTACGATCGGGCTATGGCCGCTACTAGCACCGGAGTTACAATTTCTGACGCCACCAACCCAGAACATCCAATTATTTATTGCAATCCCGCATTTGAAAGCATGACAGGTTATCGGCGGGAAGAAATTTTAGGGAAAAACTGCCGATTTTTACAAGGAAGCGATACCGACTCCGCAGCGCTAGAAATCATCCGCCAAGCCTTGAAAACAGAGACCGGATGTCAGGTAATATTAAAGAATTACCGCAAAGACGGAACAATTTTCTGGAATTATTTCTCAATATCTCCAGTGCGCGACAAAACAGGCAAATTAACTCATTTCATCGGCGTACAGAGAGACATCACCGATCGCAAACAAGCCGAAGAAGCCTTGCAAAAATCCGAAGTGCAAAGCAGAGAACAATCAGCACAATTAGCAGCAGCACTTGAGGAACTAAAAATCACTCATTCCCAACTTGTTCAGAGCGAAAAAATGTCTAGTTTGGGATTGCTAATTGCCGGAGTGGCTCACGAAATCAACAACCCCGTCAGCTTCATTCACGGGAATCTCGCTCACCTCAAAGATTATACTCAAGACTTGCTCCACCTCCTCGAACTTTACCAACAACATTATCCCAATCCAGTCCCTGAGATTCAACAAGAAACAGCAGAGAACGATCTCGACTTTTTAGCTGAAGATTTACCCAAAATTATGTCTTCAATGAGCGTTGGGGTCGAGCGGATTTGCCAGATTGTGCAGTCGCTGCGGAACTTTGCACGGCACGACGATTCACAGATGAAACCCGTTAACCTCCACGAAGGTATTGACAGCACGCTGTTAATCCTAAATCACCGTTTGAAAGGAAACGCAGAAATTCCACCAATTGAAATAATCAAAGAATACGGAAACTTGCCACCTGTTGAGTGTTTTTCGGGTCCAATAAATCAAGTTTTTATGAATATTCTCAGCAATGCGATCGATGCTATAGATGATGGGAATAGTAGGCGAAGTTTTCAAGAAATGCCAGATAATCCCAGCCAGATTATAATTTGCACGGAAGTTGTCGGCAATTTTGTAGAAATCAAAATTGCCGACAACGGGCCGGGAATAACTGAGGAAGTCAAGCAGCGCATATTCGATACATTTTTTACTACTAAACCAATTGGTAAAGGCACCGGAATGGGTTTGTCAATTAGCTATCAAATTATTGTAGAAAGACATAAAGGCGAATTCTATTGTACTTCAGAATTGGGAAAAGGCACAGAATTTATTATCAAAATGCCGATCGCACATGAGCCTAGTTACCCACAATAAACTCCCGTTTGTAGTGAGGACTTTAGTCCTTCTTCATGAAAAAATAACAAAGGACTGAAGTCCTCACTACAAACTGGGGAATTAAAAAACCTCCGCACCCTCCAACTTCTTCATAGTTTCCACCTTAGCCCTCGCCGCTTCCCCGCAAGTCTTCGGTGTCGGAAACATCTTCCCAGGATTCGCCAAACCTTTCGGATTAAACACCTGACGCACCCACTGCATCGTCTCCAAATCTACCTCCGAAAACATATCCGGCATAAAACACTTCTTATCAGCACCGATACCGTGTTCCCCCGAAAGACTGCCGCCAACTTTCACGCACAGCCTGAGAATTTCCCCGCCCAATTCCTCCACCTTTTCCAGCGCACCTTTTACCGAGTTATCGTACAAAATCAGCGGGTGCAAATTCCCATCTCCCGCGTGAAATACATTCGCAATCCGGTAGCCGTATTTCTCGCTCAAACCCTCAATTTCTTTCAAAACAAAAGCCATTTGCGTGCGCGGAATTACGCCGTCTTGCACGTAATAATCCGGGCTGAGATGACCCGCAGCCGCAAAAGCCGCTTTCCGCCCTTTCCAAATTTTCATCCGCGTTTCCGGATCGTGGGCAGTTGTGATATTGCGCGCTCCATTTTGCTTGCAAATATCAGCAATTCGCTGTTTGTTGGTAGCTACTTCCACTTCTAAACCGTCGATTTCTACGAGCAGAATCGCCGCCGCATCCCGGGGATAACATCCAGTTGCTACTACATCTTCTACAGCATTGATGCTGATGTTGTCCATGATTTCCATGCCGCCGGGAATAATCCCAGCGCTGATAATATCGGAAACCGATTCGCCCGCTGCTTCTATGCTAGGAAAATCTGCCAGTAGAACGCAAATCGATTCCGGCGCTTTCAGGATTCGCAAAGTAACTTCTGTAGCGATGCCTAAAGTGCCTTCGGAACCGACAAATATACCAGTTAAATCGTAACCGGGCATTTCGGGAATTTCGCCGCCAACATCGACTATCGAACCGTCGGGAAGTACCAATTTTAATCCTAAAACGTGATTGGTTGTAACTCCGTATTTGAGGCAGTGAACGCCGCCAGAATTTTCGGCAACATTGCCGCCAATCGAGCAAATAATTTGACTGGAAGGATCGGGGGCGTAGTAGAAACCGGCGCCGCTAACTGCTTGCGTTACCCAGTTATTAATTACTCCCGGTTGTACGACTACTTGCTGATTTTCAAAGTCTACTTTCAGGATTTTTCGCATCAGGGCGGTGACAATCAGCACGCAGTTTTCTACGGGTAAAGCGCCGCCGGAAAGCCCGGTACCGGCGCCTCTGGCCACCCAGGGAATGGAATTGCGATCGCATATTTTGACCACATTTGCCACTTCCTCGGTAGTTCGCGGCAATACCACCAGGGCCGGGCGCTGGCGGTAGCTGGCGAGTCCGTCGCACTCGTAAACGAGCAATTCTTCACGGCGCTGCACTACCCCGTTTTTGCCGACTACGGTTTCAAATTCTTTAATAACGGGTTTCCAGTTGCGTTCGGTTGCTACGGCTATCATTAGTAACTTAATTTTAAGGGTTGCAATACTGACACTGAGCCGGAGCGGCAGTCTCTCGACCGTCGGGAAACAGTTCTTCTTT
>NZ_JAUBUN010000079.1:0-18017 GCF_036702665.1 Microcoleus sp. Aus8_D2
CACGAGCGCAATGCTCACAACTTCCCACTCGACTTGGCTGCTGGCGAAACAACTCCTGTGGCTTTGGTTGCTCCTTCTATCAACGGCTAAGTTTTAGCTTGAGATCACAAAAAGCGCTCCTAGAAATAGGGGCGCTTTTTGTTTGGGAAAAAAATATTTTGTATTAGGAATTGCCCTCAATATCGAAGAAACCGGGTTTTTTACCTAATTTTTTAGCTGCGACGAATAATTTTCGTAAAAAAACCCGGTTTCTGGCCACCCGTGCGTAAGTTCTGTGTACGTCATTGTTCACTGTGCTACGCAATTGCAAGGTATTCAGATTTGGACGTATAGCAAACAAATACAGAGAGTAGTTTCGCCCTCACCATTATGGCAATTGCTATATTATGGAAAAGCGATCGCGAAAGGTAAGTCAGATGGTTGTCGCAATTTCTCAAGCAGGATTGGGTACAGGTGCAGTCTTGCTATCAAACGTGACATGGGAGACTCTGGAAAAGTTGGATGCAGATTTTGCCCAAACTGGGGCGCATTTAACTTATTTGGATGGGTGTTTACAAATTATGTCTCCTTTTTCTGAGGCCCATGAGGAACATAAAAAAACTTTAAGTCAGCTTGTAGAGATTTATATGCGGATGAAAGACATTCGTTTCTACGGGCGCGGTAGTACAACTATCGGGATGAAGGAATTGGGGGCGCGGAAAGAACCAGATGAATCTTATTGTTTGGGTACGCGCAAGTCGATTCCAGATTTAGCAATTGAAGTGACAGTGACGACTGGTGGAATTGATACGCTGGAAATCAATCGCCGGGTGGGAGTGCAGGAGGTTTGGTTTTGGGAGGATAGTGTAATTTCGGTTTATTGTTTGCGTCCAACGGGATATGAGTTGGTGAGTAACAGCGAACTGTTACCGGAGTTGGATTTGCGATCGATCGAGTTTTATTCGCGGATGGCCGATCAATATGATGCGCTGAATGCTTTTATGCGATCGATGTAGAAGTTGAGAATTGCGATCGTATCATTTAATTGGTTTTCGATCTGGTGAAAATACCCGATATGTTATGTACAAGCCATTGGGAACTTTTTTGTCAAAGATCAGGCTCACAGCAAATCGCTCTCAACTAACTCAACGGACAAAGGTATAAAAATCGCTCTTGCCCGGACTGCAAAAATTTGAAATCTTTATGGGGCATTAGGCTGACGATTACACGAATACATATCCAATAGATTATATAACTTCCGATTTTAAGCTAAGTTAGAATGGCAAATTTCTACCACTCTTCAAAACCATGCCAGGAGCAGTACCATCTGAGCCACTTCCCAAAATCACAACCCCAACCCCAACCCCCGGCAGCGGGGGTACCAGTCCCGGAGGGGCAGCTAACGGCAGGAAGGGCACCAGTGGCCCTGACTCGCTCAGCGGTACTGGGGGCGCTGACTTGATATTCGGTTTGGGAGGCCCTGACACCATTTTCGGCTTAGGGGGAAACGATTCCCTCTACGGCGAGGACGGCGATGACTCGGTAAGCGGCGGCGAGGGCAATGATTTGCTGTTCGGCGGTGCAGCCCGCGACAGCGTTTTTGGCAACGCGGGCGACGATACTTTATACGGCGGCAAAGGTGCTGACTCGGTAAGTGGCGATGAGGGCAATGATTTGCTGTTTGGAAACCAAGACAGCGATATTTTGTTGGGTGGCGCGGGGAATGACACGCTGTTTGGGGGGGCCGGCGACGACTGTTTATCGGGCGGCATCGGCGATGATTGTTTATCGGGCGATAAAGGCAGAGATACTTTAACTGGCGGCGCCGGAAATGATACTTTTGCGATCGGGCGTTTGACAGAGGAGGATGTGATTACAGATTTTACCGATCTGAGCGATCGAATTCGCTTGACTGCCGGCCTCACCTTTGCCGACCTCACTATTTCCCCTGGGGCCGGAACTAGGCCGAGTACAATTATTCAGCTTACCAGCACCAAGGAAACTCTGGCTACTTTATTCGGAGTTCCCCGCACTTCTATCAGTCAGGCCGACTTTATTCTTTAATTGGGAATGGGTAATTGGGAATGGGTAATTGGGAATGGGTAATTGGGAATGGGGACTTTTGAGTTTTAATTTGTGAATGTTGAACTTTTCAACTCAAGCATGGCTTTCGCGTTGCGAGTAACAAAGCAATCTCAAAATTTTTCATCTTCCTTCTACCTTATTCCTTTTATCCGTTTGCATCCCGTACACTGCGACGGAAGCCAAACTTCCATCTGACTTCTATCCGTTAAATCCGTTAAAAAATCCGTTGCCGAACTTCCTTCTTCATTCTATCCATTAAACCCGTTAGTTCCTTCTGACGGCCCGACGGCAGGACGGCCCGACGGCAGGACTGATAACGTTCGATCGCGGGGACGCTCGCGCTAATGACGGCCCGACGGCCCGACGGCAGGACTAACGATCGCGGGGACGCTCGCGCTAATGACGGCCCGACGGCCCGACGGCCCGACGGCAGGACTGATAACGTTCGATCGCGGGGACGCTCGCGCTAATGACTTCTACCTTCTTCCTTCTGACTAATGACTATTGACGGTTTTCTCAATCTCAACAAACCTGCGGGCATGACATCTCACGACTGCGTGGGGCGAGTGCGCCGAATGTTGAAACTCAAGCGAGTCGGACACGGAGGAACTCTCGATCCGGCTGTGACTGGCGTTTTGCCGATCGCCCTGGGAAGAGCAACCAGACTGCTGCAATTCCTCCAACACCACAAAGCTTACCGAGGTACGATTCGGTTTGGCTTAACTACCGCTACGGACGATTTAGAAGGAGAAATTATCCATTCTCGACCGGTGCCGGAGTTAAGTTTAGAAAAAGTGCAAGCGGCACTGCCGAACTTCCTAGGGAAAATTGAGCAATTTCCGCCGAATTTTAGTGCGGTTCAGGTGGGAGGAAAACGACTTTATGAGTTAGCTAGAAAAGGCGAAACTGTGGAAGTTGCTGCTAGGAATGTCGAGGTATTTCGCCTGGAAATATTGGATTGGCGGCCGGGGGATTTTCCGGAATTGGATTTGTCGATCGCCTGCGGGGCCGGTACTTACATTCGGGCGATCGCCCGGGACTTGGGCGCACTCTTGAATGCAGGCGGTACTTTGGCTCGTTTGACTCGCACCGAAAGCAGCGGTTTCTCGATCGACCAAAGTCTCACTTTTGCAGAATTAGAAGTGCAATTGCAGGAGAATACATTCAGCCCGATTTTGCCATCGGCGGTTTTGGGACACTTAGGTGCGATCGTCCTTTCGCCGGAATATACCAAACGCTGGTTTCAAGGACAGCGCCTCCCGATTCCCGAAACGCCGATAGAGGGAGAGGAGGAAACTCGGAACAATCCCCCCGACAACCCAATACCCCAACCTCCCTATCACTTGCAAGTTTACGCTCGAGATGGTAACTTTTTAGGTATCGGTCAAGTAGCTTCCTCAGAAACAAGTACCATCTTATCTCCTCAAATTGTGTTTTAGCTATCCAAGAGGTAAAAATGAAAATAGGTATTATTGGCGCGGGAAATGTTGGCGGAACTCTGGGACGCATTTTAACTCAAAAAGGTCACTCGATTGTATTTGGCGTCAGAGATCCGCAGAGTGCAAAAGTGCAGTCTGCTGTAGAAGCTACAGGAGGAAATGCGCGAGCCACTAGCGTGGAGGAAGCTGCAAGTCACGGTCAAGTTTTGATCTTAGCTACGCCTTGGAATGGCACGCCAGAGGCGATCGCCGCTGCGGGAGATTTGACTGGGAAAATTATTATAGACGCTACAAACCCGATCGAGCTGACACCCGCTGGACTTGCTGCTGGACTGACAATCGGGCACACAACTTCGGCGGCAGAAGAAATTGCCAAATGGGCGATCTCAGCGGAAGTTGTGAAAGCTTTTAACAACATTGGTGCGAGCTGTTTTGAAAATTTGCAATTCGGTTCGCAAACAGCAACTGCTTTTATTTGCGGAGACAATGCAGATGCCAAGAAAATTGTCACCAATCTTGCCGAAGACATCGGATTTGAAGTTGTAGATGCCGGGGAACTCAAGCAAGCTCGATTGCTGGAACCGCTGGGGATGCTGTGGATTCATCTAGCTTTCAGCGGTATGGGACAAGATTTTGCGATTAATTTAATCAAGCGCTGAGGTCAAAATTGTGAAAGGATTGCTGATCGGATTAATCCGAGGCTACAAAATGGGTATTTCTCCTTATTTGCCCAATGCTTGTAGATTTCAACCAACTTGTTCTCAATACGCGATCGAAGCCGTAGAAAGATTTGGCGCGGCCCGCGGCGGAGCGCTCGCGGTTAAGCGGATTTTACGCTGTCATCCTTTTCATCCTGGGGGTTACGATCCCGTACCTCCCAAAGATAGCGAGGGGAATTAATTATTAGTTATAATCGGAATTTTAGTTATTAGTTAATAGTGCAAATAGGCGCTGCATCCTCATGGCTAAAACTCCAGAGGGGAATCACTACCTGAGGGGGTTAAACTCGCAGAGTTAATTGCTTTATTCGATCAAAATTCAGTAATATTACTGTTTTATTCCACAACTCAGCATCTATATAATAGGAGAAACGGGAGTACAGGGGATGCGAGTTGATATGTCTGCTACCGCAATCGGGTACAAAATGTTGTCTCATACTCTGGCAGTGCTGGGCCAGAAACAAGCAACGGGGAAACTGCTGTTAGAGCAAGGCGAACAACAGTGGCAACTTTACTTTTTTCAGGGTAGTTTGGTTTATGCGACAGGAGGAGCGCACAGAGCGAGGCGCTGGTACAGGGCGATCGGGCAACACTGTCGCAACTTTCAAGTCGATCTCAGAGACATTGATGCTGGGGAACTGTGGGAATATCAACTGCTTCAGCAAGGGGTAGCAGCCAGCGAAATGAGTTTGCAACAAGCTAAGGCGATCGTCCACAGCAGCGTTTCCGAAGTATTCTTTGCTCTGATCGGTCAATCTGGTTTGCGCCGGGAGTGGCGTCCGTCGGAAAAATATTTTTCTAAAATTATTTCTTCTTTGCTGCTGTCTTTAACGGAAGTAGAGCAAATTCTGTGCTCTACAGAACAAATTTGGCAGAAGTGGAAAGGAATGGGTTTGTGGCTGGTAGAGCCTGAACAAGCACCGCTTTTAAAAGCGTCGGCCCAGTTGCAGGAAAATCGATTTACTTCTAATTCTTTGATCGCTTTAGCTAACGTATTTAACGGCGAGAATACTCTTTGGGATATTGCATTGAAGAAAAAGCAGTGCGTGACAGTCGCAACTCGCGCTTTAGTTAATTACATGAAGCAGGGTTTAGTAAATTTCCGCACCGTACCAGACTTACCGTCGCCTATAGAACAGTGGCGCCTTGCTTCGGCGATGGTTGGGTCAGTTCGACCTTTGATTGCTTGTATCGATGACAGTCCGACAGTATGCGAATTTTTAGAGCAAATTTTATTGCCGGCGGGGTATCGAGTCCTAAAAATTCAAGACCCGATGCAGGGAGTGGGCATCATCTCCAAACAGAAGCCTGCTTTAATTTTTATGGACGTGGTGATGCCGAAGACAAGCGGCTTTGCTTTGTGCAATTTTTTGCGGAAAACACCTAGTTTTCGGGAAACTCCGATCGTGTTTTTGACGGGTCAAGATAGTATAATTGATCGCGCACGAGCGAAAATTACAGGTGCTTCCGATTTTTTGAGCAAGCCGCCCAATCCACAACAGGTGTTGCAAGTAGCCCAGAAGTATTTGAAGGTAAAAGACGATCGCAACTCTTTAGGAATTCGCCCCCACGATTTACTGAATTCGCGCCAACTTACTTTGGCAAATTCTTGAACCAAATTTATGCTCAAAAAGCATCGCTTATCGGGTGCATCAGTCGATTTTGGATTTTGGATTTTGGATTTTGGATTTACTTGCACCATTGAATCTGGGCACTCGAAGTTTAATCTAAAATTTTGGGATAGACCCTGACGCTCGCGTCGGGGCTTGTACCCGTTGTTTGGCACGGTCAGAGGATGGCGCACCCTACAAATATTGTATCGATAATCATCAGTCACTCCCAATTATTCAATTTTTCATCTAAAATCTAAAATCTAAAATGGTATAATCCATCGGACTATATATTATTAATTATGAGCGATCGAACCCCGCAGGTAAGCGTAGTAATTCCGGCTTACAACTGCGCTGCTTACGTCGGCCAAGCCGTAGGTAGCGTGCTGCACCAAACCTATACTGACTGGGAAATTATTGTCGTAGACGACGGTTCCCAAGATGATACCAGATTAGTTTTAGAGCAATATGGCGATCGCATTCGCTACATTTACCAAAAAAATCAAGGAGTTTCCATTGCCCGAAATCGAGGCATCGAACTAGCGCGAGGAGAATTCATCGCCTTTCTCGATGCAGATGACTACTTCTTACCCGATAAAATAGCAGCACAAATTGCTGTATTCGCAGCGCAACCAAATCTAGGAATCGTCCACAGCGGCTGGCGTCAAGTTAACAGTATAGGCGAACCGATCAAAGATGTCAAGCCCTGGGAAAACGTCCCTAAATTAGACTTAGAAATGTGGCTGCGGTGGAAACCTGTATTACCCAGCGCGATGGTATTTCGCCGCCATTGGTTAGAAAAAGCCGGCGGATTTGACCCTCGATTTCCCCCGGCTGAAGATACAGATTTAGTGCTGCGTTTAGCCTTAATGGGATGCGAAACAGAGTGGCTGCGGCAGGTAACAGTTTGCTACCGCCAGCACGAACAAAGCGCCATGTACAAAGGTTTACCGCAGGCTAAATCCTTGGCGGCTGTCACGGACAATTTTTTTTCCCGCCCCGAATTGCCGGATAAAATACGTTTGTTGGAAAAGCAAATTAAGTACAGTACGTTTGTGTGGATTGCTTGGTATTTGCACCGCACCGGTCATCCTGTTGAGATGGCGGAGTTTTTGCAGCGTTCTTGGAATTATACGCCTTATTTGCCTGTGGAAACAGTAATTAATTGGGCGGAGTGTTTTACCGAATTTTCGCAGGATGCGGGCAATGAATTGGATGCAGATTTATTAACTCAATCTCCCGAATGGGAGGAGTTAATGCAGTGGGTTATTCTCAGCAGCCACAATAAAATTGGTTTGTAGTGAGGACTTTTAGTCCTCGGAAAGAAGGACTGAAGTCCTCACTACGAACCTTAATTGGTTTGTAGTGAGGACTTTAGTCCGCAAGAAAGAAGGACTGAAGTCCTCACTACGAACCTTACGAACTTTGTTGATTAATTGATATTAATTGCAAATTGGTGGTGTTCCCCCAGGACTGTAAGGCACAATTACCGCCGAATTTGTTATCAATTCAATCTCGCCCTTAGCGTTAATTATCCAGCCTTGAGCCTCAACCAGTGGCTTGGCGACATCAAAATTATCGTTGCTGCTGCTGACTCGTTCCCTGGGACTCGGTGGCAAACCACCGCGCCCGGTGATGACAAAGCTGCTTGTCCTTTGGCCTCTAGTTTGACAGCTTCGCGCCGGCTGTGGCGGAACTCGGGTGGTTTCTGGTTGATTTAATCCTTTTACGGGGTCAGTATCGGGAGTTCTGAGTTCGACATTGCCGTTAATTCCTAATTCTGAACTGGCGTCGATGTCGCTGTCTAAAGAACGAAAAATGCCTTCGGCAGTAATTATAATATTTCCGCCTTGACCTCGGACTGCATTGGCGCGGATATCGCTATTTTCTAAAGCAGCTACAGCCCCAGCTTCGATATTAATATTGCCACCAGTCGCAGTGCCAGACGCATTAGTAGTAATTTGACTGTTGTTGCGCAGTTGCAAGTCGGAAGCTTGCAAGGTGATGTTGCCGAAATTGCCGGCTTGAGTTGTCGCTGCGATTGTGCTATTATTTAAACGAATTGAGTCGGCCGCAATTCTCAAATTTCCTGCTGCTCCTGAGCCGTCAGCACTGACAGTAACTTTAGCTCCATCACGGAGCATTAACTTGCCGGTTTTAACATTTAAATTGCCGCCCGCACCTGTGGAATCTGTACCCGTACTGGCAAATAGTCCGCTAGTGGCACCTTCATTGTTACCGACGATGTTTGTATTGAATAGCGAGGCTCGATCGGCGAAATTGCGATCGCTCCCAGAGAGAACAATTTTATCGGCAGCATTGACTGTCAAATTACCAGCTTGACCGCTGCCGCGAGTTGTCGCGATCGCCTGTCCACCACCAGTAGCCTCAAAGATATTGGAGTTAATGGTGATATTTCCCCCAGGATGTTCGTTCTGGGTTTGAGAGTTAACAACCGCTCCATTTGAGACTCGAAAAATATTAGTATTAACTGTAATGTCTCCACCTCGACCCCCCGCCCCTGGTTCTGTTGGAGCGAGGAAAGCGCTGGACGAACGATCGGAACCTATCCCATCAACAGTCACGAAATCAGCAGCATTCACTGTAATATTTCCAGCTCGCCCCTGCCCTTCAGTTCTGGCTATAATTAGAGCACCATTTGTAATTGATAGCGAGCGAGTGAAAATATCAATGTTTCCCCCTGTACCAACCCCTGTTGTTTTGACGCTGCTATACACACCAGAGGATTGTTGGAATTGAAGCAATTCTCCAGATATTAAAGTAATTTCCTGTAATGGCCCCAATCCATCCAAAACAGTATTATTTCTGACAGAAATCACGATATTGCCTGCATTTCCCTTTCCTTCAGTGCTAGCTGTAATCACAGCACCATTTGTTACTGAAAGGGAACCCGTCGCGATCTGAATATTGCCTGCATTACCTACTGCTCGATCATCTTCGACTCTGCTGTAGACGCCGCTGGAGTTGTCGCTATTCCCACCGTCAAAGGAGATTGAATTGCGAATACGAAGGTTAACATTGCCGGCATTTCCCTCTCCAAACGTGCTGGCTTTTATTAGAGCTCCATTAGTTAAGGAAATCGATTCGGCTGTGATATTAATATTGCCCCCTGTACCAACACCTCCGGCTCTCACTAGATTGTACGTACCGCTGGGTATATCAATTTTATCGACTCCATCAAAGGAGACTGCTCCCGTCGCATTAATATCAATATTCCCTGCTAAGGCGTCAGGCGCACCCAATTTTTCCGCTATCCCCGCCCGCAGTTTACTTCCTTCCGAAAAATTCAAGTTATGAGCGTTGACAGTAATATTCCCGCCACCTCCAGCACGTACATTCACATCAGCGCCGTTTGTGAGAGATATATTGGCTCTGGCTATCTGCTCGGGAAAATTTAAACTCACATTGTTACCGAAGGCATTTAGCCCGACAGTTTCACCTCCTGAAACGGCTGCGAGCTCGACTCTACCGCCCGGTGCCAAGATTTTTCCGCCCTCGAATCTCACCTCGCCGCCAGCAAGTATCAGGCTGTTGCCCGATCGCACTTGCAATCCGTCGGTCGATCGATTTACGATACTTCCGGGTGATTGTCCGTATTGCAGGCCGAGCGGGACGCTAACGATGAGCAAAGGCGTATTTTGGCGGGGAACACTCGCAGAGAAATCCGCCCCAGCGCCAAACTCCACAGCATTCGCCGTAGTCGCCAAAAACGAACCGCCGATATTTAAGGAAGCATTCGGGCCAAAAATAATCCCGTGAGGATTGAGCAAAAATAGATTTGCTGTACCGTTAGCTTTCAGCGCGCCGTCAATATTGGAAATCGAGCCGCCGGTAACGCGGGTAAAAATGTTTTGAATGTCTGCGGAATTGTTGAAAACAGCCGTGTTTCCGGTCAAAACCGAAAATTCTCGGAAACTGTGAAATAGGTTGCTTCCGGCTGGCGTTCCGCCGTCGATGGAGCTGGTTTTGCCGTTGACTGTGACTGTCGAATTGACTGGCAGTGTGGCATCGGGGACGATTTGGGCTATGCTGGGGGCGATCGGGCTGAAGCTATAAAATATTATACTGAGCCAGAATTTGCCAGTTTTTAGTTTCATTCATTAACTTTTTTTTTAATTAATCCTTGATTTTATCATTGGGCGTGTTAATTGTAAACTGCAATAAAGGTATGTTGTTGCGCTGTCTTCGCTTTTTGGATATATGGGAAAGAGCGCTGAAGCGCAACTACGTACCTAATAATTAACTACCCTAATATAAGATTTTTTTGGCAATGTGAAATGCTGAAATATAGGAGGTCTTGATGCTATTTCCGCAGTTTTTTTCTAACGCTTCCCACAAACTTGCTAACAATGATTTCCTTTTTTGCTCGTCTAGCGCTATGTACTGGGAGTAAGTCTGCAAAAGAGTGAGATAATCATCTATGCTGTAGGTGATTTCACATACTAGCTGTTCGTAAATCAAATCCTCGTACAGTCCTGAGTCGATGACGTTTTGTCCGAGTTCTTTGATACTTTCTGCTTGATTGGCTCTTTCTTTGGCATGATATTCTGCTAGAGATGGAGCTCGATCTTGATAAACTTCCTGCAAAACTTGGTAAACTTCATCCTGCGGCAAAACTCCCGCATTCCACAGCAAAATCAAAGAACCTTTATCTTTCAATGCAGCGGCAGTTTTTTGATAGCGAATCTCCGGCGACACCCAATGAAAAGAAGTTGCGGCCAGCACAGCATTAAATTTATCAGCTTCTAATTCCCACTCTTCAAAAGTTTGATTTTTAATTTCTACAGATGGATAAGTTGCACAGTTTTTTCTCGCTAGCTGACAAGCTGGCTGACTGGGTTCGAGACAAAGCATTGCAAAGCCGAATTCAGCAAAGGGAACAGTGGCAATTCCCGGGCCGCATCCGATTTCCAGAATGTTGGCATTTGGGGGAAGTTCGGCTAATTCGACTACGCGATTAATTAGTTGTTGGGGATAGCGAGGTCTTGTTTTGTTGTAGGAATCGGCAATTTCGCTGTACCAGTTTTTTCGCTGTTCGTAAGTTTTGCTGGCGATGTATTCGCTATACCAATCTTGGTTTTTTTCGGATTCTTTTACCATTAGACCTCTTGCAAAAGTCTTTTTAATCAAGTTTTGGAACAGGCTCTGGGGCCTGTTCCACAGAAAAAGATATTTTGTGGAACAGGCCCCAGAGCCTGTTCCTAGCTATTTTTGCAAGAGGTCTATTCTAAAATCTTCCTTTTCTCTTCTCTTCCTTCGCGTCCTTTGCGTCTTCGCGGTTCGTTCAAAATACTTATATAAAAAAATGCGATATTATGCTTGAGTTTCGGCTTCAGTATAAATTGGCGGCCAAAGTTCCGAAATTGGCAATTCCCAACCCGGAAAAAGTTCGGAGACTCTCAAAATATCGGCATTTTCCAGCACAATTGGTTCACCTTCCTGACGGTAAACTGTAACAGTTTGTTCATCGGGGTCTATTATAATTCCTACTTGTGCGCCGAGTTGGATCAACTTCAAAATCTTTTTTTCGAGCAGTTTAATGCGATCGCTCTGTGATTTAATTTCTACTACCAAGTCTGGGACTAATTCTGCGAAATAACGGGGACTTTGCCCGATCCGGGCTGCCCGCACAAAAGAAACATCGGGTGCTGTGAGCGTCCCATCAGGCAAAATAAAGCCACCTGCTGAGTCAAATATTCTTCCCAAACGGCGGGGATAAACCCAATTGGCAAGCAGCCAAATGAAAACTACACCTATTTCACTTGATACAATATCTGATGGGCCCACAATGATAATCTTCCCGCTTTCTAGTTCAAGCTGGTAGTCTTGACCTGCTTCTTTGAAGGTTTTTTGGACTTTTTCTAAGTCTTTGAGTGTCATCATATAGATTGTTACCTGGCAGAAAAGGAGTTGCCACAGCTACAGCTTTGGGCTGCATTGGGATTGTGGAACCGGAAACCTCCGCCCATCAAGTCTTCTGAATAATCTAAGGTGAGCTCGTTGAGATATTTTAAGTGCTGGGGGTCGATCGCAACTTGAATTCCCTCGGACTCGCATAGAGCGTCTTCTGGGGCTGGCACATCGTCAAAAGCCATTGTATAGGACAAACCGGAACAGCCGCTCGATTCCACGCCCAGACGAAATAGAGCATTCGGGTTCGGATACTTTGACTTAAGGCGCTTTACTTCTGTTGCTGCTGTTTTGCTTAGATGAATCATTATCGGGAATGGGGAATGGGGAATGGGGAATGGGGCATCGGGCATCGGGTATGGGGGATGGGGCATGGAAAATTGGTAATGGGGAATTGGTAATGGGGAATTGGGGAATTGGGAAATTATGATTTTTTCTCACTTTTTGTCATTAGTTATAAGGTAGAAAATTACCAACTACCAATTACCAATTACCAATTCCAATGCCCCATGCCCCATGCCCCATGCCCCATGCCCAATTCCCAATTAGAACGATTACTTAGCCTTTTCTGTACGAGCATAATCGTCTTGGAAGCGAACAATATCATCTTCTCCGAGATATTCGCCATTCTGCACTTCAATTAAAACCAGCGGGATAACTCCCGGATTTTCCAGGCGGTGAGAAATACACTGTGGAACGTAGGTAGACTGATTTGTAAACAAAACTTGTTCAGTTTCACCACAAGTAACTTTTGCAGTACCACAAACCACGATCCAGTGTTCGCTGCGGTGGTGGTGCATTTGCAGGCTGAGGCGATGTCCGGGATTAACTTCGATTCGCTTAATTTTATATCCTGGGCCTTCTTCTAAAGTCGTAAACGATCCCCAAGGCCGCGATTCTGTAACGGCTGTTTCGTTGGGTGCAGCAAGTGCGTGCAGAGATAGTTGAGCAACTTCTTGAACTTGAACCATGATTTTCACTCCTTAAGGATTGCTTGCTGAATCCTTTGGTAAACGACGTGGGATTGTGATACTAGCTAATTTATCCTGAAAACCGAAGCCCGATCGCGCGAACTGGTTAGCGGGCTGTAGAGTTTTGCACTTTTACCTGCGAAAGCTCGATCGACGCACCTTGACTACCATAGCAAAATCATCACAGCGGTTGTCACCGGTTTTTCGCTATTGACCAAATCTACATCAAATCTTCATTCTCAACAGCCTCTGCTTGAAGCCGCTTAGCGGGGAGAGAAGGAGAGAGGGGGAGAGGGGGAGATGGGGAGAATTTTTGTTCTGACTAATGACTAATGACTGATGACTAATGACTAAAACATAAGTTCACATGATTAGAAAATACAGATTAGGTACAATGAAAAGCTTGGGACTATCTAGATCGCAAGTTTTTCATCACTTTTAGGAATATATCAAAATGAACACCAACGGACTGCCAGCAAAACAAGGCCTCTACGATCCGCAGTTCGAGCACGATGCTTGCGGAGTCGGCTTCATCGTACACGTGAAGGGTAACAAATCCCACGAAATCGTCGAACAGGCCCTGACAATCCTGTTAAACCTCGATCACCGGGGCGCGTGCGGCTGCGAACCCAACACCGGAGACGGGGCGGGCATTTTGATGCAGGTGCCGCACAAATTCATGAAGAAAGTAACAGCGGCTCTCAACATCGAACTTCCAGAAGCCGGCGAGTACGGCGTCGGCGCGATTTACTCGTCGCCAAACCAAACTGAACGTGAAAACGGACAGCGCATATTTGCAGAAATCGCCGCCGAAGAAGGGTGTCCCGTGCTCGGCTGGCGGGATGTACCGACAGATAACTCGTCTCTGGGCGATACCGCTAAATCCAGCGAACCCTTCATGCGGCAGGTGTTTGTCCAGCGTGCTGCAAATCTTGATGAGGCAGCTTTTGAACGCAAATTGTATGTCATCCGCAAGCGCGTTCACAATGCAATCCGCAGGACGAATGTAGACCCCTACTGGTATAATTCCACTCTGTCGTGCCGGACGATCGTCTATAAGGGTATGTTAATGCCGGTGCAAGTCGGGGACTATTATCCCGACCTGCACGACCCGGACATGGAAAGCGCTTTAGCACTGGTTCACTCGCGCTTCAGCACGAATACTTTTCCGAGTTGGGAACGATCGCACCCTTACCGCTACATCGCCCACAATGGCGAAATTAACACGATGCGCGGCAACATCAACTGGATGCACGCGCGCCAATCCCTGTTCGAGTCGGATTTGTTCGGCGATGATTTGAAGAAAATCCCGAATTTGATCAACATCGAAGGTAGCGATTCAACTATCTTTGACAATGCTTTGGAATTGCTGTATTTGGCCGGGCGTTCTTTACCCCACGCCGTAATGATGATGATTCCCGAACCTTGGACGGCCCACGAGTCCATGAGTGACGAGAAAAAGGCTTTCTACGAATACCATTCCTGTTTGATGGAACCTTGGGACGGGCCTGCTTCGATCGCTTTTACTGATGGTACATCGATCGGCGCTGTTCTCGATCGCAACGGTTTGCGGCCTTCCCGCTACTGCGTCACCAAGGACGACTTAGTAATTATGGCATCGGAAGCGGGAGTTTTGCCGATCGCGCCTGAAAGAATTGTCTCAAAAGGCCGCTTGCAACCGGGGCGGATGTTCCTGGTAAATACTGAAGAAGGCCGCATCGTTTCTGATGACGAAATTAAGACCAAAATCTCGACAGAACATCCGTACCGGGAATGGATTGACCGGCACATGGTCGAAATTGCTAAACTCAAAGATGCGCCGTCAGTTGCAGAATCGCAACCCGAAACATTAATTCAGCGCCAAATGGCCTTTGGTTACACCTTTGAAGAACTGCGGTTGCTGTTAGCACCGATGGCAAAGGATGGAGTGGAAGCTGTGGGTGCGATGGGCGCGGATACGCCGCTGGCTGTGCTTTCCAACCGTCCCAAGCTACTTTATGAATACTTCCAGCAACTGTTTGCTCAAGTTACCAATCCGCCCATTGATTCGATCCGCGAAGAAATTGTGACTTCTGCTGAAACTACGATCGGCGCCGAACGCAATTTGCTCAAGCCGGAACCGGAAAGCTGTCATTTAATTGAACTGAAAACGCCAATTCTCAGCAATGAAGAATTAGCTAAACTCAAGCACGTAAATGAAGGTAATTTCAAATCCGTCACCGTACCGATTTTGTTCGACCCCAAAACAGGTGTCCAAGGTCTCGAACAGGCGTTAGAAGATGTTTTTGCCGAAGCCGATCGCGCGATCGCCTCTGGGGTGAATATCATCATTTTGAGCGATCGGGGCATCAATCCCGACAAAGCCCCGATTCCGGCGCTGCTGGCGGTTGCGGGCCTGCACCACCACCTGATCCGCCAAGGTACGCGCACGCGGGCGGGACTGGTGCTCGAATCCGGCGAACCCCGCGAAGTGCATCACTTTGCGACTTTAATCGGTTACGGTTGCGGTGCGATCAATCCCTATTTGGCCTTTGAGACGATCGCAGATTCAATCCGCGAAGGTTTGCTGCTGAATGTCGAGTACAAAGCTGCTTGCAAAAACTACGTCAAAGCTGCCACAAAAGGCGTGACGAAAGTTGCCTCGAAAATTGGAATTTCCACAATTCAAAGTTATCGCGGCGCCCAGATTTTTGAGGCTATCGGTTTGAACAAATCTGTCATCGATAAATACTTTAGTTGGACGGCCTCGCGGATTGAAGGTGTAGACTTGGAAGTTATCGCCCAAGAAGCTATTTTGCGGCACACCCACGCTTTCCCAGAACGCCCGTCTAGCGGACATACTCTCGATGTCGGCGGTGAATATCAGTGGCGCAAAGAAGGCGAGGCACACTTATTTAGCCCGCAGACAATTCATGCGCTGCAAAAAGCAGTGCGCGAGGGCAATTATCAGCTTTTCAAACAGTATTCAACTCTGGTAAACGAGCAAAACCAACAGCATTTTACCTTGCGCGGTTTGTTGCAATTCAAGCAGCGGGAATCTGTGCCAATTGAAGAAGTCGAACCTGTGGAATCTATTGTCAAACGGTTTAAAACCGGGGCGATGAGTTACGGTTCCATTTCCCAGGAAGCGCATGAGTCTTTGGCGATCGCGATGAACCGCATTGGTGGCAAATCGAACACCGGTGAAGGCGGCGAAGATTCCGATCGCTACACTTGGACGAACGATCGCGGCGACTCGAAAAACAGCGCGATCAAACAAGTAGCTTCCGGGCGTTTCGGCGTTACCAGCTTGTATTTATCGCAAGCGCGGGAACTCCAAATTAAGATGGCGCAAGGGGCGAAACCCGGAGAAGGCGGGCAGTTACCCGGTAAAAAAGTATACCCCTGGATTGCGAAAGTACGGCACTCTACTCCGGGTGTTGGTTTGATTTCACCTCCTCCCCACCACGACATTTATTCGATCGAGGATTTGGCCGAATTGATTCACGACTTGAAAAATTCCAACCGGGAAGCGCGGATCAGCGTCAAATTGGTGTCGGAAGTGGGAGTCGGGACGATCGCAGCCGGTGTCGCTAAAGCCCACGCGGATGTCGTGTTAATTTCCGGCTACGACGGCGGTACGGGCGCGTCGCCGCAGACTTCGATCAAACACGCCGGTTTACCTTGGGAGTTGGGATTGGCGGAAACTCACCAAACTTTAGTTTTGAATAATTTGCGATCGCGCATTGCTGTGGAAACCGACGGACAGCTTAAAACCGGTCGCGATGTAGCAATTGCTGCACTGCTGGGTGCTGAAGAATTCGGTTTTGCGACTGCACCCCTAGTAACTTTGGGCTGCATCATGATGCGCGTCTGTCACCAAAACACTTGCCCTGTAGGCGTTGCGACTCAAGATCCCCTGTTGCGGAAAAACTTTACTGGCGATCCGCAGCATACGGTAAACTTTATGACTTTCATCGCCCAAGAAGTCCGGGAAATCATGGCGGAGTTGGGCTTCCGCAAGCTGGATGAAATGGTTGGCCGCACTGATGTTTTGGAAGCAAAACAAGCGGTGGAACATTGGAAGGCGAAGGGTTTGGATTTCTCGAAAATCCTTTACCAGCCGGAGGTTGGGGCGGATGTCGGGCGCTACTGTCAGATGCCGCAGGATCACGGGTTAGAAAAGTCGATCGACATGACTGTGTTGTTGGATTTGTGCAAAGGTGCGATCGCAAATGGCGAAAAAGTGCACGCAAAACTGCCGATTACCAACATCAACCGCGTTGTCGGCACAATTCTCGGTAACGAAATCACCAAACGCCACTGGGAAGGCTTACCCGATGACACGGTGCACCTGCACTTCCAAGGTAGCGCCGGACAAAGCTTTGGCGCATTCGTACCCAAGGGAGTCACCCTGGATCTCGAAGGCGAGGCCAACGACTATCTCGGCAAGGGCCTCAGCGGTGGCAAAATCATCTTGTATCCGTCGCCGGCTTCTACCTTTGTCGCAGAAGAAAACGTGATTGTCGGCAACGTGGTGCTCTACGGAGCCACCTCTGGTGATGTTTTCATCCGGGGGATGGCAGGCGAACGTTTCGCTGTCCGCAATTCTGGGGTAAACGCCGTAGTTGAGGGTGTGGGCGATCACGGCTGCGAGTACATGACTGGCGGCAAAGTTGTAGTTTTGGGTGCCACCGGGCGCAATTTTGCAGCAGGAATGAGTGGCGGTGTGGCTTACATTTTGGATGAAGCGGGGGATTTTGCTACTCGCTGCAATATGTCGATGGTGGAGTTGGAAAAACTGGAGGATGTTGAGGAGATTAACGACTTGCGGCAGTTAATTCAAACTCACGTTGATTTGACTGGAAGTGCAAAAGCATCGAAGGTTTTAGCTGCGTGGGATGAGATGGTGCCGGTGTTTGTGAAGGTGATGCCGCGGGATTACAAGCGGGTGTTGCAGGCCATCGAAAGGGCGATCGCATCGGGCTTGAGCGGTGATGATGCGCTGACGGCTGCGTTTGAAGAAAACGCTCGCGATGTCGCTCGAATTGGCGGCAGTTAGTTAGTAGTAAGAAACCGGCGAATCCAAGAAACCGGGTTTCTCCGATAATTTACGCATCGTAGTTAAGATTTAGGAAGAAACCCGGTTTCTGAGCCCCCGCGCACAGAGCTCTCGCGCACATCCAAGAAACCGGGTTTCTCCGATAGTTTACGCATCGTAGCTAAGATTTAGGAAGAAACCCGGTTTCTGAGTCTCCGCGCATAGAGTCCTCGCGCACATCCAAGAAACCGGGTTTCTCCGAT
>NZ_JAUBUN010000080.1:0-17870 GCF_036702665.1 Microcoleus sp. Aus8_D2
CCTGGCGTCCGCAAAATGCTGCGGACGCCAGGACGCACGTGCGTTCCGTTTTTGTTATGGTAATCGACCGGACGCGATCTGACTACTGACCAATGACCAATGACCAATGACCAATGACCAATGACCAATGACTACTTTCTGCTATCAAGAGAAGCACCCAAAGCTTGAGACACCCAAACCTCAAAAGAACGCACCGGATATTTGCGAAGCGCATACCCAGCATCAACCATTGGCTCGACTAAAATAGTAAACATACCCAAACGATTGCCGGCCAAAACATCAGTAAAAAGTCGATCGCCCACCATCGCCACCTGTTCCACCGGCAAATTCATCGCCGTCACGGCTTTTCGCAACTTGCGGCGCGACGGCTTAGCCGCACCAGTGATGTAAGGTAGATTCAAAGACTCAGCAATTCGACCGATCCGAGTCTGACTTAAATTATTGCTCGCCAACCACAGCGATACTACGGGTTTAATTTCTTCCACCCACAGGCTGAGTTCAGGAGAAGCATTGATTGCTGTCATGGGAACGAGAGTTTCGTCCACATCCAACACTAATCCTTTAATATGATATTGCTGAAGAATATCTGCCGTTAAATTTACGACCGAATCGCCTAGAACTAAGTCGGGCTGTAGTAGTTTACCCCAAGTCATAATGATTTTAGATTTGAGATTTTAGATTTGAGATTGAGAAATAAGAAATGGGAACTTAAAGATTGAAAAAGTAAAAAATCAAAAGTGAATTATTCTGGCTTTTGCTTTGTAACTTTTGACTTTTTACTTTTGTATTAGTCATTGCCCATCTATTGACCCGATCGCACTTGCTGGTCAACTTGAGCGACAGCAGCATCGTGTTCTGCCTGAGTGCGGCTGAAAATGTGAGTGCCGTCGTATCGAGCCATAAAATACAGGTATTCTGTATTTTCAGGAGCCAGAGTCGCTTCCAGACTTGCTATTCCCGGAGCTGCGATCGGAGTTGGGGGCAGCCCTACATTCACATAAGTATTGTAGGGAGAAGGCGTTTCCACCTGCTTAAAAGTCAGAGGTTTCTCCTTCGTTTGTCTGATGCCGAGGGCGTATTCAACCGTCGGATCGGAACCCAACTTCATGCCCTTATTCAAGCGGCTGGTAAACACCCCAGCAATGCGATGGCGCTCCGCAGCAACCACAGCTTCTTTTTCCACAATACTCGCCAGCGTCACCCACTCTTTCAAAGAAAGCTTAGTGTTGTTCTGATTTTTTTGAAACACCGGCAAAGCTATCCGCTCGAAACGGCCGAGCATTTGTTTGATGACAGCTTCCGGGCTAACTGCATCGCCGTCTAGCTGATAAGTATCCGGGTACAAAAAACCTTCCAAATGAGGCAAGCCGCTCGGCAGCCAAGGGTATTGAGCGTAGGGAACTTGACTCGCCGCCGCGATAAAATCCTTAGCCGGGAAAAAACCTTGCGCTTCAAAATAAGCGCTCATTTGTTGCAGCGACCATCCTTCGGGAATCGTGAAACTCTGCTGTACGACTTCACCCTTCCAAATTTTCTCAGCAACCGCACTCAGAGGCTGAGTCGGCGACAGTTGGTAAGTTCCGGCTTTAAAACCTCCGTCGCGGTTTTGCAGAGTCAGCCAGCGGGCCCACATATTCCATGCTCCTGCCGATCGAATTAAGCCAGCGGCCTCTAAATCCTGCCCGATTTTTTGACTGGAAGTACCAGGGGGGATTTGGATAGAAACAGCAGCATCCTGTCCTGGGGAAGTTGACGTTTCAGCTATTTTGGGCGGCGCCGAAGCCCAGCTCCACCAAGCCCAGCCCTGCCAAGCGCCAACTCCCCAAATTGCCGGCAGCAACGCCAGATAAAACAACCATTTAGAGACTTTCCGAGGAGGTTTTCGGATCTCGCGCGCGCTGCCTTTTGTCAGTTGTTCTTTGTTCATAGTCCGTTGTCCTCGATCAGCGACGGTTAACTAACGACTAATGACTGATGATCTGCAATTGATGACCGAAAAGTTACGGATACCACCCTTTTTAAAGGCCCAATTCAACAGCCAGAGCTGACAGGGCAAAAGGCGCCATCTCGAAAAAGTTCGATCGACCGAGCAGTTGACTTTTTTATAAAATAGTCAAATATTCTGCTTTTTACCTCATGCCTTCTGCAATTACAGGTTGCAGGTCGATCGAGTACAGATCAGAGACCCATCAGGGCGGGCACGGCGTTGCACCGCCCCTACTCTAAACCAGTTTCTTTGTACTTCACAAGCCCAGCAAAACTGCAATTAATATCTAATCAAGCTCGTCAAAGAACTGGTCTTCCAGCATGGGCAACATCGGTTCTAGCCTTTGAAACTCTTCTTCCGAGAGCAATTCTGGCTTGCCGTCATCATTCATTCTCGCCAAGATAAAGAACGGATCGAGAGGCGTATAAATGGCATATTCCTGTTCTTCGTGATAGAAGCTCGTCAGCCACATCAGTTCCTCGAACTCCGACTCCTCATCGGGATCGGCATTAGGCTCCAAATCCTCGTCGGGAAATTCCGGCAATTCGCCAACCACTGTCAGTGTCACCGCCGTGCGCCGGAGTGTCAAGTTCTGCTCTTGCAGCACAACTCTAGCAGTATCAAAAATTTTGTCAATTTCCGTCTCGTCTTCTACAGGAATTGCTGCTTCGTCGGTATCGTCTCCGTGCCAAGTAAAAATTTCTACGGGAGAGTCGATCGGCAACAGCAAGGCGTATTCTTGACCTTCTAGGTTCATCGAATATTCTATGTTGCAAGTTAGCGATCGCCCAAGTTCATCCGTCAGGGTGACGGACGTTTCGTGGGAATTACCATTCTCTTTGCGGTATGGGGATGAGGACATCGCGTGTATCTTAATTTTCCGTCAATAATTCAGTAATCTTTGCTTGACAATTGGGGATTTTCGTGGCGATATTGGGCCTCTTCGGGCGATCGCCAGTCCACAAACTTAAACCGCGAGACTCGCGGCATTTTCCACAGGCGAGGAGTGCAGCGTTTAAATCTCAGCCGAGTTCGCAAGCGACACTGAGGACAAATCACAATTATGCGCTGCTTCAGTACCGAGGTTCTGGGGAATTTTTTCCCATGTGTCAACGCTTACAGGTGTGCGTAGCAAACTTGCACAACTAGGATATCACGCCTCTGTTACTACGGAAAAACTGAGTTGAAAGCCCCGTCCTTCTAGGGGGGCTTTAGCGTATAATTATTTTGATAGACAGGGCATTGTCTATTGGGCTAGGAAACGTAAGACGGGCGAAGCCTGCCGTTTCTGTTTGAATCCATACTCCGGGCGCGCAAACGCGCCCGGAGTATGTCAAAACCTATCGGGATTGGCAATTGCGCCGATCTTTTGCCGGCGATCGTCCAGCCACTGCTGCAAAATCAAGGCCGCTGCTTTGCGATCGATCAAACCCTTATTGCGCGACGGCGACATCCCTTGAGCTTGGATCAATTCCTCTGCGCCAACAGAAGTCAGGCGCTCGTCCGCGTATTCTAGGGGAAGATCTAAGGCGGCGGCGATGCGACTGGCATATTTCTGGACTTTTCGGGCTTGAGCGCCCACTTCTCCGTTGAGGGAGTAGGGTAGGCCAGCCACCAAAATTTGCACTCTTCGCTCTTCCACGATCGCCCTGAGATAAGCTACATCTCGATCGAAGGACGATCGTACCAGAGTAGTAATCCCCGTAGCGATTAAACCAGTCCCGTCACACCCGGCGATGCCGACTCGTTTGTTACCGATATCTAATCCCAGTGCGGAAATCCATAATTCGTTGGACATTAATCAATCGATTTTAGATTTTATATTTTGTTAGCGGAATTTTTTTTTAACGAACCGCGAAGACACGAAGAACGCGAAGGAAGAAGAGAAGAAGTTAAGTTTGTTAGGTTTGTAGTGAGGACTTCAGTCCGCATAAAGAAGAGGACTAAAGTCCTCACTACAAACTGTTAATTGAGAGGACATTATATCAGGAATTAAGTCCTATTCTTGGGTGTCGCCCTCTTGAGGCAACTCCGGCAAATAAGGAGGCAAAATGCTACCACTATCTGTTGCTGTCGATTCGGAATTTAAGCTATTCAAAGGGTTAACTCGATCGGCTTGATTTTTTCCTGAGTCCAACAAAAAGGGCTTGATCTCGGACGACGCGGGCCCTGTTGCGGCTTCTCCAGCCATCGGGCCGAGCCAGGACATCCGGCCCGGTACGGGTTTGCGAGTTGGCTGGAAGCTCTGCAACACTTCTGATAGTTGGAGTCCTTCGAGGGAGACTAACTTGGACTCGCGCAATTTGTGCCATACCGATCGCGACATCAGCAAGCTATGTTCCAAACGCACAGCTCCAAATTGCTCTAAATAAGCTTCCCGTTCCGGTTGATAGTCGGCGGAAGCTAGTTGCAGGCTTTGAACTGGGAAATCTTGAACGAGGCGCGCCATCTGGGACAGCAGTTCTGGATACAGCCAAGTGTAGGCCGGGTGCACTGTCAACTGGGCGACGTGGGGCTGTTGGCCGTTGCGGGATAGCTGCACCTGAAAATAGCCGATCGCAGCTTTGCGCTGGGGTTCAAAGACGTAGGCGCTGACTACCTCTGTTTTGCTCAGCCATTGTTTGACACCTTCAAATAAGGCGCCCAAAAAACTGGTTTTGAAGTCTTGAATGTGCCGATCGAATACTTGACGCACTAACGGGGGCATAGACGCGGTATCGAGTTGATATAGAAATTGAGCGTCGGCGTTGCTTACGGGCAGTAAATTGGGCAAATCTGGCGTCGAGTTGGCCATTTCTTGGAGGCGTTCGGGGGCGATCGACCAATAAGTCATCTGGGCCAACGGCTGAAACCCATTTTGCCGGTACAAAGCCAGGGAATTTTTATCGCCAACATTGACCTCTAGCAGCCAGGTGCGCGCCTCCCAGACAGCCTCGAAGCAGTACCGCATCAGCATCGAACCAATGCCTTTGCTGCGGGCTTCTGGGTCTACTCCGACGCGATCGATCCGCCAAGTGCTGCGGGTGCGGTTAAACGGAGAAATCTGAATTATCCCCTTAACTGTCCCCTCTTCTTCGGCAACATGGGCTCGAAACAGAGACTGACAAGGGTTGGGAAACAAACTAAACAGCTTTAGCAGTCCGTACCAGCGACGAATCTGCTGAAACTTTTTACCTAGTACCAAATCACAGCTTGCGCCCTTGCATTTTTCTGGTTGTTCGGCTGTTTCCGCGCACAGTTGTTCCATCGCCTCGATGTCGCGGTACTGAAACGGACGAATCACAACCTGGTTTTGGTTTTGGGAGGGAAATGAAGTCATATATAAATTCTCAAGTGAGGTATAAATTGATAATTAGTAATTGGTAATTGGTCATTTGTCATTTGTCATTTGTCATTTGTCATTGATTTGCTAGTCCCTCACGAAATTTGAGAACCGTAAGATAGAGAAATAGGATAGGAGACTATCATTGAAAATTAAATATCTTTAAGAAAGAGGAAGAGTTAGGTAAGTTTTTAGTTTTGACTGTGCGACTTGTGAATTCAAAACTTATAACTTTTAATTCTTCTCCCTTTCTTGGTGGATCTAAAGTTAAAAACTTTAAATCAATTTTTCGACTTTTTAATTTTCAATTGTCAGCTCAAGATTTTTGTGGCAGAGGTCGAATTAAAACAACTGGTGTTCGCTCATCAGCATTCCCGGCGGGGTTGCTGCGTAACGCTTGCTCTAAAAATGTTACCGATAAATCGGAGGTCGCTGCTAATATCTTAACTGCTTTTAAGTCATTAGCGTCTACGATCGCCGCCGCAAGTCCGGTTTCTCGTAGAATTTCCTCTACAACTTGCTGGGGATTGTCCGGGCCAAGCACGATAAATTGGTCGAAGGGAGGCAAAGTCCCGGTAACATCGTCGATCAGTCTGGCTTGTTCCCCTGCTAGTTGGTAAAATACTCCCGGTTTACCGAATACTTTTGCTACGGCGCCGATCGCAAATGCTGCGACTACACGCCAAGGCCCAACTACATCCACCAATGTCTGCATTCCGCAAGCCGTGGCCAAACTCGACATCGGTAAGAAAAACAAGCAGACGCGCTTGGCCGCCCATCCGGGCTTGACTTCGCTGGGATGGCGGTAACGTCCCTGCATCAAGGCTAGGGGAGTTTCTGCGAGGGCGACGATATCGCCTTTCTGGGCGCGCGGTAACACGTAACGCTTGACAATTTCGACGGGATTGTCGAGTTCGGCGAGGATGTGGGTGCGAATTGGGAAGACTTCTGCAACACCGACATTGCGGGCGGTGGGTACGGTGTCAGAGTTGGGAAATTGCAGGGGAACTACTACGTTGCGGACTCTGGGAATGCGCCCGCTTGGGCCGTAGGTGACGAAATGTATTTGCACCCAAGCTGACTGCAATTTGGTTAAATCTTGCCCTTGAATGTCTACGGAAACTTTGATTTTCGTAGTTTTTTGGGCTTTCACAATATACCCGAACCAGTAATCGTCTGCTCTTGCTGTGGCGTCTGTGTGACAAGGAATGACTTTTGTCTGAGCAGTAACGCCATCCAAACTTCCGTCTGATAGCAGTTTCACCTCTGCGCGCACATCTGGCAACATAATCTCGAACCGCTGTGTCAGATTGCGGAATTCCATTTCGCCAACCAAAAGATAGCGGTTGGGTTCGTTTATGGCTAAGTGCCATTCTCCGGCTGTAAGTTCTAGTTTATTTGCACTCCCAGTCCGGCGATAGTTCAACTCTAGGCCCAATCCGCCCAATGCTAGCAGCGAACCGGCTGCTGCGATTCCTGTTGCTAAAGTCTCAATCACTCAAATCACCGCCAATAATATTTTGTGTTTACTGTAGTCGATCTCGGGTACTTCGAGATCCGATCCGGTAGTAATTGGATTTGCTGGGGAAAGCTGGGGGCGATCGAATTTAGTGAATTTGGCGGGCTGTGGGGATGGGATGTGCGATCGCACTTGGGATGCAGCGAAGGTCGATCGACCTTCTCACCATCTACCCTGATTCGCTCATCTTAATTTCAAAAATAAGTTTTTGTCTCACCTATGAAACCTGTAAAAAATTGCACCTTGATGCTTGTAAAAATCGCCATTATCACAATATTCACTTCCCAACTCACTCAGAGTGTAAGCGCTCAATCCATCACAGACAAAAGCTGCGTTGCCGATATTGTCGGTGAAGATATTGGCTCACAAGTTAATATCAGGTCTGGTGCGGGAAGCATTTTTAGCGTTGTAGGCACAGTATCGGTAGGAAATTTAGTGATTGTCGCCAATGACGACCAAAATAAAAGTAGTGTCGTGTCTCCACTGGGCCGCAAAGATAGCGAAGGAAATGTCTGGTATTTGACTACAAGATTGAGAGCAAGTGAGTACAAAGGTTGGATCAAAGCAGACTTTTTGAGACTGAAATGTCCTAATCCCTAGATGAGGCGATAAACCAGAAACAAAGCACTCTACACGCACCCTCTCTTTGATTGTACTTTAAATATACGATCGCCCAAACAACTCGCGATCGCATTTATCTAAGTCTATAGCAGTCCGTTCATCAGTTGTGTAATTCTTGTAGGGGCAACCCCCCGTGGTTGCCCTCTTTATGCTGGGGGTAGGCCCGCACCATCCACTACCCCTACATATGTACAAATCATTTAGGATTGCTATATTTACTTAAGTATTCGCAGCAAAATCAAGTATCCATTTAGTGAAGCCCCTACGAGAATCCCCTGATATAGCGTTTTTCAGTTGAGATATCGGTAAAGACACGGCAGTAATGTTTCTAAAGCTGTATTGGAGTCGATTGATAACTGCTATGGAAGTGCGGCTGTCTGTGCGGGCGAGATATTAAATTAACAATACAAAATTCTTGCTTCAATCATTTTTGGGTTAATATCGATACATAAACACAAATTAGGCGATTCCAAGATCAAGGCGATCGCCCGCTCAATATTTATAACAAAAAATAGCTCGATTAAGTGTAGTTGAGCAAAAACGAATACCCGTCTCGCTGCAATCGTGAATTGCCATATGTCACCATCCCAGCCGTCAATATTTAAGAAACTGATTGGTAATGCGCCGCTGCGAACCGTTTTGATTGTCCCGTTCGTGCTACAAATCATCGGTGCAGTCGGCATTGTTGGCTACTTATCCTTCCGCAACGGACAGAAAGCCATCAATGATTTGGCCTCTCAACTCCAAACTGAAGTCAGCAGCCGCATTACCCAGCATCTAAACAGCCAACTCAACACAGCGCGCCATCTTGCAGAAGTCAACGGTGATGCTGTCGATCTCGGATTGCTAGACTACAACAATTCACAACAACTCGGACAGTTTTTTTGGCAGCAGTTGCAACAGTATAATGTTGGCTATATTGGCTTTGCTTTTACATCAGGTGATTTTGCAGGCGCTGGGCATTTTTTTGACGACAATCGCGTTACGGTTGATGAAGTTTCTCAAGCGCGGAATGCAAACCGGAATTGGTATATTTTCAATACAGATAAAGAGGGAAATCGCACAACTATTGCTATTGATAATGGAGTGTACATCGCCAAAAAAGAAGGGTGGTACGCGCAGACAGCCCTAGCAGGAAAACCTACATGGAACGTTTATCAATGGGACTCTCCACCTTACACGCTTTCTGTTTCGGCAAACAGACCTGTATACGATAAAAACAAACAATTAATCGGGGTAATAGGAGTTGACCAACGGCTCACACAAATTAGCGATTTCTTGCGTCAGTTAAACGTTAGCCGTTCCGGTAGAATCTTCATCATCGAACGCAGCGGACTGATTGTTGCCTCTTCCAGTTCAGAGAAACCTTTCACAATTGTTAACAAAAAAGCACAGCGACTAACCGCTATTAGCAGCAGCGATCCGTTAATTGCCAATACCGCTCAGTACCTGAAGAATCGCTTTCAGAATTTTAACAAAATTCAACAAAGTCAGCAGATTGAGTTTATCTCGGAAGGTCAGCGTCAGTTTGTCCAAGTTTTACCCTGGAAAGATGAGTGGGGATTGGATTGGTTGGTAGTTGTTGTGGTTCCTGAATCGGATTTCATGGGGCAAATTAATGCCAATACCCGCACCACGATTCTATTTTGCATCGGCGCCTTAATTGTGGCTACGATTGTGGGTTTTTACACTTCTCGCTTGATTGCTGAGCCGATCGCACAATTGAGCATAGCATCAAAGGATCTCGCCTCGGGGAAGTTCGATCGCACTTTGGAAGTCTCCGGGAAGAATGAACTGGGCGTGCTGACTCAATCCTTCAACGACATGGCGCAGCAACTGCGCGACTCTTTTACAGCCCTCGAAAATACCAACGCGGAACTCGAACAGCGCGTCGAAGAGCGCACCGTCGAACTCAAAATCGCTAAAGAAATGGCAGACGGCGCCAACCGCGCTAAAAGCGAATTTTTGGCTAACATGAGTCACGAATTGCGAACTCCCCTCAATGGGATTTTAGGATACGCACAAATTCTCCAGCGCAGCGAACCGATGACCAAAAAAGGGCGCGGTGGCGTTGATATCATTTATCAGTGCGGTTCGCACCTGCTAACGCTGATTAATGATGTGTTGGATTTGTCGAAAATTGAAGCCCGAAAACTCGAACTGCATCCCACTGCTTTTCACCTACCTTCATTTCTCCAAGGTGTTGCCGAAATCTGCATGATTCGCGCCCAGGAAAAAGCAATTACTTTTGATTTAAAAATAGATACGGAACTCCCTACCGGGGTTTGTGGTGATGAGAAACGTTTGCGCCAAGTGCTGCTGAATTTGCTTGGCAATGCGATTAAGTTTACGGAACAAGGTGGAGTTGTTTTTCAGGTAGATGCCATCAATAATGCTGAGTTAGCGGATGTAAATCAGTTGGATAATCCAACTCCAACTTTATACAAGATTCGCTTCCGAGTCGAAGATACGGGCCCGGGAATGACACCAGCACAAGTTCAGAAAATCTTTCTGCCTTTTGAGCAAGTAGGTGATGTGAAAAAACAATCGGAAGGCACCGGATTGGGACTCGCGATCAGTCAAAAGATTGTGGGTTTGATGCAGAGTGAAATTGCGATCGACAGCCGTGCGGGATTTGGCAGTATTTTTTCCTTTGAAGTCGCACTCCCCGAGGCTCTGGATTGGGCTGATAGTTCGAGAATCGTCGAACAGAGGGCTGTTTTGGGTTACGAAGGCGAAAAACGCAAAATTCTCGTGGTGGATGACAGGTGGGAAAATCGGGCGGTACTGGTAAACTTGCTGGAACCGATCGGCTTTGAGATGATTGAGGCTGCTGATGGTAAGGAAGGACTCGATCGCGCTTTAGCCACTAAACCCGATTTGATCCTCACCGATTTATCCATGCCGGTGATGGACGGATTCGAGTTTTTGGAGCAAATCCGCGCTCATCCTCAACTGCGAGATGCGATCGTGCTAGTGTCATCTGCAAGCGTGTTTGAGATCGATCGCCAAAAGAGCTTGGATGCAGGCGGGAGTGATTTTTTGCCGAAACCAGTGCAAGCAGATTTGTTGCTGGGCTTACTTCAAAAATACTTGCAACTCGAGTGGGTGTATGGCGACACAGTAGATGCGGGCAAAAAAGGGCAAAATGCGATCGCCCGGCCAAACGAAATGCAGATTCCGGCGATCGAGATTTTGCATTTGTTACACGAACAAGCTCAAGCTGGGGATTTAGACGCGGTAATCGAGATTGCGGAAGAGATTCAAACAGCCAATCCCGAACACGCGATTTTTGCAACTAAAATAATCGTTTTAGCAGAAGGATTTCAGGTAAAAGAACTGCGGGCATTGATTGAGGAGCATTTATTACAAGCGTAAGGAAAAATATCATGATTGAATCAGATAAAAGATTTATTTTGATAGTAGATGACAGTTCCACTAATTTGTCTGTGCTGTCCCAGGCATTAAAAACAGCAGGTTACAAAGTGCGAGTAGCAGTGGAAGGCGAATCGGCGCTGGCGATGCTGGAAAAATGTGCGATCGATCCCACAAAAAATCCTTTCCCGGAACTCATATTGCTAGACGTGCAAATGCCGGGAATCGACGGCTTTGAAACCTGTAGCAGAATTAAATCCAACCCCGCGACAAAGACAATTCCAGTCATTTTTATGACGGCCTTAGCAGATGCCGAAAGCAAGATTAAGGGCTTGTCATTAGGTGCAGTGGATTATATCACCAAACCTTTTGAACAAGACGAAGTAATTGCCCGAGTTAACATTCACTGGCAACTCAAACAGTTGACTGACAATTTGGAACAGCAAGTTACACAACGCACCTGTGCATTGCAAGAAGCCCAAGTCAAGGTAGTGCAGCAAGAAAAACTATCCGCCCTGGGGCAACTGGTTGCCGGAGTCGCCCATGAAATCAACAACCCGCTGAGTTTTATGCTCAGCAACATTGCACCGGCGAAGGAATATCTGGCTGAGATTACAGAAGTTCTTAGCTTATATAAAAAACACTACCCTGCTCCTGCATCAGATATCGCTATCAAGATTGAAGATATTGATTTGGAGTTTGTGATCGAAGATTTTTCTCACCTCTTGGATTCAATGGAAATAGGCACTGAACGGATTAAAGATATTTCGCTGTCGCTGCGGAACTTTGCCCGTGCGGATGGAGATACTGCTAGTGCGATCGATCTGCATGAGACTATAGATAGTACGCTGCTGCTATTAAAACACCGACTGAAGGATCGAGGATCTCGCCCGGTGATTGAAATTATCAAAAACTACAGTGATTTGCCCGCGATTAAGTGCTATCCGGGCCCGATGAATCAAGTGTTTATGAATTTGTTGGCAAATGCGATCGATGCTGTGGAGGATGCTTGGGAAAAAGACCAACGTCCTCTGACAATTACTATTAGTACGGAAGTTTTGACCGAAAGTGCGATCGTCCGAATTGCGGATAACGGGTTGGGAATGACGGATGAGATTCAACAACATTTGTTTGAACCTCTGTTTACCACAAAAGCGGTGGGTAAAGGCACTGGGCTGGGATTGTCGATTGCTAAGCAGATTGTGAGTGATAAGCACGGCGGTCAATTGTTCTGCAAGTCTACGGTGGGTGAGGGAACCGAATTTGCGATCGAACTTCCTATTTAATTTTAATATTATTTTGACTCCAACAAACGCGATAAAATAGGTTCGTAGTGAGGACTTTAGTCCTTCTTTATGCGGACTAAAGTCCTCACTACGAACCCTGAATTAATAGCTAATTTGCAAAGTCACAGAAGCATCTACCTGCTCTTCTCCTCCCACCACGGGCGTTGTAGCATTAGCATCAGCGCGAGCAGCAAACTGCCGGTACACAGGAGGCCGTGCGCTCGCACCGTTGACTTGAATTCCGAGAATCTCTCCCCGCTTGAGGTTAAGCGCGCTCAGGACTGCATCTGCTTGCGATTGAGCATCTTGAGTGGCTTTTTTGAGTGCTTGTTTTTGAGCTTGGGCGATCGCACTTTCGGTAGCAACAAAACTCACACCTTGAATTCGGGTTGCTCCGGCTGTTACCGCATCGTCGAGCAAAGTGCCAGCAGAGCCAGTATTGATGCGAAAACTGACGGTATTTGTAGCAGTATACCCGATTATGCGCTGCTGGTTGCTTCCGTCGCTGTAATTTGGGTTGAGGGTGATACCGGCGGTTTCGAGTTTTTCGACTTGGCGCGATCGCAGCAATTCTACCACAGCGGACGATCGCCTCGCCGCTTCCTGCTGCACCTCGGCTGCCGTTTTTCCCTGCACCTCAACCCCCAAATGCACGAAAGTTTGAGTAGTGGGAATTGTTTCTATCCCGCGCCCAGTAACTGTTAGCGTTCTGATCCGCTGTTCTTGAGCCTGTACCGGATCTAATCCCGCGAAACTAACGAGTGTTAAGGTTAAACACAACGCTGTTATCAGGTTGGGGAAATTGATTCTAGTATTGCGTTGCAAATTTGAATTCATAAATTCGATGCTCCTCACATACAACAGATGATATACTTGACCTTCGCACTGGAATTGCTAAAGATTCAGCCTGTTACGTTTTTAGCAACTAAAAAATTTAGTCATTTGTCATTTGTCATTTGTCATTTGTTATTTGTCATTTGTTTTTATATGCAATCTTTGAAACAAGCTGCCCGCCAACTCAAAAAAGAAACTTACGCTGTTTATTTAGCCAGTAGAGACCAGAGAGTACCTTGGTACGCGAGAGTTTTAGCAGGTGTTACAGTTGCTTATGCCTTTAGCCCGATCGACTTAATTCCAGACTTCATCCCAATTCTCGGCTACTTAGACGATTTGATAATTGTACCATTAGGAATTTGGCTGATATTGAAGATGATTCCGCCACAGGTTTTAGCCGAATGTCGGGAAAAAGCAGCCGCAGAAATAGAGCGAGGAAAACCGATAAATCGGACAGCCGCCGCTGTAATTATCGCCATCTGGATAGGTTTCGGAATATTAGCAGCCATTTTCCTAAAACAAATATTGAAACGTTAAAAAACTCAAACTGAATAAGGTTCGTAGTGAGGACTTCAGTCCGCTCCAAACGTTTCGCAGTGAAGACTTCAGTCCGCTCTCCAGTTTCTAATCAAATCAGGACTAAAGTCCCGACTACAAACAAAAAAAAATGCAGATAATTAACTTAAACTGATATTATATTGTAGGGCGATCGCGCCTGACCTTAAAAAAACTCCCTGTATCAAACACTAAGTATTATTTATCCTTTAAAAAAATCCAACAACTAACTATCCAGCTATGACTCAAACTACCGATTACCTCAGCCACCTCAACCCATCCCAGCGCCAAGCAGTCGTCCATTACAACGGGCCGCTGTTAGTAGTAGCAGGCGCCGGTTCCGGGAAAACGCGGGCTCTAACTTACCGTGTAGCTAACTTAGTTCGCACCAACCGAGTCGATCCTGAAAATATTCTGGCGGTGACATTTACCAACAAAGCCGCTAGGGAGATGAAAGAAAGAATTGAGAAATTGCTGGCGAGTCAGCAAGCTGAAGCGGAATATGGCAAACCTTTGGCAGATTTAGCGCCGGAAATACAGACTTCATTGCGATCGCAAATTTACCACAGAATTACCAAACAGATTTGGATGGGGACTTTCCACTCTCTGTGCGGCCGAATTCTCCGCTACGACATTGAGAAATATCAAGACGAAAAAGGCCGCCAGTGGAAGAAGAATTTTTCGATTTTTGACGAGTCAGATGCTCAAACTCTCGTCAAACAAATCGTCACCAAAGTCCTCAACCTCGACGATAAGAAATTTGACCCGCGAAAAGTGCGCTATGTCATCAGCAATGCTAAAAATAAAGGTTGGTCGCCTCAAGAATTCCTCGCAGCCGAACCGGATTATAGAGGGCGCGTAATTGCCGATGTTTACAGCCGCTACCAAGATGCTTTAGCAGCTAACAACGGCTTAGATTTTGATGATTTAATTCTGGTTCCAGTGAAACTTCTGCGCCAAAACGAGCAAGTCTTAAATTATTGGCATCACAAGTTTCGACATATTTTAGTAGACGAATATCAAGATACCAACCGCACTCAATACGATTTGATTCGGATGTTAGTCACGAATAATGTTGACCCGAAAGAGTTTGATAAATGGCAAAACCGCTCGATTTTTGTGGTGGGCGATGTGGATCAATCAATTTACAGTTTTCGGATGGCAGATTATACCATCTTGCTGGAATTTCAAGAGGATTTCGGCGACAGCTTATCTGATGAAAAAACCCAGACGATGGTAAAATTAGAGGAGAATTATCGATCGCGCGAAAACATCCTCGAACTCGCCAACCACTTGATCGAACACAATACCGAACGCATCGAGAAGGTGCTGCGCCCGACTCGCGAACCCGGAGCTCCGGTTGTTGTCTGGCGCGCTGACAACGAGTTAGATGAAGGGGAATTTGTGGCTGGTCAGATTCAATCCTTGAAGCGCCAAAACTCGGAATACGAACACGGCAGTAACTTTGCGATTCTCTACCGCACCAACGCTCAATCTCGCTCCTTTGAAGAAGCGTTAATGTACTTGGATATTCCCTACAATATCGTCGGCGGCCTAAAGTTTTACGATCGCAAAGAAATCAAAGATATCCTAGCATACCTGCGGACGATCGCCAATCCCGACGATAGCGTCAGCCTCAAACGCATCATCAACACTCCCCGCCGCGGCATTGGCGACACCACATTTGGTAAAATCGAAGAGGCTGCAACTCAGTTAGGGATTCCGTTGTGGGAAATTCTCAGCGATGAGTCTTCTGTAAATACTCTCGCAGGGCGATCGGCAAAAGCTATCATTAAGTTTGCCGCGATGATTAGTCATTGGCAACAAAAACTTGAAACCACATCCGCGTCGCAAATTGTCCAAGGAATTATCGAAGATTCTGGTTACATTGACGATTTGAAAAACCAAGGAACCGAAGAAGCCGAAAACCGGATCGAAAACGTGCGAGAATTGTACAACGCGGTAATCCAATTTGAAGAACAAAACGAAGAACCGACGCTGACATCATTTTTAGCCAAAGCATCTTTAGCCTCCGATTTAGACGACTTGAAAGAAGACGATTCGCGCGTGTCGCTGATGACGCTGCACTCCGCCAAAGGGTTAGAATTTCCCGTAGTATTTCTAGTCGGAATGGAACAAGGTTTATTTCCCAATTTCCGCAGTTTAGATGACCCGAAAGCTATTGAAGAAGAACGCCGTTTGTGCTACGTCGGCATCACTCGCGCCCAGGAATTGCTATTTTTGACTCACACTCGCGAACGCCGCCTCTGGGGAGGATATCGCGAACACTGCACGCCTTCGCTATTCTTGGGAGAATTACCCACACATTTGTTAGCTGGAAGTGCGAAAAAAACTAAGACGACTAAAACGGCTGCATCCAGTGGAAAAACCAATAACTCAACAGCTAATTCCGGGAGTTCTCCAGCAGAATGGAAAGCTGGCGAACGGGTTTTTCATCATGCTTTTGGAGTCGGAGAAATTACCCACGTTTTGGGAGTGGGTGATAAAACTAATCTAGCAATTAAGTTTTCGGGTTTGGGCCGCAAAATCATCGATCCGAGGACTGCTAAGTTGCAGCGAGTTTAATAGCTTGGTTTGTAGTAAGGACTTTAGTCCTCATCTATCAAAGGACTAAAGTCCTCACTACAAACGTTAGTTTTTGTAGACGCGGTTTCAAGCTCCATCTTATCTTAAAGGAAATCCGGCTTTAAAAATCTGTTCAGCAGTCAAGTTCAACTCTGGAAAAGCCAGTGATTCCACCCGTGAATCGCCCTGAAACTGCTTAACCTGATACTCCCCATCTACCAATTGATAAACCGAGAGAGTTGGTTGTTTGGGATTACCGATGAATTGGCGGCCGCCTAAACCGAGATAGTCTACAATCCAGTATTCAGGGATGCCCATTTCCTCATAGTCGGAAGCTTTCAAAAAATAATCATCTCGCCAGTTCGTACTGACAACTTCTACAGCCAGTCGCACCGAATTACCCATTGTGATGATGGATTCTTTTTTCCAGCGCGGTTCATTGATGAGTGCAGATCGGTCTAGAATAATTACATCTGGCTGATAGCCTGACTCGTTGCGGACGGGTTTAAGTAAGCAGTCACCGGGAATGGAGTAGGATAATTGCAGTCGTCTGATTTCAAAATTAATTTCGCCGGATATAAAGCCCGTCACGTCAGAATGGTCGCCAGTTCCTAAAGGCATTTCGAGAATAACTCCATTGCGTAGTTCATAGCGGTGGACAGAGTTCTCTGGATACCAGGTAACGAACTCGTCAAACGTGACTGTTTTGGCTCTTTTTTTGGTTTGGATCACGATTTCTCCTTTGTTAAACTCCAGTCGATCGCATATTAAAATTTTTAGTGTGGATGGTGCGCGATAATTAGCATTATATCCCGAGCGCACTTAAAATTATCTGCGTTTATCTGTGTTTATCTGCCATAAATCTGCGGTCAATCCGATCGCACTTCGCATCGCCAACAGCGCCACCCCGTAAGCAGCCGCAGTCTGAACAGGCGTTTCAACAGGCATTTTTAAATAACGCTTTCTGATCGCACTCCAAACCAGATTTTTAGCGCCACCGCCAGCAGTATAAACCTTTGTCAAAGGAGTCGCGCCCAACTCCTGCAATAATTGATATCCCCGCGCCTCAATCCGCGCGATACTTTCTAGCAAACCATGCAGAAATTCCACAGAATCAGTCGGACGCGGTTCGAGTGTTGGCGGCAAATTCGGGTCATTAACTGGAAAGCGATCGCCCTTTTGCAATAATGGGTAATAATTCAGCAAACTCTCTTGCTCTGGATTGATTTGTGTGCTATAATCTTCTAACTCAGCATCCGTAAAAAAGTGCCGCAACACCGCACCTCCGGTATTAGAAGCGCCTCCAACTAACCACAGATCCCCCCCTGCCCCCCCTTCAAAAGGGAGGGTAAAACGATGACTGTAAATGCCGTATCTCGAATCATCAACGCGGGTATGACTTAACAGTTTCACGGCTAAAGTTGAACCGAGAGAAGTTACAGCTTCCCCTGGTGAATTGACACCGCTGGCTAAAAATGCTGCAATGCTATCTGTTGTACCAGCATACACTGTACAATCTGGGGGAAACCCGAAGCGATCGCCCAATTCCACTCTAACTTTCCCTACAGGCGTACCCGGTGCAACAACTTGCGGCAATTTAGGCGTTACGGCGCCCGCAATTCCCTCTATCAGCCAATTCGGATAGCACAAATTACCAACATCAAAACCGAGTTTTAAAGCATTATGATAGTCGCTAATTCCTAATTTTCCGTGTAGCAGAAACCCCAGCCAATCGGCTTGATGCAGGAAAACCGTAGGGGCGGTGCCCCCGTGCCCGCCCTCTGC
>NZ_JAUBUN010000081.1:0-17025 GCF_036702665.1 Microcoleus sp. Aus8_D2
GGGGCATGGGGCATGGGGCATGGGGCATGGGGCATGGGGCATGGGGCATGGGGCATGGGGCATGGGGCATCGGGCATGGGGCATCGGGCATGGGGCATGGGGCATCGGGCATCGGGCATGGGGCATGGGGCATGGGGCATGGGGCATCGGGCATCGGGCATGGGGCATCGGGCATGGGGCATGGGGCATGGGGCATGGGGCATGGGGCATGGGGCATGGGGCATCGGGCATCGGGCAAACAGGTCATTAGTCAGTAGACTGGAATTGCATTGATTCGCAAACTATCTTGAAACGCATCTGTGTTTATCTGCCTTTCATCTGCGGTTGACCGGCTCGCATCAAACATGACAGGCAATGCAAGTCTATTAGTCATTAGTCAGTTGTCAGTAATCGAAGAGAAGAAGTAGTACGCAATGCCTGCCCAACCCTTACCACTGACTAATGACCAATGACTAATGACCAATGACTAATGACTAATGACTAATGACTAATGACTGCTGACTAATGACTAATGACTAATTCAAGTTGGTGCCAACTCTTTTTTGGTCAACTCGGTGTATCGATCGACAATTTTGCGGAATTCATCACCATCGATCGTTTCTTCATCCAACAGCGCTTCGACCAGTTTGTCTACCAAATGGCGGTTTTCGCGGATAATCCGGCGGGCTTCTTCGTAGCAGTCAAAGGCGATTTCCCGAACTTGCCGATCGATCTTAATTGCCATTGCTTCGGAATAATCCGATCGCGAATTCCAGTCCCGGCCCAAAAACACCTCATTGTTCGGACTTTCCAAAGCCACAGGCCCCAAATCCGACATCCCGTAAAGCGTCACCATCTCCCTCGCGAGACTGCTAACTTTTCTGAGATCGCTACCCGCACCGGTATCTATTTCAGCATCGCCATAAATTTCTGCCTCCGCCGCCCGTCCCCCCAAAGCAACTGTAATTCGGTTTAACAGCAAAGCCCGACTCCTCAAACCTTCGCTGTCGATCATTTCGTCGTCAAGCACAAAGCTAGTAAAGCCTTCGACACCGCCGGAACGGGGAATAATCGTTACTTTTTCCACCGGATCGGCATTTTTGAGCATGGTTGCGACTAGGGCGTGTCCGATTTCGTGGTATGCTGTCATCCACTTTTTCTTACTATCGAGCAGCGGGTTGAGCGTCAGCCCGATCGTGATTCGGTCGATCGCGTCGTTAACTTCTAAGTTACCGATCGTATCTTTGCGCCGCCTCGCGGTGAGAATAGCTGCTTCGTTGAGCAAGTTTGCCAAATCAGCGCCGGAAAAGCCGGGAGTGCGGCGGGCGATCGTGTCTAAAGCAACTTCAGCGTCAAGTTTTTTGTTGCGCGCGTGCACTTGCAAAATCCCCAAACGCCCTTTGTAGCTGGGCAAATCTACCGTTACTTGGCGATCGAACCTACCGGGCCGCAGCAAGGCAGTATCGAGCACGTCAGGGCGGTTAGTAGCTGCAATCACAATCACGCCGCTGTTACCCTCAAAGCCATCCATTTCGGTCAGCAACTGATTGAGAGTTTGTTCGCGTTCGTCGTTACCGCCGCCAATACCAGCGCCGCGCTGCCTTCCTACGGCGTCTATTTCATCGATGAAGACGATGCAGGGCGCATTTTCTTTAGCTTTGCGGAACAAGTCGCGCACGCGGGAGGCGCCGACTCCGACGAACATTTCCACAAATTCGGAACCGGAGATGCTGAAGAAGGGGACGGCTGCTTCGCCTGCGATGGCTTTGGCCAACATTGTTTTACCTGTTCCCGGAGGCCCGATTAACAAAACTCCTCTGGGAATTTTGGCGCCGATGGCGTTGAAGCGTTCGGGTTTTTTCAGGAAGGTGACAACTTCTTGCAGTTCTTCTTTAGCTTCTTCGATACCTGCTACGTCGTCGAACATCACGCCGGTTTTGGCTTCCATTTGGAAACGGGCTCGGGATTTGCCGAAGTTCATGGCATTTCCTTGCGATTGGGTCGATCGGCGCAGGATAGCCATCAGCACTGCCAGCACTGCAAAAATCACCAACAAGTTTACTACTAAACTGACTGCGGCGGCGTTGTCGGCTGTTTGTTTGACTTCAAAGTCAATCTTTTTGGCGCGGATTTGCGAGTAGAGTTCTCGGTTGTTGTAGTCGAAGAGGGTCACAGTTTGCGCCTGATCGCTTTTTTGATCTTTTAGCTTAACTTTGGCAGTTCTTTGGATTTCGTCTATTTCGACTTTACTGACTTGTCCTTTTTCTATGTTCTCGATGAGTTGGCTGTAACTCATCGTGTTTGGCGCGCTGTCGGCAAAAACCGGGGTCGAGAGCAATATTCCTTGAGAAATCACCAAACTACCCAGGATGCGCCACAGATTCCGTCCTGGAATTGATTTTTTAGGATTCTGCTGGATCGACTTGTCTTTGTTTACAGCTAGATGCCCCAGCCATGCGTGTTTCCAAGAATTTTTCATATATATTGCTGTGCCCAAGGTTGATGAATGCCAAGATTGACCGCTTTTGGTTTGCTACGTTCGTTTATTTTAACAAGATGGCGGGTGTTGAATGGGTTTATCTCTCGCGTGCATCTCAAGAGTCCGCTCGAGCTGGTGGGTTTTTGAACCCACTGCTCCTCAAGAAACCTGGTTTTTTCGCAAATCTGTCGGCTCTCACCAAGAATTTTGGTAAAAAAACCCGGTTTCTCGGCCACGTCCACTGAACTTACGCACTGCGAATCAGAAACCGGGTTTTTTCCTAAATCAGGGATTCTCACCAAGAATTTTGGTAAAAAAACCCGGTTTCTCGGCCACGTCCGTAAATCTCAAATCTCAAATCCCAAATCTCAAATCGATTGACAATTGCCGATCGCACTTGTTACACTAATCATAGTCGGAATGAGTACGTTTTAGTCCAGCAGTTATTGTTTTTAAGTTTTATGGTAAAGATAGTCGGCATTGGCGGAAGTTTGCGGGCTGGCTCCTACAGCCAGTTAGCGCTGAGGGTCGCAGCAGAGAGGGCGCAGGCCCTGGGGGCGTCCGTTGAAATATTCGATTTGCGAACGCTCGATCTGCCCTTCTGCGACGGAGAGAATGATTATCAAACATACCCTGATGTGGAAAAGCTGCGGAATGCGGTACGCCAAGCCGACGGCTTGATTTTGGCAACGCCGGAGTACCACGGTAGCGTCAGCGGTGCTCTCAAAAATGCCCTGGATTTGATGAGTTTCGAGCATTTGGACGGCAAAGTTGCAGGTGCGATCAGCGTGTTGGGAGGACAAGTCAACAGCAACGCCCTTAACGATTTGCGAACCATTTTGAGATGGGTTCATGCTTGGGTGATTCCCGAACAAATTGCGATCGGACAAGCTTGGAAAGCTTTTACTCCTGATGGTAAATTGTTGGATGAAAAACTGTCTCAAAGGTTCGATGAATTTGCGATGAGTTTGGTAGAAAACACCCAAAAATTGCGAGGAGTTTCGTAATTAATACAAATTAGGAAAATCAATCCAACAATATTCGTAGGGTGTGGATCCATCGATAGTATCAAAAAACCGACTAAAAATCGACATGGCGACGCACCTGGGAGGATATTTGAGCAAAGTCTCCTCAACTAAGAATGTTGTAGGAAGGATTTTTGAAATTGGTATAAGCTGATTTCATGAATCTTTGAGCGATCGGGAAAACCGCAGATAGAAGGCAGATGAAACGCAGATTAACGCAGATGATTTCAAGATTGTCAAGCTACTTTTCCCATGTAGTCCAGGATGCAACGCCGGATCGTCTTCTGGTGCGTCAGTTCTAATAATTGCTCGATTTGAAGAGGCTTTGTCTGACGCACCCTACAGGCGATGTTAAAATGGCATATCGATCATGTCTCCGAAAGGATGCGGTACGTCGATCGGCATTCTTCCGGGTTTTGACTCATACTTGTCAATCCACTTTTTAGCCAATTCCAAAGCTTCCTCCTCAGTTTTGGCATTTTGGACGGCGACGTGGCGGTTCCCGTGGCTATCCCAAACCTCCACGTAGAATACTTTCTGCGATTGAAGAATCCAACCTTTATAAGTGTCTGCGGGTTCCATAGTTAAAATCTTCATTCAGTTGACAGTTGACAGTAGACAAGTGACAGTTGAGGGCGACCTCTCCCGGTCAGTAAGAGGATTGGATTAATGAATAGTCTGATTTTAATTTCTCCCTACAAGGGTTCCGGCTTTCAACCAATTTTTTATGGTAAAATAATCCGGCGGGGAGTTGGACTGGCGACCTAATTGTAAATATTGCCCCGTGTAAAATGAATTTTACGGGGGTTTATATAGTATTTTTGGAAAAAAGTCAGTTTTACGGTTAACCTCATGACTAGACTCCTCAAGCAATTATTTAACTGGAGAAATTATCTCCAACAAGTGGCGGTGGCGATCGCGATCGTCCTGATCGCATCCCAGATGGCGGTATTACCGGCATTGGCGACGGGCGTGTACGAAATGCCGGTGTTGTCAGCGGGCGATCGAACTTGGGTGTTCGACAAAGGCGACGTACTCAGCCGCAGCAGCGAAAGCAACATCAGCAGCGTGCTCGACACCCTGGAACAGAAAACAGGTAAACAAGTCCGGTTTGTCACCATCCACCGCTTAGACTACGGCGAAACGGCTGCCACTTTCACCGACCAACTGTTTGAACAGTGGTTTCCGGCCAAAGAAGACCAGACTAATCAAATTTTACTCGTTCTCGACACTGTTACCAACAGCGCGGCAATTCGCACCGGAGAAGGCGTAAAGTCACTGCTAAGCGATGAAATTGCCCAAAGTGTAGCTGGGGAAACTGTGCAAGTACCGCTGCGGGAAGCCAACAAATACAACGAAGCATTTACCGCAGCCAGTTCGCGGATTGCGACTGTGATGTCGGGCGAACCCGATCCGGGTGCTCCTAAAGTTGTGGACAACATTCAAGTTGAAAGCACATTTAAGAAAGCTGAAGACACAGACCAAGGTAATGCCACAGTTATTGTGGTTGTGTTGTTGGTGTTGGCGACAGTGATTCCGATGGTGACTTATTTCTGGTATCAAGGTTTTTCTTGAACAGTTGACCTGTGACCTGTGACAGTTGACCTGTGACAGTTGACCTGTGACAGTTGACCTGTGACAGTTGACCTGTGACAGTTGACGCTTGGACTAATCTTGAACGTATTCTCGATCGCTCAACAACGCAATTTCTGCCCGCACAAATTCCCGTCCCAAATAAGCCGCGTGATCGAACATTGTCACCGGGCTGGGGCGGGTTTCTTCTAGGATTTTGACGCAAAGTTCTTTGGCGGTTCTGCCGCTAAAAAGTGTGCACTGAGTGCGTTCTACTTTGCCGCGGGCGGGGATGGGTTTGCCGGTTTCGGGATCGACGGCGAGGCCGCGATCGTCGATGATGTTGGTGAAGTGTTTGGCGTAAATTAGGCTGGTGGGGCGATCGATGTAAATGATGAAGTAGCCGCCAGGATCGAGGTCGAGGTGACGTTTGGATAGCTTGTCATCGATGGCGCTGAGGTTTTCCAAGGTTTGACTCATGGTTGGTGAAAGGAAGTAGATAATGGCTGTATTTGGTTCTGCTATTTCTAGTTTAGTGGGCTGCGGGACAAGTTTGGGAGTTTTTTGAGCGATCGACATTCTACACGATATCTGTAGGGAGACGGCAATGCCCTGTCCGGCGCGGGGTTTTTGTTTAAATTAGTATTATGAACCGCAGAGAGCGCAGAAAACGCAGAGGGAAAGAAGAGAGAGTAACAAAATATGTTATCAGGGTGCATCTCATTTTGGCAAATATATTCGTAGGGGCGAAGCATTTCGGCATTAAATCTCTGGTTCTCACTAATAAAATGTCTGCCGAAATGCTTCGCCCTTGCCCAAATGAGATGCACCCTATGTTATTATTGGTTGAGCAACATTTGCATCTCATTTTGGCAAATATATTCGTAGGGGCGAAGCATTTCGGCATTAAATCTCTGGTTCTCACTAATAAAATGTCTGCCGAAATGCTTCGCCCTTGCCCAAATGAGATGCACCCTATGTTATTATTGGTTGAGCAACATTTAGGATTAAATTATAGATGAAATTTATAGATTTGTTTTCGGGGATTGGAGGTTTCAGACAAGGTTTTGAAAAAATGGGGTTTGAATGTGTTTTTTCCTGCGAAATCAATAGCAAATGCCGGGAAGTGTACGCAGAAAATTTCGGCGAAGTTCCGTTTGCAGACATCAATAACATCAATCCCGCCGAGTTGGCAGACTTTGATATTTTAGTAGCTGGGTTTCCCTGCCAACCTTTTAGCATATGCGGCAAAAAGCTGGGTTTTGAAGATACGAGAGGCACGCTATTTTTCGAGATTTGTAAAATTATCAAAGTAAAACAACCTCAAGTAGTTGTGCTGGAAAATGTCAAGCACTTAATCCATCACGACAAGGGAAATACCTTAAAAGTAATTATTGCGAGTCTGGAAGATTTAGGATACAGCGTGAATTACAAAATGCTGAATGCTAAAGACTTTGGAATTCCCCAACACCGCGAAAGAATATTCATTATTGCAACTAAAGGTAAAGAATTCAATTTTTCTCGACTCAAAACCAAGTTTCCTCCAAAACTCAGGGAATTTCTAGACGAGACAGGAGATTTTGAAATATTGGATAAATCAGAGTATACTTTAATTGAGTCTCCGAGAAAGCAAGATTCGGGGCTGTTATTTGTAGGTTACAGAAATAAAGGTACTTGGAAAACTGGCGTGAGGCCGAATACAGAACATTTATCGAGAGTTCACAGACAGCCGAATCGCATTTATTCGGTGGATGGCGTCCATCCGACTATTCCTTCGCAAGAAACATCGGGCAGGTTTTTTATCTATTTTCGCGATCGAGATTTGGTGCGAAAGTTGACGCTGAGGGAATGCTACCGTCTGATGGGTTTTCCTGAAGATTTTAAGAGTTATCCGAGTGCGGGGGAAAGTTACAAGCAAATTGGGAATTCGGTTTGTGTGCCGGTGGTGGAGGCGATCGCGAAAGAAATCTTAAGTCAAAACTTATTGTATGATGAAATTAAGGAAACACAAAGGCATCGAGAGTCCAGACTTCTTGGAGAAGTAGCGACTCTAGCTACAAACTCTGATTCACTCCGAGAAAATGTATCAGTCATATCTTGTTAAACCACTCTAGCCAGTGAGTTAAGGTTGCTGCTGAAGTAATATCTTCCGAGCCATATTCCTCACTCTTATGATAATAAATATAAGCTTTATCACTACCATTATGCGGGCAGAACAAGCGGATTGTACGGTCTAGTTCTAAGCTTGTCCAATCTAGTCTAATACTACCTTGGTCATCAGTACCAGTCGAGCATTTAGTCAAATTGTTTCCCATGCGATCGTAAGCCTCAACAACCAATTTTATTGCTGTCCTGAAAGCATATTCAGTCGGTCTTAAAATTCCGTACTCATCCTCTTCTTCTAAATCTAAAAGTTCTAGCAGACCTTCAACAGTGATGCGGAAATTCGATAAACCGCTATTGCTACTGCTATCAGTAATCTGTTCGTTAGCTAGTGTCATAAAATTAAATTTCTTTGAGGCGATCGCCAATTCGATCCTAACACAGCCTAATGCTATGGAATTATTAAACAACTTGCTGCACTATAGCGAAGGTTTCCATATAACTATAGACTGCTCTGCTAACAAATCAGCGAGCAAATCAGCCCTTTCAGCGTCATCTTCATCATAAAGTAGACCTATGATATCAGCGTGAGATATAGAGTCAGGAATTACATCTAAACCTAACTCGCGAATGCCACCTACCTCAAGGCGAGCAACTCCATAGCAGGTTCTGAATCTTGCAGCACATTGTTCGGGAGAACAAACACTAGCAATGTTTACAGAAATACCCTGTTCGTTTTTATTTTTACGCAAGTAGTAAGCTTCAGATTCAACCAGTCCAGTATCCTCATTTATCCACTGTTTGCGAAGTAATGCCCGGTAGACAATAGCCCTATTAGGTAGTGGTTCAAACTCTGCCAGATCGCTAAAATTTTGTTCGTTCATGCTTGATTAAACCACTCTAGCCGATCGACTAATATTGCTGCTGAAATTACCTTCTCTGAACCGTGTTCATCCTCTTTGCGATGATAAATGCGAACAGGTTGCTCGTCATCGTCAATAAACGGACAAAACAAGCGGACTTTACAAGCTGGATCTACACTTGTCCAAGTCAGGCTAACACCACCTTGATGATCGGTACAAGCTGACGCTTTTGGGAAACTGCTTCCCATAACAGAATGTGCTTCTACAACTAAATTAAGTGCTGTTTTGAAAGCAAAATCGCTGGGTTTTAAAATGCCGTATTCATCCTCATCATCTTCGCCTTCATAAAGTTCTCCAAGACGTTTGAGAGTGATACTCAATCCTGAGCGGCTGTAGTTGCTACCGCTATCAGTAATCTGTTCGTTGGCTACAGTCATAATATTCAATCCCTTTTAGTCGATCGCCAATTCGATCCTAGCACAGCCTAATATTCTGAAATTCGGTAAGGTGCGCACTGCGCACCCTACTGAAGTATTAAGCTGGAATTTGGATTTTTTCAGTTCCCGAAAGCTCAAACGCGGCGTGAATTGCCTTCAAGGCTGTGACACCTTGTGCCTCATCCACAACGCAGCTAATCTTAATCTCAGAAGTTGCAATCATTTGAATGTTGATTTTGTGCTGCGAAAGCGCTTCAAACATCTTTGCCGCTACTCCCGGATGCGCTACCATCCCGGAACCAACTACGCTAACTTTAGCGATTTCTGTATCGACTGCTACTTCGCCCCAGCCGAATTCAACTGCTGATTTTTCTAGGACTGTTTTTGCTGCGGCGGCGTCTATTTGTGCTACGGTAAATGCAATGTCGCGTGTTAAGATGCCGTCGATATTGTGGCAGCGTTGCGATTGAATGATTGTATCTACGCTGATATTTTCTTCGGCTAGGAGTCCGAACAGTTTTGCTGCTACTCCGGGTCGATCGGGTAATTGACGAATTGCGAGGCGCGCTTGATTGAGATCCAACGCTACGGCGCGCACTGCGGGCGGTTTTTGGGATGATGTATGCAGCCCGATCGGCGAATTGGCCACATCAAATGCTTTGCAGAGTTCGGCAACTGCCCGATCGCACTCCGCAGCATCAATCGTACAACTAACCTTGACCTCGGAAGTGGAAATCATCTGAATGTTAATTCCCGCATCCGCCAAAGTCTTAAACATCTCGGCTGCTACCCTCGGCCGCCCGATCATTCCCGCACCCGCAATGCTAACTTTAGCTATGGGTCGTTCCTCTGCTTTCACTTCGGGTTCCCCCAATTCTGGGCGAGAATTCTTACCCAAGGCGGGGACAATTGCATCTGCAACCGCGACTGCTTGATTCAGGGAATTTCGCCTGACTGTGAAGGCGATATCGTTCGTATTTCCTTCGTGAATTGATTGGATAATTAAGTCTACATCGAGGTGTTGTTGCGCGATCGCCCCGAACAAGCGCGCTGCTACTCCCGGGCGATCGGGCAAACGCAACAGCGACACCCCCGCCTGATCCAAGTCAAATTCCACCGCATCGACCGCTTTTGCGAGCTCCAAGCCCTCCAAAGGCCGGGGTTGCGGGGGGGGGGACACTACCCGCGTCCCGGGGGCGTCACTCCAGCTAGAAAGCACTACCAGCGGCACGCCGTAATTCTTGGCAATTTCTACCGCGCGCGGATGCAGGACTTTTGCACCCAAACTTGCCAATTCCAGCATTTCGTCGCAAGTGATTTCGTCCATCAGTTGCGCGTCGGCTACCAAGCGCGGATCTGTAGTTAGAATTCCGGGCACGTCGGTATAAATTTCGCATCTGTCGGCCCGCAACGCTGCGGCGAGGGCGACTGCTGTCGTGTCGGAACCGCCGCGCCCCAAGGTGGTGATTTCCAATTCTCCGGCGTCGGCGATGCCTTGGAAACCGGCAACGACGACGACTTTTCCGCTATTTAACTGGGTTTCCAGGCGTGCTGGATCGATTCGCAAAATCCGGGCGCGGGTGTGGGCGGCTTCGGTGACAATCCCGACTTGGGCGCCGGTCAGGGAAATTGCGGGCTGTCCCATTTCCTGTAATGCCATGCTTAAAAGGGCGATCGATACTTGTTCCCCAGTGGAAAGCAACATATCCATTTCCCGTTTGTTGGGATTTGGGGAAATTTCCTTAGCGAGTTTCACTAAACCATCGGTCGTTTTCCCCATTGCTGAAAGGACGACAACTAGGGAGTTTCCCAACTGTACTGTTTTGACAACTCGTCGGGCTACTTCTAAAATGCGATCGACTGTACCTACCGATGTTCCGCCATATTTCTGAACAATTAGTGCCATAGGACTTTACACAAAAGTGATGCAATACTTTACTTAACCCATTAATATACGCAAATTCTGGATTATCATCGATGTTTATCTTGTTTGTGAGGCTGGTAGCTCTCGATCGAGACACTATTTTGAAAAACCCGGTTTCTCGCCAACTGTGCGTAAGTCCCAAGAAACCGGGTTTTTTACGAGATTGATGGTTTTAAACGAGTATTTTGGTTGAAAAACCCGGTTTCTGGCCAACTGTGCGTAAGTCTCAAGAAACCGGGTTTTTTAGGAGATTGATGGTTTTAAACGAGTATTTTGGTTGAAAAACCCGGTTTCTGGCCACTACTGGAATCTGCGGCTTATTTGCCTTCTAACTCTCGCAAACGCGCTTCTAAAGCTTGTATTCGCAACTCAGCTTCTATGCGCCTTTGTCGTTCTTCTTCTGCTTCAGACAGCGCTTGTTCGGCGGCCAATTCGGCTTGTTCTGCCCGTTCCTCCGCCGCCGGCAGCAAAGTCCCGGATGCCTCCCACCAGCGCAGCCAAGGCAGTTCTACGCCCTGATAAACTCCTTGCCAAATTCCTAATTCTACTTTTATTTGGGCGATCGGGTAATGTCCGCGATTATTTGGTGCGGCTAACTCGAAGCGGTCTTCGACTAAATGATAGACTTCGACTTGGGCTTTTTTGACTTCATAAATCGCGTAAAAAGCAGGTCTAATTATCCGTTCGTAAATCCAGAACTTGCCTTTTCTTGGAGTCCTATCTCTTTCTTCGCTGCCATCTCCAGACACAAATTCTAGTACAATTAGAGGTGGCATTAATTCCCGCCACATGACATAGGAACGCCGCAGATTTCCGTCAAGAGTTGGCGGCACGTCGGGCACGTAAAACCAATCGGGTGCTGCGGCGCCTCTTTCAGGCGGTTCCGGGGGTTGGGCTACTCGCCAGTAAATACCGGAATCTTGACCGATGCAGTATTGTCCGTCGGGATGAACTTGGTCTAAAATCGGTCTAATTGATGTTGTTAACAGGATGCTTTGAGGGTGTTCTTGAAAGTTTTTCACAAAAGTACCGTCGGAGTCTGGTAATTGAGTGTGGTCGGGAAAGTCTGTTGCTAGAAATTCTGGTTTTTCGGTGACATTCATCTTGACCTCTTGAATGTTGAAGGATTATTTACTATTCGGTCATAGGGCATGGGGCATGGGGCATAGGGCATAGGGCATAGGGCATAGGGCATAGGGCATAGGGCATAGGGCATAGGGCATAGGGCATGGGGCATGGGGCATGGGGCATTGTTCGTTAGTCATTGATGTAAAGGTAATTACCAGGACAGGTAACTTCATTAATAACCGCTATATTTAGTTGTTTGTCACTCCGAGATTGACAGTGTTATTATATCATTTTCAGCCTCATGTTGGTATCTAGGAACTTTTCAAGAATATGAGTCAGTACAAGTTAATCATTTTCGACTTTGACGGGACTTTGGCAATTACTCACAAAGCTATTGTATCTTGCATTACCAAAACTTTTGAATTTTTTGGTAATACACCGCCTGAGGCAGATATAATTCAAGCGACGATCGGCATTAATTTACCAAATACTTTCAAAATTCTGCATCCGGTAATCGAGGAAAGCGCAATTCCGGAATGGGTGGAAACTTACCGCTCTTATTATCGGACTGAAGGTGAAAAGCAGCTCGATTTATTTCCTGGAACAAAGCAAGTTTTGCAGTTGGCGAGCAAGTCGGGATTGAGCCTCGGAGTTTTAAGCAACAAACACCTGAGTTTTGTAAATCTGTTTTTGGAAAAATTGAGAATTAACGGTTTTTTTGATTTGATTTTAGGTGATAACGGACAAATTATTCAAAAACCCAATCCGAGTGTTTTTCATTCGATAATTAAACCGCTGTTCCCGGATTTGGACAACAGTCAAGTTTTAATGGTTGGCGATACAGCGGTTGATTTGCTGTTTGCAAAAAATGCTGGGATAGATGTTTGTTGGGCGGCTTACGGATATGGCGATCGCTCTGAGTGTCTCGCCCTAGCACCGACTTTTGCGATCGATGATATTTCGGAACTAGCTGCGATCGTTCAAAATTAATCTTGACTCGGTTTTTTTCAGAAGAGTTTGCATCATTTAAGTATTTTTATTGAAAAAACATTTATTAGGAGCTGGAGTATTTTTCGTTTTAAAATTTAAAAAAAATTAATTGCGGGAAGGAGTAAGCCGACCAAACGCTGCAAATTAATACCTCTTTCAAAAAAGAATGCAACTGTAGCTAAGCTCCAAACCGCGAGCGACCTCAGTCTTCGCCAATTCTTCAATTCTTCAAGTCTAAAATCTCCAACTTGTTCGCTCGCGAAGTCGAAGAATTAAAAATCTCAAATGGTATAAACCATACCAGGGATAGAGAGATCGCGGCAACAACTATTATAAGTTAACAGGTAAGAGTCCTTTGAATGCAAAAGGCAGAAGGCACAAGGCTGAAAGAAAGAAAAACGAGGGAGACCAGATTTTTTATGGGTATAATTTAATGCACAAATTGTCCAGAATAGCCTTCTCACTTCGGCATAGAGGAAAACAGGGCAATTTTGTGAAACTTGCAGGGTATGCGGCCAGTCGCGATCGACAATAAACTCAATCTATAAAAACTCATGCAGACCGATATAAACATTCCTTCTGAAACCCTATCGCCGACTCGTAGCGGCGGTAATGCACCGAATTTAATAGAAGAAGTATGGAGGCTGTACGATCGCGCCCTGGCAGCTACCAGCAACGGCATCGCGATCGCAGACGCTAAAGAGCCCGACAAGCCCATAGTCTACTGCAACCCAGCATTCGAGCGGATTACAGGCTACGATCGCAGCGAAATCATCGGGCACAACTGCCGCTTCCTGCAAGGCCCGGATACCGATCGCGCAGCCGTCGCTCAAATCCGCGTAGCCCTGCAAGAACAACACGACTGCAAAGTAGTTCTGAAAAACTACCGCAAAGACGGCACCCCCTTCTGGAACGAACTAGCCATCTCGCCCGTGCGCGACAGCAGCGGGATTGTCACCCACTTCATCGGCGTCCAAGCTGATATTACCGATCGCTTTCAAGCAGAATTCGCCCTCAAACAAGCCGAGGAAAAATACCGCACCATCTTTGAAAACGCCACCGAAGGCATCTTTCAAACCGCCCCAGACGGGCGCTACCTCAGCGCTAACCCCGCACTCGCCCGAATGTACGGCTACGATTCTCCTTCAGAACTGATCGCAAAATTTTCGGCAACAAACCTTTATGCCGATCGCACCCGCCGCGCTGACTTCATCGCCGAAATCAGCCGCCTCGGTTCCCTGAAAGAGTTTGAGTCCTGCGTCGTCCGCAAAGACGGCAGCACTACCTGGATCTCGGAAAACGTGTGCGAAGTCCGCGGCGAAGGCGGCGAACTGCTTTACTACGAAGGAACAGTCGCCGAAATCGCCGATCGCAAAATGGCCGAAGCAGCCCTGCGCGATCGAGAATACTGGCTGAAAACCGCGATCGACGCCGTACCCGACGCCCTCAATCTCACAGACAGCCAGGGGCGCTGGCTGATTGCTAACGACTGCGCCCTGCAACTTTTAGGCTGGGAAACCGCAGACTACCAAGGTAAAACTACCGCCGAACTCGCTGCTGCCGCCGATCGCAGAGTCAAAGAAATCCTGCTAACTTGGCAAGAAACCGACGAAACCACCTGGGAAGCAGCCACTCTCACCTCCAGCCGCCAAATTGTCCCCTTACCCACAGGCGGCAGCAATTGGTTTGAAGTGCGGAAAGTGCCTCTGTTCAACCCCGACGGTTCCCGCAAAGGCATGGCAGTGGCGGGGCGGGACATCACTCAGGAAGTGGAAGCAGAGGCAGCTTTGCGGGACAGCGAACAGCGGTTTCGGGCAATTTTTGAACGGGCTGCGATCGGCATTGCAGTCACTACCCTCGAAGGTATGGCGATCGCCACTAATCCGGCATTTCAAGCTATGCTGGGGCGATCGTCCGCCGAACTGCGGGGTGCGGATCTCGACGACTGCACGCACCCGGAAGACGCACAGGTTTCGCGCCAGTTGCGCCAACAGTTGGCCGCCCGCGAACGCCAAGCTTACCAAATCGAGAAGCGCTACCTCCGCTCTGACGGCAGCATTAGATGGGGACGCCTCAGCGCCTCTGTCATCGACAGCAGTCACGGAAAGCCGCAGTTTATTCTAGAAATGGTGGAGGATATTACCGATCGCAAACTTGCCGAATCAGCTTTACTGCAAAATGAGGCTAAGTGGCGATCGCTAATTCTCAACAGTTCCGACATCATTACCATTCTCGACGCCAGCAGCCGCATTGTTTACGAAAGCCCTTCTGTAGAAACAGTTTTGGGCTACGAACCAGATGAACTCATCGGTCAAAATTCCCTCGATTTCATCCACCCTGACGACATTCCCTCGGTGATGTCCGATCGCCAAAAACTGCTCGCAAATCCCGCAGATCCGATCGCCCTTAAAGGTCGGTTCCGCCGTCCTGACGGTTCTTGGTGTTTTCTCGAAGGAGTCGGCATTAACTTGCTAGCAGACCCCGCTGTGAGCGGAATTGCGATCAACTCCCGCGACATGACCGCGCGCAGGCAAGCAGAGTACCGCCTCAGCAAAATTAACGAGTGCTTTTTGGGATTCACCACCGACGCCGCCGACAACATCCAGCGCCTGACATCCTTGGCCGGCGAGCTTTTGGGCGGCAGCAGCGCCATCTACAGCCACGTCGGTGGCGGGCTGCTGCGCGCGATCGCGACTTGGCAAACGCCACCGGACTACCCGGAGGTCGATCGCGCCGAGAACCACGTCTGCACCGACGTATGGCACCAAGCCAGCGATCTGCCCGTGGTCATTTCTGACTTGCAGAACACGATCTACGGGAAAATCGATCCCGCTGTCATCCGCTACCAACTGCAAACCTATCTGGGACAAGCAGTGCGGCGGGGCGACGATTACCTGGGTGTGGTGTGCGTTGTCTACACCGAGTCGATCGCGCCCACAGAAGCCGACTGCAAGCTGATCGGAATTATCGCTGGGGCGATCGGAGTTGAGGAAGAACGGGCCGCTTCGGCCGATCGCGATCGGCAAAAATCCCAGGAATTGCAAAAAGCTTTGCGCGATTTGCAGCAAACTCAAATGCAATTAGTCCAAACCGAAAAAATGTCTTCCCTCGGACAAGTGCTAGCAGGAATTGCCCACGAAATTAACAACCCAGTTGGCTTTGTCGCAGGCAACCTCTGCCACGTCCGCGGCTACGTTCTCGACTTGTTAGACCTCGTGCAGGTGTATCGAGAACAATACCCAAATCCGCCAGCAAAAATTCAGAAAGAAGCCGAATATATAGACTTAGAATTTCTCGCAGAAGACCTGCCGAAATTGCTCAATTCGATGCAGACAGGATGCGAACGAATTGTAGAAATCATTCAAACTCTGCGCAATTTCTCGCGGGCAGACGAAGCTAAATTCAAGTCTGCCGACATTCACGAAGGTTTAGAAAGTACCTTGTTAATGTTGAACAGCCGGCTGAAAGCCAAGGCACGCTGGCAGGGAATTGAAGTGATTAAAGAATACGGACAACTGCCAAAAATACCATGTCATCCCGGACAGCTCAATCAGGTATTCATGAATATCTTGGCAAATGCGATCGACGCCTTTGAAGAAAGCAGCAGCCAAGCACAAAATACCCAGCAGAATCCAACTTCTCCAGAAATCACCATTAAAACTGAAATGATTAATGGTAAGAGCATTTGCATTCGGATCGGAGACAACGGCCCGGGAATTCCCCAAGATAATATTGTGCGTTTGTTTGACCCATTTTTTACCACAAAACCCGTAGGCAAAGGCACCGGTTTGGGTTTATCAATTTCGCATCAAATTGTGGTTGAAAAACACAAAGGCAAATTGCAGTGCATCTCAGAACCTGGTAAAGGCACTGAATTCATCATCGAACTTCCAATTAAATAAGCTCGTTTCTTCCACTTGGTGCCATTTTCTATCTAATACCAAGAATGGTTTGTAGTGCGTCCTGGCGTCCGCTCTTTGATTGCGTCCTGGCGTCCGCACTACGAACCGAACCGTTCGTGGTGCGGTTAATTTAGCGGGCGCCATATCAGTCATTCCCAAATCTAAAATCTAAAATCCTATGACTTCTGTCGCGTCTTGTTGTATACTAAGGAGATCAGAGGTGTCAGTCGGGCTGCTAATGTTGGCACTGTACCGACTTCAGTAGCTTTTTCAGACTGAGGAAAGTTTGCAATTTCTAACTCACTTGGGGGCAATTTACGAATTGCCCCCGTTACTTTTGGGGCTGTTGCTGTATGTTGTCCTCAAGCTCGATCGACCATTCAATCAATCCGCCAGCCCTTCTCCCCGATAGTTGCGACACTTCCACCTCAACCCCTACCAGCGTTTCATCTGACAGACTCCCGGGGCTAGCAGCACCTCCATAACGCAACTTGTGGGCTTGAGTTATTGTGAATTTGAGCCATTGTGTGGCTTTACGCCCTCTGTCGCACCACAAACCAACAAAAGACACCAAAGACTAAAATAATTTTATTCTTATAATTAAGGAATTCCCAATTCCCAATTCCCAATTCCCAATTCCCAATTCCCAATTCCCAATTCCCAATTCCCAATTCCCAATTCCC
>NZ_JAUBUN010000082.1:0-15143 GCF_036702665.1 Microcoleus sp. Aus8_D2
GTAAAATGACCACCCTTCGACTTCGCGAGCGGGTAAAATGACCACCCTTCGACTTCGCGAGCGGGTAAAATGACCAAGGACTAATGACCGATATTAATCTTTTGCTTTATTTGAGTACCGCACCATCAAGTAACTGATGGAAAGGGCAAAAATTGCCGTCGCCAAACCAATCAAGTCGGCTGCGGTTTTCTTTTCTAGGTCAAGAATGATGATTTTTCGAGATACTGCTATCAAAGAAGTTACAATAACTAGCTCTACTTGAATTACGTGCTTTTTTAGATAAGCGGTAATATTTTCTAAAATTTCCAGAGCAATTAAAACATTTAAAAACAACCCAAATATGACAAACAATGTATCTTTTAATAAAAAATTTTCGTGGTCGTCAAATAATTCTTTGGCTAAATAAATTATCAAATCGCAAACGCTGACGATAATTACCAAAATCATCGCCAGTGATAGAATTTTCGATATTATGACTTCTACACTTTCTGCAAAATGCAGAAAGTCTTCATCGCTGCCAAACTTAGAAATTTGCCTAAATATTTTTTTGAGCATACCCGTGATCTCCTGTCCGTTGAATTACCCGCAATCAACTTCTGTCCCGTGGTGGGGGCGGGTTTATATAGATTGTTTGTCTGAATTATAGATCGTTGGTGAAACCAGCCCCTACTTTTATTGCGGTTAATTTACCGGACATCCCATGATTTAGTCAACATTCAATAAATATTTTGCCATAAAAAAAACTCAAACTGTTGCCTAGCAATAGTTTGAGGAATTTAAGACCCGGTACGATCGCACAACTAACTATCTATTCTCAACAGAGAAGGATTGTTGAATCTGCGATCGCCCTGTCCAACACACGAGCCAGCTAAAAATTTAGCTTGGGTGGTTTAGTAGCGGCGAGAAGAGCGGTCGTTGTTGCCCCAGTTACCGCTGTTGGAAGAACCGCGCTCTTCGCGGGGTTTTGCCTTATTGACCTTGAGGTCGCGACCCATCCACTCAGCACCGTCAAGAGCCTCAATGGCTGCGGCTTCTTCTGCTTCAGTAGACATTTCTACGAAAGCGAAGCCCCGCATCCGACCTGTTTCCCGGTCAGCAGGCAATTGAACGCGCTTTACTGTTCCGTACTCTCCAAAAGTTTGGTTGAGGTGCTCCTGCGTTACTTCGTAGGATAAATTGCCGACATAGATAGACATTGAACATTCTCCAGAATCGAGGTTGTAGAGATTTAAATCCGGAGGAACGCCGATCGAACGAACTGTACTGCCGAAAATAAAGCCTTGTAAATCGATCATAGCACCTATACGTGCAGACTGCAATTTTCGCTCGCCGCTCGATCGACAAAAAACAAGGAATCAGGAATCAGGAATCAGGAAAAACCCCGAATAAAGCAGGAAAAACTCATAAAAATAAATTTAATTTTCTTTATTCGCGAACTCTGCCGGAGAACGCAGCTTGTCGGGTGCGTAATGGCTGAGAATTCTTTGATCGCCCCGCCCAAAAACAGGTACCGTGCCACGTACAATCGTCGTGGATGCTCCCAAAATTTAGACCCAACGACTGCGCGAGCGGGCAACGATCGAGTTCGGACTCCGGTGATTTATCTGTAGAGTAAATCTCAAATCGAAAAATGGAAAATCTCAAATTCACTGACAAAGGCTTTGATTCCTGTAGAGTACCCTGCGATTGTGCCTCAGCCATAGCTAAAAAACTGGGTTTCTTGACAAAAAAACTAGGATTTTACGTAAGTCTGTGACAAGAAACCAAGGTATAGTTCGACGCTAGCTTAATTCGAGACGGTGACGGTGGATTTTGCCCAATTAAATTCCTCAACTTCTGCGGCAACTTCTGCGACAACTTCCGCCGCAACTTCTGCCCCAACCAGCACCAACTGCACTGCACAAGCTTTTAACTCGGGCTGTTTGGAATCTGGACAGCTTGCGGCATGAGTCATGGCATTGGCTTCAGCACTTTCTGCCCACAGAGAACCCCAGTGCATCGGTACAAATAGCGTACCAGGGGCGATCGCCTTGGTGACTTTTGCCGGAAACTGTGCCTTACCGCGGCGCGATCGAACTTCTAGCAAATCGCCCTCCTTAATCTGCAATTTAGCAGCATCGCGGGGGTGAATTTCCAAAAACGGCTCGGGGTACAATTGATTGATTTTGTCAGTTCTACCCGTGCGCGTCATCGTGTGCCAGTGTCCGTAAACTCTTCCCGTGGTTAACACAAACGGATAGTTCGGATCGGGAGGTTCTGCCAGTCCCCGGGAGTGATAGGCCGAAAATCTCGCCCGCGCGTCGGGAGTGTGAAAACGCCTGTCAGTATACAGCCGTTTCGCTTCGTTCGCTGGATGCGGAGGCTCGTTTTCCGGGCAAGGCCACTGCTGGGGGCCCATCTGGCGCAAATACTCGTGGTTGAGGCCTGTCACATCGCAAGGCCTGCCCCCAGTCAACTGCACGTACTCTTTGTATACGTCAGCGCTGCTGTCGAAAGCAAAGTGTTGGGCAAAACCCAACCGGCGGCCGACTTCAGCGAAAATCTTCCAGTCGTCGCGCGCTTCCCCGGATGGTGCATCGAAACCGGGACAAAACGTTACGCGGCGTTCGGAATTTGTCATCACTCCGGTTTTTTCGCTCCACTGGGTTGCCGGCAGCAGGATGTGGGCGTAGGCTGAGGTTTCCGTGGGATAGTAGGCTTCTTGATAAACGGTAAAGGGCGATCGCAGCAAAGCAGCTTTTGTCCGTTCCAAATCCGGCATACTCACCACCGGATTGGTGGCTGCAATCCACAGCAACTCAACATCCCCGGTTTCCAAACCGGTAATCATATCCCAAGCACTGCGGCCCGGATTCGGGGAAATGCTTCCCGGTGCGATTCCCCAAAACTCCTCGACTTGGGTTCTGTGTTCGGCATTTTTCACAAAGCGATAGCCGGGGAGTAAGTTAGACAGTCCGCCCGCTTCCCGGCCTCCCATCGCGTTGGGCTGGCCCGTGAGGGAAAACGGGCCGCATCCCGGTTTGCCGATTTGACCGGTCATCAAGTGCAAATTAATTAGCGATCGTACCTTTGCCGTGCCTTCGGAGGACTGGTTGATGCCCATCGACCACAGCGATAAAACCCGTTGCGACTGTTCCCAATAGTTGGCGGCCGTTTCTAAGTCGCTGACAGTAATGCCGCAGCGCGCGGCTACAAACTCCGGCGTGTAGCTGCTGACAACTTCAGCAAAAGCTGAAAAATTCGCTGTGCATTCTTGAATAAACTCAGGATCTATTGCTTGAGAGCGCAACAGCAAATATGCAATTCCGTTGAGCAAATCTATATCCGTCCCCGGTTTAATTGCTAAGTGCAAATCGGCGGCTTCAGCAGTCGGAGTCCGCCTCGGATCTACCACAACCATCTTGACATTGGGATGCTTTTTGTGGTACTTTGCTAATCGGTTGAATACAATTGGATGGCATTCCGCTGTGTTGCTGCCAATAATAAAAGCGCAATCTGTTAATTCTAAATCGTCGTAACAGCAAGGCGGCCCATCCGCACCAAAACTTTGAACGTATCCGGAAACCGCTGAAGACATACACAAGCGAGAATTCGCATCAAAATTATTAGTGCCCAGACAACCTTTCATCAGTTTCTGAGCAACATAATAATCTTCTGTAGCGAATTGACCTGAACCGTAAACGCAGATAGCGTCGGGGCCGCTGGCGCTGCGAATTGTTTGGATGCGGTTAACAATGGCATCGAGAGCTTCGTCCCAGCTAGCGCGACGGAACGGTTCGTCGAGAGTATCTCGCATCATCGGATACAGTAACCGATCGCTGCGAATGGACTCTGTTACCGTTGCTCCCTTGATACAAACCATGCCCTGACTCGATGGGTGATTGCGATCGCCCCGGACTTTCCAAGTTTGTTTGGTATCGGGAACAACTTCTAGACCGCAACCTACACCGCAGTAAGGGCAAAGAGTTTTTATAGTTTCCATCTGGTGATTTTAGATGCTAATTTTTGAAAGCTCATGGATAATTGGTAATTTGTCATTATAGTCGGAACGGAGGGATCCTGCCAATAATGTATCAATAATTACTAAATTACCGCACAAATGCTTTACATAAGCGGAAAATACCCTGATTTAAAATTAACCGCTATCTTAACTGAAATTTGCGATCGGTTTCAATTGTAGCTAACTTTCCCCGCTTCCCAATCCCCTCAAACAGAAGTAATTGAGAGCTAACTCTTGTCCCCTCAAGAGATTGGGGGCCTAGGAGGAATCTTGGCAGGACTCAAACAGCGGGCAGATTGGTTTGTAGTGAGGACTTTAGTCCTTCTTTCTCAGGACTTTAGTCCTCACTACAAACAGATTGGTTTGTAGTGAGGACTTTAGTCCTTCTTTCTCAGGACTTTAGTCCTCACTACAAACCTTTTTATTACGGGTAATTCACCGAAGAGGATATCAGTCTTAATCGAAAATGGTATAAGTTGCCTACTTCGCTGTTTTAACTTCTAATACGCCGCCACCGCCGCTGGTGGGGCTAAAAGTTACTTGGAATTCAGCAGTTTTTTGAGCGCCTGTAGTGGGACTTGCAGGAATTTGCAAAACCGGCAGAGGAGTTTCTTTGACGAAATCTTTAGCTGCTTTATTTGTGGGCTCGAACTGTAGGATATCGCCGTTTTGTTTCACTTTGACCCGATAAGTCAAACTTTCGGTAAATGTCGGAGTTGTCTTCCAATTTTCGTCAATTTGTGCATACAACTGGTTTCCGATCGCATCAAGTTCAGCTTTGTCAGAAATCCCTGAAGTGCCACTGGTTGCTTTGGGCGTGGTTGCAGGGCTGCCTGTAGCAATCGGTGCAGGGCTACCAGTAGCGATCGGTGCAGGAGTTGCTGCAATTAGGGCAGGGCTACCAGTAGCGATCGGTGCAGGAGTTGCTGCAATTGGTGCAGGAGTTGCTGCAATTGGTGCAGGAGTTGCTGCAATTGGTGCAGGAGTTGCTGCAATGGGTGCAGGGCTACCAGTAGCGATCGGTGCAGGAGTTGCTGCAATTGGTGCAGGAGTTGCTGCAATTGGTGCAGGGCTACCAGTAGCGATCGGTGCAGGAGTTGCTGCAATTGGTGCAGGGCTACCAGTAGCGATTGGTGCAGGAGTTGCTGCAATTGGTGCAGGGCTACCAGTAGCGATTGGTGCAGGAGTTGCTGCACCAATTGGAGGACTTGCTGCTGCAATTGGTGCAGGACTGGGGGGAGAACTCACAACTGCCGCCGCAGTCGGCGCAGGTGCAGTTTCTGCTAGTTTCGCTTGCTTGAGTTGGCTGGAAACAGAAGATACATTGACGGCAGCTAAAGTTGCCATTGCTACCAACCACGAGACTGCCAGGACGCCGCCTTTGATTGGCGAGGCTTCTAGGGGTTGTGCAGCGTGAGGCACAAAGGATACCGGTGGCATGGGCTTGTCAGCAGTGGCCCCAGGCTTTTTGCTAGCTGGTAATGGCAGGACGACGGGTGCGATCTCCGACTCTGTTGTATCCTCTTCGTGGTGCGCGTAGCGAGAGAACAGGAATTCTAAAGCAAAGTTGCGGAGTTCGTAATATTTCGGGTCTTCCATAATCCGCGTGCGGTTGCGGGGACGGCTGAAGGGAATGTGCATATCTTCGCCGATCGAAGCCGCCGGGCCGTTGGTCATCATCACGATGCGATCGGCTAAAAACAAAGCTTCATCAATATCGTGAGTAATCATGACGATCGTAATTTTGTACTCGCGCCAGATTTTGAGCAATTCTTCCTGCAACTCTTCCCTGGTAATCGGGTCTAGAGCTCCGAAGGGTTCGTCCAAAATCAACAGTTTGGGGCGAGTTGCGAGGGCGCGGGCGATCGCCACCCGCTGTTTCATCCCCCCAGACAATTGGCCTGGTCTTTTATTGCAAGCTTCCGTCAGCCCCACTAATTCCAAGTGATCCTGGACGATCTTATCGTGTTCCTCTGCGGACTTATCCCCGTAAACAGTTTCAACACCGAGGTGGATGTTTTCAGTAGCAGTCAGCCAAGGTAGTAGCGAGTAGTTTTGAAACACCACCATGCGATCGGGGCCCGGTTCAGTAATCCGCGAACCTGCGAGAGCAACTTCTCCGGTTGTCGGGCCGTTGAATCCCGCGATCATGTTCAGCAAGGTTGATTTTCCGCAGCCGGAGTGACCGATCAAACAAATAAATTCCCCTTCATTAATCGTCAGGTTTACACCGTCGAGAATGACAAAAGGTTTTTCGGGTTCTTTAAGGTTTGGGTAGACTTTCGATACATCTTTAATAGTCAAAAACCCTGGTTTGTTCGTTTTAATCTTGGTTGCTTTGGGCGTTTTGAGAGTCTGCATTTTTTCAGGATTGGGTTTGGGGTTTGGGGGATTAGACATGAGAATTTAGGATTTAGAATTGGGAATTTTGAAATTAGGAAGCGGGAAATGTGGAGTCTTGTTTCCTGATTCCTTGCTCTTGACTCCCTCTTCCTATTTGCTGGTTATGCTGGCTGTCTGATGGAACACTGACTGCCTATTTGTTCAATTAAGATTTCTTCAATGCGGAGGTCGCCCTTGATTTTGACTTTGTGAAGATAGTCGATCGGGTCGTCGGCATTAAAGACAGTACCGTCAAACAAGTTGATGCTGCGGCGAGCTCTAGCTATATCCGGTAAACCCAACTCGCGTACTGCTTGACCGAAGACATCGGGCCGCAAAACTCGATCGACCACTTCCACCCAGTTTTTCGGGAACGGAATCAGTCCCCAGCGGGCCATCTGCGCCATCACCCACACCATTTCTAGGCGGTCTGGACAATTGGTTTGGTCAACATAGAACTGGTTGAAATTGTAGAGCATTTCGGGTTGTGCCTCCGTACCGGAGTTGTACGGGTCGAGGAATCCCGGACGGATGTCTTTTGGATTGGCGCCGATGTATTGTTCTTGGCAAATCAATTCTAGAATTTCTTCGCGGTTGCGGCGATCGTCGCAGTATTCGCAGGCTTCCAAAAGCGCTTTGACGAGGGCGACGTGGGTTTTAGGATATTTCTGAGCCCAATCTTCGCTAACGCCGAGAACTTTTTCGATGTGTCCGGGCAGAATATCCAGGGAACGGGCCATGGCAAAACCCGTACCGTCGTTGACTGCTTTGGAGTTCCAGGGGTCGCCGGCGCAATAGCCGTCAATGTTCCCTGCTTTTAAATTCGATACCATCTGCGGGGGCGGAATCATGGTCAAGGCCACATCCCGGTCGGGGTCAATGCCGCCGGCAGCCAGCCAGTAGCGGAACAGCAGATTGTGCATGGAGGCGGAGTGTACCATGCCCAAGGTATGTACCTTGTCGGGGGTCTTGGCGATCGCAGCTTTGAAATCCTTTAATGTCCGAATGCCTTGGTCATAAAGGTGTTTCCCGAAGATAATCGAGTTACCGTTGCGGGACAGGGTTAAGGCGCTGTTGACGGGAACGGGGGCTGCGCCGTCCAAGCCCAACAGCATGGCGATCGGCATTCCTGCGACCATTTGCGCCGCGTCCAGCCGTCCTTGGCCGATACCTTTAGCAATTTCTTTCCAGCTAGGTTCGCGCACGAGGGTGACTTCTTCTAAGCCGTGGGCTTTGAAGAATCCTTTTTCTTTGGCTACGACTAAGGGCGCGCAGTCGGTGAGGGGAACAAAGCCGATGTCGAGGTTGACTTTTTCCAGACCGTTGCGGGCGATAATCACGGCTGGCGCTTGTTGTTTCGCCCGGCGCTGTTTCACCCGTTTTTGCTGGTTGAGGAAGTAAACCATTTCGTTACGCAGGGCGTAGTAACTCGGATGGTTGACCACTTCCATGCGCTTGCGGGGGCGGGGAATGTTCACTTCGAGAATTTGTCCGATTTGCGCTTCCGGGCCGTTGGTGAGCATTACAATCCGATCGCTCAGCAACAAAGCTTCATCCACGTCGTGAGTTACCATCACGCTGGTGACTTTGCTTTCCTCGCAAATGTTCATCAACTGATCTTGCAAACCGCCGCGAGTTAAAGCATCGAGGGCGCCGAAGGGTTCGTCTAGTAGGAGCAATTTCGGGCGGATAGCGAGGGCACGGGCGATCGCAACTCTTTGTTTCATCCCCCCAGAAATTTCGCCCGGACGTTTGTTAGCTGCTGCCCCGAGTCCCACCAATTTAATGTGGTATTCGATTACCAAATCGCGATCTTCTTGAGAATTACCGCTGTAAATTTCATCAACTGCTAGAGCAATATTTTCGCGAACTGTCAGCCAAGGTAGCAGCGAGTAATTTTGAAATACCACCATGCGATCGGGGCCTGGATCGCGAACTTCGCGACCTTCTAGAGTAATCCCGCCCTGACTTGCTGTGTCGAGTCCGGCGATGATATTTAACAGGGTAGATTTGCCGCACCCGGAGTGTCCGATTAAGGTGATGAATTCTCCCTTTTTAATTTTAAGTTCGATATTTTTGAGAGCGATGTATTGCTCGCCATTGGGCAAGTTGAATACGCGGTCTACGTGGTCTACTTCAATAATAATTGACATGATTTTTTGGGTTAATTTGTATTTTGTAGATGCTGATTATTAATTGGGCATTGGGCATTGGGCATTGGGCATGGGGCAAACAGGGCAAACAGGGCAAACAGGGCAAACAGGGCAAACAGGGCAAACAGGGCAAACAGGGCATTGGGCATTGGGCATGGGGCATGGGGCATTGAGCATTGGGCATTGGTAGTTGACTAAAACTAATTTTTAGCTGCTTGTCGCTCGCCATCATTACCGATTACCGATGCCCGATGCCCGATGCCCGATGCCCGATGCCCGATGCCCGATGCCCGATGCCCCATTCCCAAATCCTATTTTTGTTCTTCAGGAACAACTTTGGAAGCGATGAAACCAACGAGTCTGTCTAAAATCAAACCGACAATCCCTACATAAAGCACTGCCAGAATCACGGCGCTGAGTCGAGAACTGTTATAAGCGTCCCAGATGAAGAAGCCGATACCGACACCGCCGACTAACATTTCCGCAGCTACGATCGCCAGCCAAGACAAACCGATACCAATTCTCAATCCTGTGAAGATGTAAGGAACCGAAGACGGTAGCAAGATTTTCCAGAAGTATTTTTGGTTGGGGAGGCGCAAGACTCGGGCGACGTTTCTGTAGTCTTGAGGTATTTGTTGAACGCCGACTGTGGTGTTAATCAGAATCGGCCAGATTGCTGTAATCAAGATTACAAAAAGCGCTGAAACTTCGTTAGCTTTCATCCCCAAGCCTTCAAAGGGATTGAACTGTTGAAATACGGCCAACGAAATCGGCAGCCAAGCTAGAGGGGGGATAGTTCTGAATACTTGAAACAGCGGGTCTAAAGCATCGAACATTAAAGAGTTTGTACCGATTAATATTCCTAAACCAATGCCGAGAACTGCTGCTAGAGTAAAGCCGATCGCTACCCGCTGCAAGCTGGCCGCCAGTTGCCAAAATAAACCTTTGTCAGTGCCGCCGTTGTCGAAGAACGGATTGATAATCAGATTCCAGCTTTCTTGAACAGCTTTGATCGGGCCTGGTAAGGCGGATGCGGAGTCGTGGCAGAGGATTTGCCAAACTACTAGCAAAACTGCGATCGCGACTAGCGGGCGGATAATTTTTTTGCGGTTCTTTTGAACCATATCCAGGATGAAATTCACTGGATTTTTGCTTTTTGAAACAGCGAGGTTTGTGGCCATTTTTAGGGTGCAGTATTGTGAATAATGGATTATTTGTAGATGGTGAGAACGCAGTTTAGGAGGTTGGGATGGTGGAACGAACCTCCGTTTCACTCCGCCCAACACCAGGATTTTTAAGAGTTTGTCAACTGTCAACAGTCGGCTGTCAACAGCTAACAGTCAACCAACTAATTATGCTTTCTTGATTGTCAGACCCTTCAGATATTCTTCTGGTTTTTCTGGGTCAAACTTCACGCCGTCAAAGAAGGTTTCGACACCGCGAGAAGTGGTAGCAGGAATTTGGGCTGCGGGAACGCCAAGTGCTGTCGCTGCTGCTTTCCAAATATCTTCGCGGTTAACTTTATCAACCGTGGCTTTGATGTCGGTAGTTGCCGGCATATAACCCCAGCGAATATTTTCGGTTATGAACCAAGCATCGTGGCTCTTGTAGGGATAGGAAGCATTGTCAGCCCAGAATTTCATCGCTACTAAACTAGCGGCTTCAACCCGATCGGTACCGTAGTCAATTTGACCTTTAGAACGACCGATAATATCTGCTACTGGTACTTTCAACCACTTATCTTGAGAGATGATTTGGCACATCTCGTCTTTGTTTTCTGGCTTGTCGCACCACTGCTGGGCTTCCAGTACGGCCATTGTGATTGCTTTAGTAGCTTTAGGATTTTTGGCAACCCAATCTGCTCTTAAAGTTAAGGCTTTTTCTGGGTGGTCTTTCCAGAGTTCTCCAGTTACTAAGGCTGTGTATCCGACCTTTTGAGCAACTAGCTGGGCATTCCAAGGTTCGCCGACGCAAAAGGCTTCCATGCTGCCGGATTTCATGTTAGCTACCATTTGAGGTGGCGGTACTGGAATCACGGAAACTTCTGTATTCGGATCGATGCCACCGGCTGCTAACCAATAGCGCATCCAAAGGTCGTGGGTGCCGCCGGGAAAGGTAACAGCAATTTTTTGATTGGCGAGGGCTGCTTTGAGTGGTTTGCTGTCTGTACCTACTTTTAAATCTAGGTATTTTTTGCTGACGGAAATGCCCTGACCGTTAGTATTTAACCGGGCGACAATGTTCATCGGCACTGGTTGATTGCCTTTGGTAATTGTGCCTAATGTCATTTGGTAAGGCATGGGAGATAAGATGTGACCTCCGTCAATCCCGCCTTTTTCAGAACCGAGTTCTAAGTTGTCGCGAGTAACTGGCCAAGATGCTTGTTTGAGGATTTGTACGTCTTTCATGCCGTACTTGGCAAACAACCCTTTTTCTTGGGCGATGATTAAGGGTGCGGAGTCGGTGAGGGCGATGAATCCGAGTTTGGCTGTGGTAACTTCGGGGGCATCGGCGGGGTTGATGTTGACTGCTGGGGCGGCGCTGGGTGAGCCACCGCTGGGTGTGGCGCTAGAAGTGCTGGAACCGGAACTGCAACCGTGGGCGAGGAGGGTGCCGGCTGCTGTTGCTCCGGCGGTGATGATGAATTTTCTTCTGGAAAGGTTGCTCATTTGTCTTGAATTGTTGGTGTACTTTGAGATAGTCGAAATGTGAGATACCAAATGTGAGATTGGTTGACGACCTTCGGAATGAGATAATTTCGTTCGCGATGACAGAATATCATTCGCAATGAGATAATTCTGTTCGCAATGAGATAATTCTGTTGGCCTGGCGGTATCTCACATTGTGAGCTTAAGCGTCGATCGACACTTTGCCGATCGCCCGTGCGCTGCAAGCTAAAATGAACCCTGGTTCTAAGTCGGCGGCTGCGTCGGGTGGGCTGTCGTAGACTGTTTTGCCTTCTAAAAGTTGCTGCTTGCAAGTCCCGCAGGTTCCCGAGCGACAACTGCTGTCGAGTTCAAGCCCAGCCCTTTCGGCAACGTCGAGAATGAACTCATCTTCGCTGCAAGCAACTTCTTTGCCCGATCGAGCAAAAATGACAGTAGATGTCTGAGGTTTCGCCATCAGAGCCGTTTCATCCCTCTCAACCGTCAGTTGCAGTTGCCGGTTCAGGGCAGCGACATCCCCAGAAGATTGATTGGGAACAGCCCCAAACTTATCAATTAACAGTTGATGCAGCACGGGTTTGAGGTCTTCGCAAGGAATGCTTTTTTGGACGCAAGTACCCAAATGAGCATCTTTGCCAACCGTCCCTCCCATGTAGATGTCAACACCTTCGAGAGTTTTGCCGTTCTTGCGAACTTTTGTCCCCATCAAACCGATGTCCGCTACTTGGGGTTGACCGCAGGAATTCGGGCAACCAGTCCAGTGAATTCTGACGGGTTTGGGAACGGACAGTTCGGCTTCCAGTTCCCGAATCATTGCTACAGAACGGGCTTTGGTTTCAATGAGGGCGAAGTTGCAAAACTTCGAGCCGGTGCAGGAAACCAAGGCGCGCATCAGGGGTGCGGGGTCGATCGAAAAACGCTGCAACAACGGTTCTTTGACAAGCGATTCCAGCCGCGAGTCGGGAACGTTGGGAACAATCACGTTTTCTTCGACGGTAAGCCTGAGTTCGCCGCTGCCGTAAACCTCAGCGATTCTGGCCAAATCGTACAAATCCGCTGCTTGCAAGCGTCCGACGGGAACGTGCAACCCTACATAGTTGAGCCCTGATTGTTTTTGGGCGTAGATGCCGATGTGGTCGCGTTTGTCCCAGATGATTTCATCTTTGAGGGCGGCGGGGGGCAAAGTGCGGCCTACTTCTTTTTCGACTTCGGCGCGGAATTGTTCGATGCCGAGTTCGTCAATCAACCACATCAAGCGCGATTTTTGGCGGTTTGCTCTCGGGCCTCGATCGCGATACACAGTTAAAATTGCTCTGCACAAATCCACAACATCGCTAGGACTAGCCCACACGTTGAGGGGAATCGCAGCTTCGCAACGTTTGGCGGAGAAGAAGCCACCGACTAAAACGTTAAAGCCGATGTTGCCGTCTTGATAAGCGGGTACGAAGGCGATGTCGTTGATTTCGGCGTGGACTGAGTTATCGCGGCAACCTGCGATCGCAATATTAAACTTTCTCGGCAAATTTGAAAACTCTGGGTTGCCTTCGCCGCTGTTGGTAATCATGTCTTGGACTTGATTCGCCAATTCCCACGTATCTATTAGTTCGTCCGCGTCCAAACCCGCGACTGGGGAACCCGTGATGTTGCGCACGTTGTCCATGCCAGACTGAATGCTGGTCATCCCCGCTTCCTTGAGGCGGCGGAAGATATCGGGCACGTCTTCGATGCGAATTCCGCGCAGTTGTAGGTTTTGTCTGGTGGTGATGTCGGCGCTGCCGTCGGAGCCGTAGCGTTGTAATATGTCTCCTAAGGTTTTAGTTTGATTGCTGGTAATGACCCCGTTGGGCAAGCGCAGCCGCATCATGAATTTGCCCGGAGTTACTGGCCGAAAGAAGATACCGAGCCATTTGAGGCGGTGCTCGCGATCGGTTTCGTCCATTGCTTCCCAGCCGATTTGGGCGAAGTGGTCTAGTTCGGCTTTGACTGCTAAGCCATCTTTTTCGGCTTTGAGTTTTTCAAACTTGTTCAAGCTGGCTTTGGGTTCTACTGTTTGGGTCATCGGTTTACCCTCGCTGCTGGTTTATTCCCTGAGGTATTGACTTGGAGCATAAAGTGTGTGTTTCCTGCTAACCTTAATGAGCGTATGGATTTAAAACTGTATATTTAGTTACTAGATCGAATTTCGTTTAAGCATGGTTGGTCTTTTGTATACTTGAGCTTTTCTAGGCGCTATCTCGAATGCCGCCAAACTATGTATGGTTATAGTTGCTACCGATGGTTCGATCGATCGCTGCGTTTCGATGCACCTTTGTTATGAACTAATGTAAAGCGCACCACCGTAAATATTCGTAGCTATTTTTACAAAATGTTAAGCTTTATGATGTTTTCGCATACTGACGATGCGTTTTATACATGAGTCATGGGTAAAGAGACCTACAAAGCTGAAAAATCTCTACAAATCTTTAGATTTGGGAGTCCGGAGGGGGAAATCGGCCGCTCTCAAATAATTTTGTGACGGCGATCGCAGACTTAAAATGCTGCTCGTCACAAAATTAGACCCGTGGCTATCACACAGTTAGCCTCAAAACATCACGTTCTCTGCTATACCAGCATCACTCTTCATTTTTAGAGAACGAGAGATGATACAAGTATCGAGTTCAGGGAACATCTTATGTTTTTAGTTCAACTTATCCCCGGCGCTATTTCCGAAATACTTGCTTCTGTTACCGATACGGGCAGTTTGACTGTAGCCGATCGCTACGGCTTGATGGCCGCTGTTTTGGATGACTCTCTCGACGAGCAAGACAGACATTCGCTCAACCGCCTGCTGCGCTCCGTGCTCAAGGGAAAAGTCAAGATCGTCAACGAAATATCGACGATATGTTAAGAGCATTGAAAAATTCGATCGATTTATGCAGCGCTTCAAGTGCAGAAACTACCGCCCGAGTTAGAAGAAAACGGCGATGCCTGCTGTGATATATTGCAGGAATTTGCTTGACTGTTGTTAAAAAGTGCGTAGGCGACAGCCGAGGCGTTAGCCATCGCCTCTCACCCTCAGTCGATTTTAGATTTTAGATTTTAGATTTACTTTGCAGCGATCGGCATTTGAGTCGCAGTCTTCGGGTGCGTCGCCGGAGATAAATGCCTAACCCAGCATATCGATAATCAAGCGAGCGACGCACCTGTACCTAAAGGCTTGAATAAACAACCCTACGTTTCAGTCTTTCCCAACAATTTCTTTGTCGCAAGGGTTGAGAGAAATGATAGAATTTTGGGCGATCGGCATTTGAGGACTTGGAGGACTGAAGTCCTCACTACAGACGTACAGACGTAATTATAATTATTGAACAGGGCTGGAGATGAGATAGAAGTTATGAAAATCATTAATCAAACAATCGAAATAATCACAGAATCAGGCATCGGCATTTACAACATCACGCCCCAAATTGTCCAGCTTCTGGACGCAAGTGCAGTAAAAAATGGACAAGTCATAGTATTTTCCCGACACACCACTACAGCTTTAACAATCAATGAAAATGAAGAAAGATTGCTAGCAGATATTAAAGTATACCTGCAAAAATTAGCGCCTCCCGGCGACAAGTATTTGCACAACGACTTGCATTTAAGAATAGTTCCGCCCGACGAACCGATCAACGCTCATTCTCACCTGATGGCCATGACGCTCAGTACCAGCGAAATAATTCCAGTGGCTGAAGGTAAATTAGCACTGGGGACTTGGCAATCTGTTTTATTTTTCGATTTAGACGGGCCGCGAAACAGAACTGTAAGTATTCAAATTATGGGCGAATAGCATCAATGTAGGTAAAATTATATAGCCTTTCTCAAACAGATGAGGTATGTCCGCTAATTGGTAATTGGTAATTGGTAATTGGTAATTGGTAATTGGTAATTGGTAATTGGTAATTGGTAATTGGTAATTGG
>NZ_JAUBUN010000083.1:0-11201 GCF_036702665.1 Microcoleus sp. Aus8_D2
ATGCCCAATGCCCACCCTTCGACTTCGCGAGCGGGCAAGATGCCCAATGCCCAATGCCCAATGCCCAATGCCCAATTACCTTTGATTTCGGTTGGTACTATAAACCACGATCGGTCTGTCAATTCCTTTAAAGCGGAAATCTCCCATCGGCTCAAAACTTTGGGGAAATCGCAGCAACTTGTAAGTAGCTTCGCTCACCACGCATTCCCCAGGCAGACAAATTCCCTCCATCCGAGCGGCCAGGTTAATTGTCGATCCCAACACAGTATAATCAACTCTTTTAGAACTGCCGACATCCCCAATAATCGCCTTGCCGCTGTTAATAGAAATCCGCAATTGCAGCGGTTCGCCCAAACTGTTATTTGCATTGAGTTCGTCAAGACGGTTGAGCATTCCCAAAGCTGCCGCCACAGCGCGATCGGCATGATCCGGTTGAGGTTCTGGCGCTCCAAAAAATGCCATAATACAATCTCCAATAAACTTATCTAAAGTTCCTCCCTCCCCAAAAACTTCTTGCAGCATTTCCTCAAAAAAATTGTTCAGCAACCGGGCAATTTCAGGAGGACTCAACCGTTCCGACATCGCAGTAAAGCCAACAATATCTGCAAACAAAATGCTGATTTCGCGTTCCACAGGCGGCAAGCGGTGGTTAATTAAAGTCCCCGTATTCATTAAATGCTGGACAACAGCCGGAGAGTGATAGCGTTCCAATCTTTGCCGCATAGTTTCTTCGGTGCGGAGTTTCTGTGTCAGCAGCCACCGCTGCACGCTAGAAGCGACGATATTTCCTAAAGCTGAAAAAAAGCTCAAGTCTTCATCTCCGCCCAGATACCACTCTCTAGAAGTCAGTTGAGCGTCGCCGTAAAGCACTCCAAAAACTGTATTTTCATCCCAGAGAGGAACAGCTATCGCCGTGCGAATTCCTTTATCGATCATGCTCATATTGTCGTCAAACTGTTCATCAAACTGAGCGTCGGCAGTTTTGAGTGCAACTTGTTCTGCCAATACTTTGCGGCAAATAGTGCGACCGATCCAACTGCCGTCAGCGGGCATATATTTATTTTTAGCTGTGGGTCTGGCAGCGGTTTTAACTACTTCTAATTCGCCGTTATTTCTGAAGTCTATTAACAGCGCTAAACGTTCAATATTCTTGATGTCGCGGAACACGATATTCTGGACTTGATAAAAAATTGCTTCGATGGATTCAGCAGTGTTCAAAAATTTAGCGATATCGACCAAATATTTTAAACGCGAGATTGCTTGTTCGTAGTTTTTTTCGATTTTTGTATCGGGTTCTATCCACTGTTTTTGCAGTTCTTTGGCTTTGCCGAGGATTGTAACTCCTTCGGGCATGGTGCCGATTTCGGGAAGTTGGGGGTCGGAGCGATCGGGCAAAACGACAATCAAATTAATCCGGTGTCCCAGATAAATCACATCGCCCTGATTGACTAAGTGAGGGTGGTTGAGGGGACTGTTGTTCAGTAGCGTCCCGTTGGTACTGCCCATATCCTCAACTAGCCACTCCCCTGAAGCTATTTTAAACAAGCGGGTGTGGTGCCGGGAAATATCAGAAAAAGGCAGTTGCAAATCGCATTCTAGCAACCTACCGATAATAAATTCCTCGCCTTCGACAGGCACGGTTTTTTCGATGATTCCATTAATTTGAAGTTCCAGATTCAGTTCATTCATACACAGCACCGCTGTTGAATATTCAAGGCTTTGATAAGACTTGAATTCATCAGATCAAATCTCCTACAAGTCTTATAAAGCCGGCGGCAACTCCAAAGTAAGCTGACCCAACACACCTGTTCTAAAATCGTTTAACATCTGCCGCGCCGTTCGTTCGACATCTCCTTTATACCTGTCTTTTGCTATCTCGTGCAAATAATCTTCACCATTACAAGCTCCTAGCTCTAATTTATACCGGGATTTGAAACCAGATACTGATATCAATGTGTCATCAGCCGCCTCCAGCGCTAGGAGCAAATCTACCATAGCCGCGGCTACTACCTGATTGTCGTAAGCTGCTTCGCCAATATCTTCGCAAATAGCTAATTTTAGGGCATTTTCTTGATTGTTAATCCGGGTGGGGATTACTCCGGGGGCGTCTAGTAACTCAATTTCGTCAGAAATGCGAATCCATCGGAGGGATTTAGTTACTCCAGCTCTGCGGGCGCTGTCTACCACTCTGCGCCCTAAAAGCCGATTGATTAAAGCAGATTTTCCGACATTTGGGAAGCCAATCACGACGGCGCGGACTGGACGGGGTAGCATACCTCGATCGAATCTACGCTTATTTAGCTGCACCCCAGCCTCCTGGACAGCATCGGAAACATCGTGTACTCCTTGACCGTGCTCGGCATTCGTAAAATAGGCAGTTTCCCCCTGAGACTCAAACCAGGTTTCCCACGCCTCGCGGGTTTGAGGAGTAATCATGTCCATGCGGTTGATGACCAACACTCGCGCCTTACCGCCCACCCAGGTTGGCATTTGGGGGTGGTAAGTCGCTAGTGGAATGCGGGCATCTCGGACTTCTAGCACCACATCTACCCGCTTTAGCTGTTCTTTTAATGCCCGTTCAGCTTTGGCAATGTGACCGGGATACCAGTGAATTTTCATTAGTTATTAGTTATTAGTCATTAGTCATTGGTCCTGCCGTCATTGGTCATTGGTCATTGGTCATTGGTCATTGGTCATTGGTCATTTTACCCGCTCGCGAAGTCGAAGGGTGGTCATTGGTCATTGGTCATTGGTCATGCCGTGCTGTCCCCGAAGAGCGAACGTTATTAGTCATCAGTCATCAGTCAGCAGTCCTTAGTCAGGGCGGATTTACAAATACCTTGGATTTACATAATAGATACGGATGAACCCGCCCCTACAGAATCTACGTTTATTTAGTCGGACATGACATCACACCTGACTAACAACTAATGACTAATGACTCATGACTAATGACTAATGACCAATGACTAAGGACTAAGGACTAAGGCACAATCAAAACTGCACAAGGAGACAGATTGATTACCCGACTGGTAACGCTGTCAGACGCCCCATCGTCAGTTAAACCCATCCCCCGACAGCCCATCACAATCAAATCTGCCCCAACTTCGTCAGCCACATCACAAATCGTGAAAGCAGGTTTGCCTTCTCGTTCGATAATTTCAGCTTCAATTCCCTGCTGGGAAAACATCGACTGGGCCTCAGACAGCAGTTTGGCGACTGCTTCGGGGGAACTCATCACCTCTCGCGGCGCCTCGCCCTCCTCGGCTGGAGGTTCGACTACCGACAGAATTACTAAACGAGAGCCGTAGGTTTTCACGATATTGACAACCTTTTCCGCCGCTTCGCGGGCTTCTCGGCTTTGATCTACAGGAAATAAGACAGTCTTGAACATAGTTCGCATTTCCCGGACACGGACTCCGATAAAATGTTTACGTTGAGCCAAATCAGTGCCGTTTGTTTCATCTTCCGTTTTTTGTACGGGCGCGGTTGAATGCGCCCGAGGCCCCAAGTGCAAGTGACGAGTGCCGCCATTTCAACGGAATTAGACAAAAACACAAATATTAGGAGGTTAATCCTGTGACAAAAAAAACTGTAGCAAATTTATCGGCATCGGACTTATCTGGCAAACGGGTATTGGTGCGGGCGGACTTTAACGTGCCGCTCGACAACGGCAATATCACCGATGATACTCGCATCCGGGCTGCTCTGCCGACTATTCAGGATTTAGCGTCGAAGGGCGCTAAGGTCATTTTGTGCAGTCACTTCGGGCGTCCCAAGGGTGTGACGGAGAAGTTGCGCTTGACTCCGGTTGCTAAGCGGTTGTCGGAATTGTTGGGGAAGGAAGTCAAAAAGACTGATGACTGTATCGGTGATGAAGTGGCTGCTACTGTGGCGGCGATGGCTGATGGCGATGTGGTGTTACTGGAAAATGTCCGCTTCTACCCTGAAGAGGAAGCAAATGACCCGGAATTTGCCAAGAAGTTAGCTTCTGTTGCTGATTTGTATGTGAATGATGCTTTTGGTACGGCTCACCGGGCTCACGCTTCGACTGAGGGTGTGACTAAGTATCTGAGCCCTTCTGTGGCTGGGTTTTTGATGGAGAAGGAATTGCAATATCTCGGTAGTGCGATCGACAATCCTCAACGTCCCCTAGCTGCTATTATTGGCGGTTCCAAGGTTTCCAGCAAGATTGGAGTCATTGAAAAACTGCTCGAAAAGTGCGACAAATTGCTGCTGGGAGGCGGCATGGTGTTCACGTTCTACAAAGCTCGCGGTTTGAATGTTGGCAAGTCTTTGGTGGAAGATGACAAGTTGGAACTGGCGAAGTCTTTGGAAGCTAAGGCGAAGGAACGGGGAGTTACTTTCCTGTTACCTACTGATGTGGTAGTTGCTGACAAATTTGCTGCTGACGCCAACACTCAAACTGTCTCTGTTGAAAGCATTCCCGACGGTTGGATGGGTTTGGACATCGGCCCGGATTCTGTGAAAACTTTCCAAGATGCTTTGGCCGATTGCAAAACTGTAATCTGGAACGGGCCGATGGGCGTGTTTGAGATGGAGAAGTTTGCTGCGGGAACGGAAGGAATTGCTCATTCTTTGGCTGGAATTACTAAGACTGGTACTACCACGATTATCGGTGGTGGTGACTCTGTGGCGGCGGTAGAACAGTTGAATTTGGGACCAGAAATGAGCCACATTTCTACTGGTGGCGGTGCTAGTTTGGAACTGCTCGAAGGTAAGGAATTGCCTGGTGTTGCAGCTTTAGACGAAGCTTAAATCTTCGGATAGAAGGTAGAAGACAGGATGCATAATTCAAGATAATTGTCAATTAAAAAAAACTGATTTTTTTAGTTTGCTATCCTATTGAAATTTCTGCCTTCTGCCGGCTTATATGGTCTCCACTAGAACCAGCCTAATAAAATTGGTTCGTAGTGAGGACTTTAGTCCGCATCCAAGAAAGGACTAAAGTCCTCACTACAAACCTTTTATATTGGAGTTATTGAAGGTCAATAATATAGCGATCGCAAATTTTGCGAGTATAATTGGTCTGAAGTGGCAGTGAGGTTTGTTTGTGAAACTTAAAATCTTGGCAAGTGTAACGGCAACTGTAGCAGTTTTAGCGCCGTTTTTGCTGGCAGCTCCCGTCAAAGCTCAAAATCCGGATCACGTCCAACAGTTGCTAAAAACTAAGGAGTGCGAGGGCTGCGATTTGAGAAATGCTGATTTGTTTAAGGCGAGTTTGTACAGAGCTAATTTAAGAGGAGCTGATTTAAGCGGAGCTAATCTCTACGAAGCTAATTTGCTAGAAGCAGATTTAAGTGGTGCTAATTTGGCGAATGCTAACTTGGTTAATGCGGAGATGTACGGGGCTGATTTGGACAGCGCTAATTTGCGAAATGCGGATTTGTCTAATGCTTTTTTGGGGCGGGCTAATCTGACGAGATCTGACCTGCGCGGTGCTAAACTTTTTAATACCAATTTGGGCGAAGCTTATCTGCTGCAAGCTAATTTGTCGAATGCAGATTTGCGCCGTTCGCTGCTGTTTAGAGTGAATTTGAATCGCGCTAATTTAAGCGGGGCTGATTTGTCTTTTGCTGACGTGCGCGACACTAATTTACAGAATGCTATTCTTTCAAATACCAGGCTTCCTAGAACTCAATTGGCGGGGACAAATATCGATGCGGCTAATAACGTGCGGCAGGCTGATTTGGAACGTGCAAATTTGCGGGGTACGAATTTGGGGCCGATGGTTTGCGTGACGACGAGTTTTCCTTATTGTGTTTTGAATTTAGATTAATATCAGGTTCGCTCGAACGACGACAATCAGATTGGTTTGTAGTGAGGACTTTAGTCCTCATAATCTGAGGACTAAAGTCCTCACTACAAACCGTTTTTATTGCGGGTAATTAAGGGCTGGCGGGCCCTAAGTTGAGACCGGAGCTAAGTTTGAGGTGGTTTGTATCCCCTTTCTAGGGCAAATCTCACAAGCTGGGCCCGATTTTCTAACTGTAGTTTGCTGAAGATGCTGCCTAGATGAGCTTGGACAGTGCGAGGGCTAATAAACAGTCGATCGCTAATTTGTTTGTTAGTATAACCCTGGATCACCTCCCAAAAAACTCTTTCCTCGGCTGGTGTTAGAGGCAAAGGTGCAGGGTTCGGCAATACTGCGACAACTATTGGCTCCACCGCCCTGGCGTTAGAAGTTTGCAGCAGTCGGACTATCTCGGAGTGTATGCGGTGGGAGCGCTCTAACTGCGCTTTCACCTTAGCCAAGATTTCTTCAGAATGAAAAGGTTTTACCAGATAATCGTCAGCGCCGATCGCATGACCTTCCACTTTTGACTCAATCTCGCCTTGACCAGATAAAAATATAAACGGGACTAACTGTCCTAAACGGGTAGTGCGCAAGCGGCGACAAAACTCAAACCCGTCCATTTCCGGCATCATCACATCTGAAATTACCAAATCTGGGGGGGCATTTTCAAAAATCGAGAGCGCCTCCATCCCTGAATTAGCGCATTCAACCCGGTATCCTTGGCTTTCCAGGTACATTGCTAAGACTGTTTGACAGTCTGCTTCGTCATCAACTACTAATATTCTTTCCATGAGGGCCTTGCACCAATTCCAGTTGACAGTTCTTGAAACTGCGGCTCCCAAAGTAGGAACTTAAATGAGTTTACCTGCTGCAACTTGATAAAGGCTCCCAATTTCAAGACGCCACAATTCCTCAAATAGTCCAATTACGGGCGCCGAGCGAATAAAATGAGAAGAAGTTGAGGAATGTTGGGCTAAAATCTCCTTTTTTATTCATCTCTCCTAAAAAGCTACAACTTTTTAGGAGGGAGCGTCAACTTTTCCGCAGAAAATAGCTGCTAACAGAAAGAATTTCATTTTATTATACAGAAATCCTGGTAACACTTACACTATTCCTAGACCCGACATACTAAGGTTTTTAGATTTTTCGGCTTCGGAGACAGGTACAAAAGGTATAACACGAGCAGGTGCTGCTGCTGGGGGCTGAGCGAACAAACGCTGGTCGGCAACCAACATACTTTCAATTACCACTGCCGGTTCCGGGCGGCTGAACAGATACCCCTGCATAATATCGCATTGGTGCTGTTTCAAGAAAGCTAGTTCTGCTTCTGTTTCTACTCCTTCGGCAATTACTGTCATATTTAAGCTGTGACCCAGTAAAATTACTGCTGTGGTAATAGCTGCATTTTGAGCGTCTTCGTTGGCATTTCGCACGAAAATGCGATCGATCTTTAAGCTGTCAAAAGCAAATTGCTTGAGATATCCTAAAGTAGCATAACCGGTACCGAAGTCGTCAATGGCAATCCGAATTCCGAGAGCTTTCAGTTCATTTAATGTTGCGCCTGCGACTGTGGCATTTTCTACCAGAGCGCTTTCGGTCATTTCTAATTCTAAATTAGCAGGCTCCAAGCCTGTAGTTTCTAATATTTGCACGATTCGGGCCTTGAGTTCTGGGTCGGATAACTGCCGGGCCGACAAATTTACTGAGATGGTAAAAGGCGAGAACCCCGCCGCCAGCCAACTCGCGGCTTGGGCGCAAGCTGAAAGCAGCACCCACTCGCCAATCTGAATAATTAAACCTGTTTCTTCGGCTAAGGGAATAAATTCAGCCGGAGAAATTATACCTCGATCGGGATTTTGCCAGCGCACCAAAGCTTCAGCGCCGATAACTTGTCCGGTAGCAATATTCACCTGCGGCTGATAGTATACCTGAAATTCACCTTGTGCTAAAGCGCGACGCAGGAGAGCTTCCAGAGCCAACTTTTCTGGAGAGAGGACACAAACCTTTGTAGAGTCGTTAGCTAAATCTTTGAGTCTGGCTTCTGCTTGGTGAAGCGCAACTGTCAGCGGTTGGGTAATAGTTTGCCGTTTCGAGACGCGAGAAGCGATCGCCCCCAGCAATTCAGCCTTAGTAAACGGCTTTGTCAGGTAATCGTCAGCCCCCAATTCCATCCCCCGACGAAAATCGGTTTTGGCACTTTGAGCCGTGAGGAAAATAAATGGAATTGTGGCCGCCAGCGAGTTTTGCCGCAGAGTCCGCAATACGTCATAACCGTCGATTTCCGGCATCTGCACGTCGCACAAAATCAAATCGGGGATCTCCGAAAGTGCCATCTGCACCCCAAATCGACCGTTTTCTGCCACGATAACCCGGTAGCTGTGAGATTCCAGGAGTTGCACAAGAGTCTCCCGGATTAATTCGTCGTCTTCAATGACCAAAATTTTGAGCATGATACTTAGATAACAGATGGCACTATATATCAGAACCTGACTAACTCTAGCATACTCAAACTTTACAGTTACTGATTAGGCCAATTAGCTAATAAATCTTTAGCCATTTGGCTAAAGATTTTCTCTCGGTTCTTAAGTCACAATCAAAGAAGTGGGCAAATTCGCAAGAGTTCGATCGCTTTCAAGGGCATAAAACTGTTGCGCCCGACTATTTTGATAAATTTTATGACAAAATATCGGTTGTTTCTCATAAAAAATGCCACCCACACTTTCACTGCACGGATGGCGGCAAGCTCTAGATAATTTCGGGTCAATTAGCTCTAAAAAAGTGTTCGATCGTTCTGACTTCAGTCCTCAGATGGATGCGGACTAAAGTCCTCACTACAAACCAATTTTATTGTCTCGATCGAGAGGGACATCATGTTATGCACTGGATTAATTCACAGGCTTAGTAGAATTCGCGCAAAACTTGTGATCTACAATTCCAGAATTGATGTTGACAGCCTGCATTGATGATGACGGAATGATGAGGTCTTGCGGAACTACAACTGTCTTTTTGCAAACCAACTCACTGCTGCCTACAGAGGCAAAGTTCCAAGCATAAAATTCGGGATTGCTGACTGTCGCACTGGCAGAAGATAAACCAAATGCAGTCACTAATACTAATCCCAAAGTTACTAAAGCTACGATCGCGAATCTCAGCATATTCTTTTTGTAAACCGGAAAATTTACCCGCTCGGGATTACCTTATTATTGCCCGATCGCCCTCAAGGCGTCAATAGCCATCCGTCGATTTGAGATTTGAGATTTTGGATTTGAGATTTATTTCTCCAGATGAGTCAGGAGCTTGAACGGGAGTCTAAAATTTTCGCCCGCGACAGGAGTCAGGGGCTTAGATAAGTTTTTGGGCGGGGGTTATTTCGTCTCCAGATTCAACTCGTAGGCGATCGGCTCGGATGACTGAGAAACCACCACGAATTCATAAAAACCAGCATCATCCAGAGTTCCCGACCAACTCACCTCCTCTGCATCTTCTAGTAGAGCCTTGGCTTTGTTGGTGCGCCCAGGAGAATAAATTGATAGCAGAGTCGATTTGCGCGGAGCTTGCAAACTTACGCTCAAAATCAGATTTTGGGCGAAGCGGGCAATGTAAGCTTTGCCTTCTCCGGGTTTGAGATTGCCCGTGAGGGTTTTGCTGTTCGCTCGGCGGTCAAATTCGACGCTTTCGACAGTTGCTCCAGCTTGCAAAGATGCGAGAGCGTCAGCGGTAATTGCTTGCCAAATTTGTCCCATGGGCAAACCGATGATATTCTTATTCCGCGGCTGTTGTGGAAACCAATAAAAAAACTTCGCATCAGCTAAATCGTACAGCGCCCGACTGCTCAAATTCAGCTTGTTAACCTCCGTTTTCGAGCGATCGAGATCGGCGGTATCGTAACTGCCCAACCGCGCTCTAGCATCGCTGCTGAGGTTTTCCAACTTGTCGAGCAATTCGTCGCCGATTTTCTGCCACCTTTCGCGCCATTGGCGATCCTCATCGCCTTCTTTTAACAGCCTCCCGTTTAATTCTGGGTATTTGGCATAGAAACTCTCATCTACAAGGTTGACATAACTGGTGTAGAATCGATCGTCAATTTTGAGATCGGAGTAGCGATCGCGCAAAGCATCCTCTTGCTGCTGCTTCGGCCCCGGAGTCACCGGAATCCTTTGCACTTTTGATTGCAGGTTGACCACGTAATTGCCCGCAAACCAGCCAACTCCGCCCATACTCGAAAGCACCGCCACTACGAACAAAAACATTTTCCAAGCAGGCATCTTGTGCTGATGGCCGATCGTCGCCACTCGCACCGGAGTTCCCGGCAGTTTCGGGGGAGGGGCTGGCACGGGTATGGGCGATAACTCCGGCGGTGGCTGCGTGAGTCCAAAATCCGGCGGTGGGGATGCTTGCGGCTGCGGCTGTAAAGGCGGATTCCCGGAGAGAGCGAGCAAAACCTCGCGAGCCGAGGAGTAACGCTGGTTCGGCTGCTGAGCGAGCATTTTATCCAGCACCAGGGACAAATTCGGAGAGAGAGAACAGTCTGCCCGCCAGTTCCAATTCAGCGTCTGACTGTCGAGCAATTGATGCGGTTCCTTCCCCGTCAGCAATACCAAAACCGTAGCCGCCAGAGCATACAAATCGCTGTGCGGAGACACAATCCCCATTTGCATCTGTTCGACGGGAGCATAGCCGAGTTTGCCGATGCGAGTCGCGGGGGTGGGAGTGCCGTTAGCTTCAGTTTCAGCAAATAGAGATTCTACGGTGGCGGCGATTTGTTTGACTCCGCCGAAGTCTATGAGCACGGGCATTCCGTCAGACAAGCGCAGAATCAGGTTGTCGGGGGAGATGTCGCGGTGAATGACTCCCAAGGAGTGAATGTATTCGAGGACTGGCAAAATCTGGATCAGCAGTTGATTGACTTCTGCTTCGATGAACCGCAAACCCTGACGCTTGCGGGCATCCAGCAGAAAGCGGTAGTTTTGACCTGGTACGTAGTCTTGGACGAGAAATAAGTAACCTCGATCGACTATACTGACGCGAAACATTTCGCGGAAGCGCGGGATTTGATTGTGTTGCAGCTTGTAGAGCACTCCGGCTTCGCGCTCGAAAAGTTCCTCGGATTTTTGTAAGGCGTAACTTCCTTGTACTTGGGGCGCAAATTCTTTTAAAACGCAGGGTTCGTTAAATCGGTGGGCATCTTCAGCGAGGTAGGTGCGCCCGAAGCCGCCGTGTCCCAATTCGCGGACGATGCGGTAGTGGTTGTGGAGAGTTATGCCGGGGTAGATGGGATTGTTCATTGGAACTTGCTGCGTCGGATGTTTACCGAAATTATTGGGTCTAAAGCCCCGTCCTTCTAGGACGGCTTTTTCTTAGTGAGCGACCGTATAAACTCTCT
>NZ_JAUBUN010000084.1:0-9735 GCF_036702665.1 Microcoleus sp. Aus8_D2
TGATGTAAGACGGGCTTTGCCTGCAATCACTGCTTGAATTCAGAATCCCCTTGCCTTCAGGCAGGGGAGTATGTCAAATAAATCTTCCAAAGAGTCTAGCAACTCACCCCGGCTTGCTTTGTCATCGTCAAGCAGTTTGCCAGCTTTGCTTATAGTCATTGATTTAATTTGGTGGGGGAGTCAATGAGCCACTTAATTCCGTAAGAATTGGCGCGAGTACGAGTTTAGCGGCACAGGGTTTCTTTCTTGAAAAACGAGAACTACGCTCGAAATAACTAGAATGACGACAGATATTCCCAAACAAGCAACAGTGAAACGATACGAGTATTTGTCCATTCTAGAAGCCCGTATTATCGTCATTGTATTGATTCAATAAATCATCCTGAACCTCTTGACTTTCGCTGCGGACATGATATCCATTGTTAGTCTCCAGGAATTTCTGCACGGCTCGTAATTCTGCTCTTTGACTGATATAAAGGCTGCGAAGCACTGTTAGTCGGCGCTGGATAGTGGCTAAAAGCGTGAGAATGCCTCGCGTAACATTCCACAAAAAAACCAGGCTAATTAGCGATGTCAAAAGTGTCGCTGCCAAGGACGCTAAGTCTGTAAAACTTTTCACTATCACGGGGGCTGATTGAGCAATAGGTTGACTTTGTTTTCTACCCTGAGAACGCTGTTGTGAGCCGAACTTATAGCGTTTGTTACAGTGTCAGCCTCGGGGCCCCAATACTCCCAAATGGTAAGGTTCACTTGATTGAACCAGTAAGGAAAGCTAAAAAGAAGCGTGTAGCTTGTCGTCAGCTTCGGAAAAACAAATAACTGCGCGCGTCCCAACCACAGTTTTCGACTGCTAACTGATTCGGCCCCCAATGAAGGCCCGACACCAAGCCTAATCTTTTGATTGAGAAATCCTCCAAAACGCCAAGTTTGGTCTGGTTCAGGATTGCTTACAAAAATTGCCAGAATGTGTTTCTCAAATTGATAAGGCGGAACGTAATCAGGTATGGGTTTACCGTTAAAACTTTGAGAATCAGTCTGAATCCAATTTTGGACGTTATCTAGTTCAACCAATAAAGCCATAGAATGCAGGCCTCAGTAATTGAATAAATTGGCAACTTGCCAAGCTGCTTCTCGCAAGTGAAACTGCGGGTCTATTCCTACAGAATCTAAAATGTCCATGTAGGTGTCGATGTCCAACTCCCCATTCATAAACTCAATACCCGATTTGTTCACGAACACCATTTCATCCCATTCGCTTTTTGTGCTGTTAGCGGGAATCAAAATTTCCAAAAAATCGCTAATGTATTCGGGCACTATCAGGGAATCTTCACGCATCCCCGGCAGCCAAAGCTCCTGTTTCAACATTTTTAGACAACTTGAGCAGCGCTACCTTTAGTAACACTTCCGACATAACCTTGCGGGGAAAATCCAACAGAACGCCCTGCAACAGGTGTCGCTGGCATCAATGTTCCCCTAATTATTTTCTGTGCTGCCGGCTCGGTTAAAGCGGCACTGGTTGCACCAAAAGGACTGCTAGCAGTGTTGGTATTAAATTTGGAGTAAGGGCGGCCGGTCATTCGGCTCGTTGCTGGTGCAGGATTGCCAGATTTTTTGCTGGTACAGCGCACTTTTGCAAAGACAATATTTTTTGCTTTGTTGGATAAATTATTTGCACCGGTAGGTACACTCTCTAGGATAAAACTGTTTACAGCGGTCATTACGGCTTGAACAAGCGAGTTATCCTGTTCCTCTTTCTCCCCTGGTGGTGATATTGGAAGCGCTAAAACTTTGGTTTCGTACCAAAAATTGTCGGGCGCGCCAAATGGTTGAATGAAACCAATTCTAGAACCCCTGTTTAACCGTTTGCCTTCCCCGACGGCTGCTGCCGTAGCGTAAAGTGCTTTCTTTTCCGCCGCCGTTTTTCTTCGCCACGCCTCAAGTGCGGTAGCTGCAGCTTTTAATTCATCAGCGCGATAGATATCTGAAAATCTAGCCATGTTTTTTAGTTGCCTGCCTTGATACTGCAAATCTAACGCTTTTACGGTCAATTGGCAGCAACCTACAGCGCCTTACTTTTTACCCGAAACCCATTAGGTTTAAACAAATATAATGTTATACTTTACTGAGAGTTTGACAATTAGTTTTACTCTAAATATCAGTAATAATTCTATTATTATTGTTGTTTATGTCGTTGAACTAATAAAGCTTGATAATTATTCGCAATGCCAAAATTTAAGTCAAGACTTTCTAAACCTGAAGATCTAAAGCTTACCGAAAAAGAGCCGACTTTGCTCTTTGCTATTCGCGATCTTATTGCCACTGGGGGCAGAAACTGGAAAAAATGGTGGGACAATTGGAGGCGAGGCATTACCAATCGAGCAATACAAAAGCCTACTAATTATCCCGCAGCAGATTGGAAGACTCCCAAATTTATCGAGCTTCTATCAGCAGAAGAGCAACACAAACTAGGTTGTAGGATAATTGAATATTTTCCCGACAAAGATGATGAAACTGTAAGTTATTTGCTGACAGGGACAGACAGGGATTTGATTTATCACATTACGGCTATTGGGTATCAAAAAGGTAGCAATAGTGACAGTATTAGCGGGAAGAATAGCAAGCCTTCTTTAAAAGGGTTTCCAGCAATTGAACTGTTTTTTATTTCAAAGCCAAAAGTAGGCAAAGAAGCTCAACGTCTTGTAGTCGGCACAAAAATTATCAGGTGCGTGGGCTTCACCGATGACGAAAAAATCGCCAATCTAAAATTAGCTAGATTGGTCGAGTCCGCTGATATCAAAAAATGGGCAGCTAAAATTAAGTCAATTTTTGGGAATACTGACTATTGCTGGAGTAAAGGCGTAAACTGTTTATCTTACAGTGGCCAAGTAGCGCGATTGCAAGGATTAGAAGGTTACGCTTACGTTCGCAATGAATCTGACGGCATAGCTTTGTTTGCGGCTATGCTTAAAATCTTTGATGCCAAGCCAGATGCAGGCGGTTTTAATTATAGCGGGAAATTTGACAAGACTCAATTTAACAATAAAACCGGTTCTGCGACAGTGTTAAAAAAAACTGTTAAACTAGATTCCAAACGTCCCGTTGCAGATTGTTACTTTTATTCTGCACAACTTAGATTGCCACTTTTGAAAAAACCTATACCTTTAGTGAGAAAAAATGTTATCGTTTATGAGACTTGATTTGTTCTTACCTTCCCATCAATATTAATAAGATAAATGGCAACAATAACAGCGGGAACCGGGGCAACAATTAATGCTACAACTATTGAAGGACAGATTTGGCAACTAATTCACTTCATCCAAAATGGCGAGCGCGGAAACAGTGAAAGCGAGCGGTTTACTGGTAAAAAAACAGACACTTTTGTTATGGAGGGTGAGTTTACAATTCCGGGGGGTTTGATTTATACTCCCGCTACGGGATTGTTTGCGCTGGCAGCAGCCCCTTATTTGAGTTCCCTTACTTTTGCTCCTGGATCTCCCCTGGGAACAATTAAAGGGGCAACACTGGCTCAATATTTTATTGATGCGGTGAGTTACGCAGTAGCATGGCAAAATAATAATTCTAAGAATAACAACTCTTTGACTAATATTACCTTAGACTTTGATTACAATACTCAACTGTATTCGGGAACATTTAAACTTCCCTACAATACCGCATTGAGCGCTAACGGCAGCGTCGTAGAAACAGCAGCAGAATGGCTTTTAACCTAACATGACGACAACTAAAACTTACGGAGTAACAATTGAAAATTGCGCGCTAGCCTTCAGCACTAAAGGCGTACAGGCGGGCAAGTGGCTGCAAGATACTGCTGGTTCGGTTTGGGACGGGATAAAGCGGGGTGCTAAATCCGCAATCGAATTTGGCAAAAAGATACTCGAAGGAGGCAAAGAATTAATAAGTGCTATAGGGCGAGGCGACTGGGGAATCTTTGTTGACTGGGCTAAGAACGATCCTTTAGGATTTCTTGCTGGTGGCGCGGCCGTAGCGGTTGCAGGATGGTTTGTCGGTTCCGCTACAGGGTTGACTGCCTTGGCGACAGGTGGCGTTACAAGCTTGTGGGCAACTTTGGGAAGCCTTAGAATTGGGGGAATTGCTTTTGGTGCAATGCTTCCCACCTTGCAGCAAGTAATTGTATCCACCGGCAACACGATCGTAAATCTAGACTGGGCACAATCGGATGCTTCAATTCTCGCCGAGTTAAACGGCACATATTTATCTTTCTTAAATAATGTGGGGGAAAGCGCTGGAAAATTATTAGCAGGCTTAGCATTAGGTGGGGGGAAGGCCAACCCCAAACTTAATATTAATATTACCGCTGCTGCTGCTTTAGTGATTACAGCTCGCCAGCAAGGTAGTAATATTGAGGAAGAAATCATCGAAGAGCTGTCACTATTAGCTAATGCTTTTATTAGGTATGCTAGAAACCTGGCAGGCAAATTAGGTTATTTGGAATTGAGAAAATATGCTAGAAAAAATATTCGGACTGGCATTAAAGCATTGGATGACAAAATTGCTAATTGGGGTCTCCAAGAGGGACAAACTTGGAGTGTCGCCCAAGAGATAACTAATAGAATAGAAAAAGTCACAGAAACTAACGCACCGTTGGGAAATTTTTTAGAAGGGCTGTCGGAGGGGCTGGGCGAAGGATTTAGCGAATATATTTTACTTAGTTAGTACCTTTACTTTCTCAACAACATAAATACAAGAATGGACACAATCACTCGAACTTTTCCGCTAGGGCTTACTCCCGCTACTACCTCTACGAGTATTATTGAACTCTGCCATTTTAGGGATATGCTTTTTGACGCCGATGAGCGCGTGGGTATTTATCTGGAAGCTTTCTTCTGTAATATGAGTCTAAAAAGTTTCCAAATAGGTTTGTTCCCTGAATTTGAAGGTGACGAATCAGAAGCTGAGAAAATGGCATTGTTTAATGCTTCCGAAAACAAAAGTCAAAAACTGGGCTTGAGAATATTAACTAAAAAAAATAACACGGGCGAGTGGAGAGAAAAAGCTGAAATTATTCTTGTAAATCGCGGGCGCAAAGATTATTTCGATTTGCTGATACCTTATTTAGCTAAAGCTCAGGTACGATTGCTTGAAAAAAGTGATGCAATAGGAATTCAATTAATTGATTATGGAAACGGACTACTTAAAGTCAATGATTTTATTGAAATAGAGATAGCGCTGCGAGTGGAAATCTCAAAAAAAAATAGTACAGAAGCGCTAGAAGCTCGAATGGCAGCGCTAGAGTTAGCACTGCAAGGTAGACTAATTAACTTACCTCCTAATTCGTTGCTTGGTAGAAATACAGGCACTGGAACAGTAGAAGTATTGCCGCAAGCTACATTTACAACTCCCGCACAAGTAACAACGGCTATTGCAGGAATTGTAAGCTCTGCTCCAGCAGTGCTAGATACCTTAAGCGAACTAGCAGCAGCTTTGGGAAATGACAGTAATTTTGCAACTACAGTTGCAGGAAGCCTTGCGACCAAGGTAGATTTATCAAGTCCGCAAACAATTACAGGCGCAAAAACGTTTACTGGATTTACTACGTTGGGTGACAACGTAGCTATTAAATTAAAAATTGTTAGAGGTACCACGGCACCTAATCAGGGGGGGATAGTACAAATAAACCACGGATTAGATAGCGCCAAAATAGTTGGAATATTACCACAAGTCTATGAAGGTTACTTGGGGCAATTTATCCTTGATGGTTTTGACACGTTTGGTGGCGGTTTCGAGTATGATGTTTGGGTAGATCCCGGTATTATTAATATTCAAAACAAAGAACTTAATAGTTACCTCATTTTAGACAAACCCTGCTCTTTTTTGATTTTTTATATTTAAGTGAACGGGGACTTAAATGGGTACAAGTAAACCATCATTGTCACGTTACAATATAGATTTAAACAAGTCTCGTTACAGTCCAGATTTAAGCAAGTCTCGTTACAGTCCAGATTTAAGCAAGTCTGATGACTTTTCAGCACGAAGCAAGCCATCAGAAAATACTAGCAGCGGTAGCGGACTAGGGTTTACGGCAGAACGGGAGTTAGGTTCCGCTGGAGGAATTAATGCCACGGGAAAACTGTCAGTAGACGTAGACAACCTCATAAGTAAGCAAGGCGTACAAATTGAAATTGACGCCACCAATCAAACTGTGGGGTTTGGAGCAGGCATCGGCTCTACAAAAAGTAAATTAGGAGTAAATATTGGAGGTAAAGTTAAAGTAAATTCTGATGGCTCGGTCGATGTCAAAGAAGCGTCAGCGGGAATTAATATTGCTGGACTGGGAGCTGAGGCTAGCCTAGATGATGAGGGCGGTGGAAAATTTAAAATATCTATCGCTGGGATAATTATCGGCGTAGGTGTTGACGGGCAAGGCAAAAAATCTTTAAGCCTTGGCTATTCAATACCAGGCGGTAGTGTAGAAATTACATTTACAGCCGATGACGAAAAGATAGTACCAATACCTACACCTGCACCTACACCTACACCTGCACCTACACCTACACCTACACCTACACCTACACCAATCCCGCCAATCCCGCCAATCCCGCCCATAAAAGAACCGATTTTAGAACCTCCGTTTGAGCCTAGCTCCAAAACGTGCAGGATGGTAATAACTGCAAGTTCCGTCATTAGATGGATGACCGATTGGGGTTCTTACAGGTTTGGAGAAACGATCCAAAACGAAATAATTGTTGGCGGCGATTCGATTCAAAGTAACTACAAGCTGATTCACTGGAATAGTGCGGAAATTGCCTTTAACTACACACAACAAAGTAGTAGAAATGGAGTTTTTAGCCGTCCTTTTCAGGGCTACGGTGGATCGTATTATTATGTACCTGGGCGACGAACCATATACTGCTATGTTTCGTCTGTTATGGCTATCTTTGACGGTGGATACGGCGCTGAGCCATTTGCAACGATCTTAGATGGTCATGAAGATGCGATTAAAGACTACATAAGCAGGAAATACGAGAGAACTGACAAGCGCAGATTCTTGAGCCACGATGGCTTTAGTTATTTGGTGAATATCCCTACAGTTCTAAGAGCGGGAGATCCGTTGAACGTAAAACATCCAATGGAACTTACTGGGGGAGGAAGCGGATCGATAGCACCATTTATAGGAAGAACGCCTAACGATGAAAGTTATTCGACTCAAGATTTCATCATTACCGTCTTAGAATCCTCTTGTTCTTTGCCAGAACCCAATCCCCCAACCGTTCCAGCACCAGCACCAATAACTAAAATTAAATCAGATTTACCCAACTACCCCCAACGTTACAAGCCTATGGACTGCTGTGCTGAAATAAAAGAGATTTACAAGTATCTCGGAATAGTCAAACTGAAAAAAAACAAATTTAAAGTAGCTAAAGCTTTTCTTGCACCCGGCGGTACCGGTAATGAAGAATGCGAAGATTACTATGCGGTACAGCAAGCGCTATTTAGGATGCTTGCGAATGGCTTGATAATCAATCCAATCAGCAAGCCGCACGGTTCTGATTGGCAACACGTCAATGCGACGGCGTGGGCATCGCAAATGTATGAGATGCTCGCTGAGAGCATGAGCGATGGGAACAGTACCCAAAAGTACGAGGTGGCTAGTATTATGCACAACGTTCAGACATTCAAGGTACTGGCTGAACTTGTTCGCAAAGTGGAACTCATGATAAATGCATTAAACATCCAGCCAGTAGTCGAAATCGAATTGCTGCCTACCGTTTTTACTATCCACGAAGCTCACAAAGGTTTTGGCAAAAAAGATTCTAAAGAAATAGACATCGGCAAAGCTAAAACGGACAACGAAGTAGAAGCCACATTGGCTAAAATGCTTAAGCCCAGTAAGATACCTATTACAAAATGGGCATTCGATCCCAACGACGTTAGCTTTATTTCAGTTTTGAATAAATAAGTATGCCATGGCTACTAAAAAGACGAGCGGATTTAACAAGATTTCAATCAGGCGTCCCCTGCAATCGAAGATAATTGAATTGGTAAATATGAGCGAACTTAACGTGCAGTTACTGCGGCGCCAATTGGGATTGGAACTCGACAAAGACCCAAAAACCTTTACGGGGACAGAGGATTTGGTTAAAGATTTGATTAACAAGCTGGCTAAGGCTAAGGCAAAAAGATAATTTGTAAATCAGTCGCGATCCAGGCTCTGCTTAGCTGCGAGTGAAAATAGCGTTAGGGCGATAACGCTATTTTCACTATACCTAAAGATACAGGTTAGAATGTGGATGAGTTTACTGGGAACTTTAATGATTAATGATAGTGAGACTGATGTTAATGCTGTTATTGTTAACTGCAACGTTAAGTTGCAAACCGAAGTTGCTGAAACCACAAAAAAATATTTGCGAATTGAAGCGATACGCCGGCGGCTGACTATGGGGCAATTGCTTGATGAAATCGTAGCAATGATTTGCAGTGACGTGTCAAAAAGCACTTCCTAATTGATACGGCAAATTATTTAAAATCAACCTTAATTTAATCAGGGTTTCAGTTGCCTTAATTAGGAGGGTTTTTTGATACGGGCGATTATTTACTGTCGGGTATCAACCGACGATCAGAATTGCGATCGGCAAGAGCGAGATTTGAGAGAGTTTGCCGATCGCGCTGGGTATGAAGTTGTAGAAGCGCTGCGGGAGACTGCCAGCGGTGCTTCATCCGATCGCCCGCAGCGCCAAAAAATTATGGCCGCGGCACAAGCTCGCAAGGTATCGGCGGTGCTGGTAACTGAGGCGAGCCGATGGAGCCGGAGCACGGTTGACTTGCTTGGCACGCTGCAAGATTTGAACGCTTGGGGGATTTCTTTGGTCACTTTGTCGGGGATTAGCCTCGACTTGAACACGCCACAAGGTAAATTGATGGCGGCGATACTTTCGGCGATTGCTGAATTTGAGCGCGACCTGATTCGCGAGCGGGTAAAGTCGGGGATTGCAGCGGCGCGGGCGAAGGGGCGGAGGTTTGGCCGCCCGCGAGTGTCGGAAAGCGCGATCGCCTTCGTGCATCAATTGCGGGCTCAGGGCAAAAGTTATTCGCAGATTGCAGTGGCTTCTGGAGTCAGCAGGACAAAGGTGTCTGAGCTTTGCCGACTGAATTCCGAAGCATAGCAGCAATTTCGGCAGCGGGAATTCCTGCCGCTTGGAGCGATCGCACTTCCGCGACTTTCGCCTGAGAAATTAGTGAATCGGTGCTGCCTCCGCGAATATGAACGTGTCGCATTTTTAAACCTTCGCGATAAGAAAATCGGAAATACTCACCACTCCGGGCCGTACCGCGAGGTTGATAAGTAGATATTGCTTTTAATACAGAATCATCCTCAGCAACCTCGGCAATGTATTCTGTATCAGCAACCTCGGCAATGTATTCTGTATCAGCAACCTCGACAATGTATTCTGTATCAGCAACCTCGACAGTGTATTCTGTATCAGCAAGTGTAGAGGCTGGTGATACAGAATCAATTTCGGGGGGAAGTAAGGTAAATTCGTCTGACTCGACATAACCCCACGATTCCGTGCGTTCGTTCCAGAACTTGCAACTTCCGGTCTGCGGATGAATCGCTGCAATCTGGATAACATCTCCTTTCTTGAGACAAGCTGCAGCGGGTGTCTTGCGCTTGAGTTTTATGCGATCGCCAACCTTATAAGTCATCTTTTAAAAAGTAGTAGGGTAAAAAGTGCGATCGGGCAATTTGCCCGATCGCGC
>NZ_JAUBUN010000085.1:0-8479 GCF_036702665.1 Microcoleus sp. Aus8_D2
GCCTCTGAAGCTATTATGTCGCTTCTGCAAAAAATCGATGGAACCGCACCTATCGGGTAAAGTTTTGTTGTAGCATACATATATTTGGTTCGCGCCTTTCCCCCCTTAATAAGGGGGGGATTTGTTGTAATCATTAATGTTAATGATTAATATTAATAAGTGAACGAGTGTGTAAAAGTATGATCGTAAAATAGGCACAAAAAAACCACCTTCTTAGAGGTGGCTAGAGATGGAGTTAGGGTTGATTTAGTTCAACTTCTTTGTTGATCCCCAAGTAGTGCCTGAGAATGACTTCTACACTATTCTCGCAAGCGTGAGCCAATAACATTAAGGCTGATGTATCACCCTTGTTAGCCCATGCCGTGAGAGTGATGTAAGTGTGACGAGTATGGTAGGGGGAGAGGTAACTACTAATTTCGCCTTCCTCTACCAGTCGAGCCACTACACCGGGATAAAAAACGGTTTCATCTTGTTTGTTGACGTTGGTGTACCCCATCCACAATTGAGATTGACGAGTGCTGGTATATGTCTGCCCTTTTTGTTGTTTAAAAACTAAATCGTTAGTTTTTGGATCTGCGGGCTTAATTCGTAACAACAAATCCCTCAGCCGAGGGTAGAGCTTGAATATCCTGATCGAGTTGTTCTTGGTGACTTTGACTTTCTTGATAGAGGCTGAATAACTTTTACCAAAAAAGATAATATCATTGTCGAATTTGATATTCCCCCACGTTAAAGCAAAAGCTTCGCCGGGCCGACAACCTGTGAGGAACAGGAATTCAATCAAAGGTGCAATTTGACGTTCGGGCGCATTACTTGAATCGTAGAACGCCTTAATGATGATGTCGCGTTCATTCTTGGTAAAAGCACGTTTATCTGCTTCTAGTGTAGATTCATTTTTTGCGTCCGCTACTTCCCACCATTGAAGTATGTTACCGCCTGAGTTCATAACAGGCTTGTACTTGTCTCTAGTATCAGCTTTCAAGGCTTTAGTTAGCCCATAAAAGGGGCTAGCGGTTAACTTTGTTTTTCCTGATGATTGAACACGTAAAAACGCTTCATTTAGGGCTGCTATCAGTCCTTTTTTAGTCTCTTCTGCCAATGACACGGCTGATACAAAATCAGCCATATCAGCGCTCAAAAGACAATTCCAAAAGGTAATTTTGTCAACTAGGCAGCGCTTAATGCTATTCGTAAAGGTGCTGCAATACTTGGCTCGGAATGTACTTTCCTCTATCTGCCCCTCTTTCCAAACTAGGTATTCCTCCCACATCTGACCCACGGTCATTTCGGGTTCAGGTTGTACCGTACCAGGCAGTTGAAGTACATCAGCTAGTTTAGCATATTTGCCCCCTCCCAAGCCATATTTAGCAAGGGTGGGGTCAAATAGCTTTTCCCACTCTGGATGGTCTAAATCAGCTTCCATTGCGATCGCCAATTGCGTCGCCCGCTTCCAGTCCTCTGGTGTATCAGAGTAGCCATATTTGCCTATTCCTAAGCACTTAGGCTTACCCTTGAGTGATTTACCGTCTAGTAGCTCCCACAGGGTGCTATGGCGCTTGGGGAAGCGCAAGGCGAGTGACTTTTTGTCAGAGTAAACAGATACATCACAAACAGACTGAGCTTTGTTCTGAGCTTTCATGGCATTTCTCCTGAAACTATTGATTTGTCAAGGTTCGGGTTTTTCTAGATTTATTCTAGATTACTCCGCTCTGGATATTAATACTAATGATTAGGAATAATAGCTGTAACTAGCATAGCACTTAAATGTTTCAACTTGGCTCAGTTGAAACATTCTGGGGTTTGGGAAAGGTTAAGATAAAAGTATGTCAGTTGGCAGTTGGCAGTTGGCAGTTGACAGGAAAGCAGTTGGCAGTTGGCAGTAGTCAGTAGTTACTGATTATTGGAAGAGATTAAAAAATAAGAAATAAGAAATAACAACTGCCAATTACTAACTGCCAATTACCAAATGTTAATAATTACCAACAGTCAACTGCCAACCGTCAACTATCAACTGTCAACTGCTTTCCTGTCAACTGCCAACCGTCAACTGTCAACTGTCAACTGTCAACTGACTAATTATCTAAATGAAAGATTTCCTAAAATATACTTGTGCAAGTTTGCTGGGAACCTTCCTCGGATTGTTGCTGCTGGGCGGCATCGGATTGGGAGGACTGGTACTGCTAATTGCTCTGGCGGCATCGTCGTCTAAAGATTCAGGCCCGCAAGTTAAAGATAAGTCTGTATTGGTATTAGACCTTTCTTTAAATATCACTGACAGCAAACCGAGTCGCAGCACGAGCGCGGCGATTCAAGAAGCGCTTTCGGATGAATCCGGCGATGCTGTGACGCTGCGGACTGTTTTAGATGCGATCGAATCTGCGAAAAAAGACCCCAAAATCGTTGGGATGTATCTCGAAGGCAGTTCGGATGCCAGCAGCAGCGGGTTTGCTAATCTCAAGGAAGTTCGATCGGCATTACAGCGTTTCCGAGATGCCAAAAAACCCATTTTTGCTTACGAAATGGACTGGAGCGAGCGAGATTATTACCTCGGTTCCGTTGCAAATACAATTGCTATCAATCCTTACGGCTCCCTAGAACTCAACGGTTTTAGCAGTCAAGCCATGTTTTTGACCGGTGCTTTCGAGAAATACGGCGTGGGAGTGCAAGTCACTCGCGTCGGTAAATACAAGTCAGCCGTTGAACCGTTTTTGCTCAAAAAAATGAGTCCTGAAAATCGCCAGCAAACCCAAAAACTGCTGGGAGATATTTGGGGCGAATACCTAAAAACTGTCGGGCCGAGCCGCCAATTGACCGTTCCCCAACTGCAAGCGGTGGCAGATAATGGCGGAACTTTGATGGCTGACGAAGCTCTCAAAGGCAAGTTAGTTGATAAAGTTGCCTACTTTGATGAAATTGCAGCCGAACTCAAAAAACTAACAGGAACCGATGGAGAAGATAAATCTTTCAAGCAAATAAGTTTGAAAAATTACGCGAGAGTTGCTGAGAGTAAAAACTCAACTCGCGCTAACAAGAAAAATCAGATTGCTGTCCTTTACGCCGAGGGTGAGATTGTAGATGGCGAAGGCGGCCCGACTCAAGTAGGAGGCGATCGCATCGCTCAAGAAATGCGGAAAATCCGAGAAAATGACGACGTAAAAGCAGTAGTTTTGCGCGTTAACAGCCCCGGAGGCAGCGCGACGGCGGCGGAAGTCATCGGGCGCGAAGTCGCGCTGACGGGCAAAAAAAAGCCAGTTATCGTGTCGATGGGCAACTTAGCAGCTTCCGGTGGCTATTGGATTTCGATGGGTTCCAGCAAAATCTTTGCCGAAGCTAGTACGATTACGGGTTCGATCGGCGTTTTTGGAATGCTGTTCAACGCCGAAAAGTTAGCTGCTAACAACGGCATCACTTGGGACGTGGTGAAAACCGCCCGCTTTGCGGATACTAACACGGTTTCCCGCCCCAAAAATCCTCAAGAATTGGCGAATATTCAGAAAATAGTCGATCGCATTTACGATCGATTTATCACCAAAGTCGCCGACTCCCGCAAACTGCCGAAAAACAAGGTGCAAGAAATTGCTCAAGGCAGAGTTTGGTCTGGTATCGCAGCGAAACAGTTGGGTTTAGTGGATGAAATTGGCGGCCTAGAAGATGCTGTTAGAGAAGCGGCTAAGCAAGCTAAACTAGGCGACGATTGGCAGTTAGAAGAATATCCAAAACGCCGCAGTTTGGAAGAGCGAATTTTGGAAAGAATTTCCGGCGTTCACGTGTTAAAACCAGCCACCAAACTCGACCCGCTGACGGCAGAAGTTAAGAAAATGCAAGATGAATTGGCTGTTATCAAGTCGATGAACGACCCGCAGGGAGTTTACGTTCGCTTGCCTTTCAATTTGCGAATTGATTAACTTTACCCTTGAGTCTGCGGAGGCAGACTTCGTTTGTATAGCAGCGGTTTCAACCGCCGAGTCCGATGAAATAAACCAGGTTCGTAGTGAGGACTTTAGTCCTTCTTGAATGCGGACTGAAGTCCTCACTACGAACCAATAATCTAATTATAGCGATCGCAACGGGGGTTATTAGACAAAATTGCAAAAATACCTGGGACGGGCAAGATGCCCATCCCACAAAAAGTTTTTTCTCTTGTGGGATGGGCATCTTGCCCGTCCCAAAATTTGATTGAAAGGACTTTTGCAAGAGGTCTATTGACTGAAAAACCCGGTTTCTTCAAGAAACCGGGTTTATGAATACCCTAAAAAGCGATCGACTAGGAATTGGCAATATTTATTATGCTGCACGCTGAGTCAACAATCCCCAGATGAAAAGTACCACGATCGCACCGATGACGGCAAAAGCTATGCTCGGTAGAGTTAATGCTCCGAAGGAAGCTCCCGCGCTAGTTCCCACAAAGACTTGACCTAAATAACCTCCCACTAGCGCGCCGATAATTCCTAAAACTGTTGTTGCCAGAAAACCGCCGCCTTGGTGTCCCGGATAAATGGCTTTCGCGATCGCACCGGCAATCAGTCCTAAAACAATCCAAGCAATAATTCCCATTTCTGTTTCTCCTGAGTGCTTAACTTTTGTCTGCCTTGTCTTATGTTCTAAGAATAGCAACTGATATCCCGTCCTTTCCTCTACCGTAGGGATGAACCGAAAGTGGTAGAATTTATCATGAATCGTCCTAATTTAAGGCTTTTTAATATATCAAAAGAGTTATTGAAGAACGCACAACTAAGAATGCAGAACGCAGAACGCACAACTAAGAACGAAGCCTTTAATTATCTAGGATAGAAGGCTTTATTTATTTAGGACAGAAGCAATCGACTACTCATGGAAAGTGCAATTTCAGAACGTCCTAACCGTTGGGTGCGGTTGGTATAAGCCAATTTTTATACGGAAGAAAGGTAGTTAGGCTCAAAGCCGAAGGGCAATAGGAGAAATTTTTCTGGGACTTTTTGTGTTTTACTGGTAAAAAAAATTACAATATTTCTGTCAAATTAGGAAAGTTAGCCCCCGATGAATCTGACACTGTGCACGATCGTCAAGAATGAAGAAGCAACACTGGCGCGGACTTTGGACAGCGTGAAGGGTGTTGTTGACGAAATTGTGGTGGTAGATACCGGTTCTGGCGATCGCACCCGTGAAATAGCCCGAGCATCCGGGGCGAGGGTTTATGACTTTGAATGGTGCGACGACTTCGCAGCGGCGCGCAACGAGTCTCTGAAGCACGCCCAGGGCGACTGGATTTTGGTGTTGGATGCCGATGAGGTGCTAGTACCGGAGATTGTACCTCAAATCAAGCAGGCAATTAAGAGCGATCGACTGCTGCTAATCAATCTCATCCGTCAAGAAATCGGCGCATCTCAATCTCCCTATTCCCTCGTGTCGCGCTTGTTTCGCAATCGCCACGACATCCGCTTTTCTCGCCCATACCACGCCATGGTAGACGACAGCGCGGCTGAGATTTTGCAGCGGGAACCGCAATGGAAAATCGCTTCTCTCCCCGATGTGGCGATTTACCACTCTGGTTATCACAAAGATGCGATCGCCGCAAAAAGCAAATTCCAAAAAGCTCAAGCAGCAATGGAACGCTATATAACTTATTATCCAAACGATGCTTATGCTTGCAGCAAATTAGGCGCGCTGTACGTAGAAAGCGGGCAAATCGGGCGGGGAATTAATTTATTAACTAGGGGATTGACTGCGGCGACAATTGATGATTCTATTGCTTATGAACTCAACTATCATTTAGGAATTGCTTACCGCCAGCAACAGCAGTTTGCCAAAGCAAAAGAACACTATCAAGCAGCAATTAATACAAATGTTTTTCCAGCGCTGAAGTTGGGCGCTTACAACAATTTGGGCAATTTGCTCAAAGATGAAGGAGATTTGCCAGCAGCAGAAAAAGCTTACAAAGCAGCCTTAAAAATTGATCCCAATTTTGCAGCAGGTCACTACAATTTAGGACTGACACTGAAAGCAACCGGAAATTTGGTAGATGCGATCGCCTATTACCGACAAGCCATTAAACTCGATCCCGAACACGCCGAAGCCCATCAAAACTTGGCAGTAGCGCTGCTGAAAATTGGCAAAATGCCCGAAAGTTTAGCAGAATTCAAAAGAGCGATCGCTCTTCACGAACAGCGCCGCCCCTTTGAAGCAGAACGACTGCGCCGGGGACTGCAAGAAATGGGTTTGATGTAAACTGGCAGATATACTTTCTCGTTAAGTAGGTCATTTGTAGGGGCAATCCTCGGTAGTTTCCCATCGCTCCCAGAGGGGTAGGCACGGCGGGTCACATTGGTCTCAAATTAATATCAAACGTAGTTCCAGCCTGCTGTCTTACGATTAACCCCTCGATCCCCCCGAATTCTTGCCCCCTACTCCCCCTTAACAAGGGGGGGACAGGAGCGTCAAAGTCCCCCTTTTTAAGGGGGATTTAGGGGGATCGGGACTAGGCTAAAAGCGAGATTTATCAAGGGCTTTAGTCTTAAGTTGACACCAATGACGGGGGCATCAACCCTACAAATTGATAAAAATACCAACAAAATCAAGCAATTATCTCTACTTTTCCGCTGTCCAAATCGTAGCGCCCCCCAACAACTTTCAGCTTGCCCGCTTTGACTGCTTCAGCTAAAATAGGTGACAAGGATTTTAACTTCTTGACGTTCATTTTCACATTAGCTCTGACTGCATTATCCCAGGCATCGCCCAATTGATTTTTTGTACTATCAACGGCTGGTTTGATTGCCGCCACCAAACTGCCAATGTGACCCGGAACCGGTTTGCCATCTAAAGCCGCTTTCACAGCACCGCAGCGTTCGTGACCCAGAATTACTAATAGCGGCACCCCTAATTCTAGTGTGGCATATTCAATATTGCCGAGAACCACATCGTCGAGAAAATTTCCCGCTACTCGGATATCAAATAAATCCCCTAATCCTTGGTCGAAAATAATTTCCGGAGCCACCCGCGAATCAGAACAAGCCAGGATGGTAGCAAACGGATGTTGACCCTTTGCTACTTCTGAAATTCGCGATCGGCTTTGGTCGGGAAAAGTCCGTTTTTGGTCAATATACCGCTGATTCCCGTTCATCAATTTCTTGAGTGCGGCGTCAGGAGTGATATTTGAGACTGCTCCTTCTGCATAGGCCGGTTCAGTTTTGAACAGCCCTGGGGCCATGGTTGCCACCAGCGCTCCTGCACCTGACATCCAGATCGCACTCCGCCTCGACATCTTGCCTATTTTTTTTGAGTCGGTCATTGCTTGCAACTCGGTTAATTGTTTTATATTTATTAGTATAATATTGAGCCCCAGCCCAGCAAAATTTCTTTACTTTTTCTTTACAAGTAGCTGCTAAATATAAACTCATAAAAAATCGCCCCTTGTAATTTCATGGAATTAACTGCGGTCATCATTCTGCCTGCGGAGGATGCTATAGTGTATCTAAAACAACAATTATTTATCAATGAATCACAATGTCTTACGTCGCCAGCATTCATATCTATCCGGTCAAGTCCCTTGACGGCATAGCTGTCAGTCAAGCTAATATTCTTGCTAGCGGAGCTCTAGCAGGCGATCGCTCTTTTGCCATCTGCGATCGAAAAGGAGAACTTGTTAACACGAAGCGCAACAGCGGAGTCCCTTTTCTGCGCTTATCCTTTGACATAAAAAAGAGAATTGCCGGTCTGAAAATTCAAGACACAGAACAAGAAATCTTTTTTCATGTAGATCGAGAACGCCCAGGGATAGAATATTGGTTGAGCAACTACTTCGGTTACCCCGTCAAGTTAATTGAAAACTTGCTCACAGGCTTTCCCGATGATACCGCCGCACCGGGGCCAACCATTATCAGTACCGCAACAATTGCCGAAGTTGCATCTTGGTTTCCGAGAGTTTGCGTTAACGAGATGCGGCATCGCTTGCGAGCTAATATTGAAATAGGAGATGTCCCGGCTTTTTGGGAAGACCAACTTTTCGGAGCAGCCGATGAAGTTGTCAGATTTAAAATAGGGCCAGTAATCTTTGAAGGGATTAATCCCGCTCAGCCCTGTATCCTATCTACGCGAAAGTCGGCGGCGAAAGAAGCTTATCCCTATTCAAAAAATGTACTAATAGCTAAGCAGAATGAAATCATGCCTGACTTGGTAAAAAAAGGGCATTTAAATCACTTTAGTCGGCTGATTGTTAACACGCGAGTGCCACTTCAAGCAGCAGGAAAAATAGTACACATAGGAGATGAAGTTCAAATTCTCAGCGTCAGCAAATCCCTATTTAATACCATTCCTGATTAGTTCAAAAAATTATATTAGGAATTGAATTCCTCACCGATCGCTAAATCCTTCTGACTTAAACGTCGCAATGACGGCAGGACCAATGCCCAATCACCAATGCCCAATCACCAATGCCCAATGCCCAATGCCCAATGCCCAATGCCCAATGCCCAATGCCCAATGCCCAATGCCCAATGCCCAATGC
>NZ_JAUBUN010000086.1:0-8309 GCF_036702665.1 Microcoleus sp. Aus8_D2
CGATGATGTCACCGCTATCGTTGCCGAAAATTAAGTCGCCTTCAGATGTGGCAATTGTGCTGCCAACCGCAGTACCGTAGTCGCCGAGGATGGTGTCAGAACCTTGATTGCCGTAAAGTGTGTCGGAACCAGTTTCGCCGAAAATGCGATCGCTCCCTTTGCCTGCAAACACCAAATCTTGGCCGTTGCCGCCCAGCAAAGTGTCGTCGCCGGATTGGCCGAACAGTAAGTCGTTGCCATTGCCTCCAAACAGCAAATCTTGCCCGTCAGGGTCGCTATCTAGGGAGTTGAGGACGGCGCCGAACAGCGTATCGTCTCCGCTGTCGCCGTAGAGGCTGTCAGGGCCCTTGTCGCCGAAAATCAGGTCGCCTTGTTTGCCACCAAAGGCGATGTCAGGGCCTTTGCCGGCGAAAACCGTGTCTGGGCCTTGAGTGCCAGCAATGGCGTCGTCCTCTGAACCGCCGAAAATCAAATCGCCGTCGTCGCCGGTGAGGTCGATGTCGTTGCCGTTGTCGCCGACGATCGTGTCTGAACCGCGATCGCCTGACAATAAGTCGGCACCGCGATCGCCAAAAATGCGATCGGCTTGTTTCCCTCCGAACACCACATCATTGTCTTTGCCCGCGTAAACGATATCGTTGCCTTTATCGGCGGCGATGAAGTCTCGCTGTTGGTTGCCAAACACAATGTCTGAGCCGCTTTCACCTAAAACTGTGTCGTCCCCAGTGAAAGAAACAAACAGTTCGTTAGCGTCGTTTCCGGTTAAATAGTCGTTTCCGGGAGTACCGAGGAGAGTGTTTTGGATGTCGGTGAGTTGTGCGGCGTTTGAGTCGAAGTTGAGTATTTGTTCGCGCTGGGGTTGGATAAATGCGATCGCAGGCACCAGGGGTAGGGGGTCGCAACCGCAGCCTGTATCAGGTTCGGGAACTGGGGCGAAAATAGGCGTCGGCGTTGTTTCGGGTGTTCCCGTCGGCGTCGGTGTTGTTTCGGGCGTTGTTTCGGGTGTTCCCGTCGGCGTCGGCGTTGTTTCGGGCGTTGGCGTCGGTGCGGGCGTCGGTGTCCGCACGGGCGGTGGTGTTGGTGTTGGCGGTGGTGTTGGTGTTGGCGGTGGTGTTGGTGCGGGCGTCGGTGTTGGTGTTGGTGCGGGCGGTGGTGTTGGTGCGGGCGTCGGTGTTGGTGTTGGTGTTGGCGGTGGTGTTGGTGTTGGCGGTGGTGTTGGTGCGGGCGTCGGTGTTGGAGAAATTGGTTGCAAGACAGCAGCTACAGTAGCGCTGGCGGGTGCAGTTGCGCCGCCGTTGTCTGTAGCGCTGTAGGTGAAATTTGCTGTTGTAAAGTTGGCTGTCGATTGAAAGAATAATTGTCCTATTTGTGCTGGGGTGAGAGTTTGACCTGCGCTGACAATTCTGCCGCCAGTCTCGGGATTGCCTAAAAATATTGCCCCTTGATTAGCTGCTGGGACGGTGTTGATGGTGAAGGATGCGATCGACCCGTCGGGGTCTGTGGCGCCCAATCCGGCGATCTCGACAGTGCTGCTGGCGGGGATGTTGAGGTTGACGTTGTTGGCGACTGGCGGTTGGTTTTGCGGGGGCAGCACCGCCGATACTGTGGCAGTGGCGGGGCTGGTAGCGCCGAGGTTGTCTGTGGCGCTGTAGGTGAAATTAGCGCCTGTAAAACCGGGCGCCGACTGAAAGAACAATTGCCCTACTTGAGCCGGAGTCAGGGTTTGACCTGCACTGACGGCAGTGCCTCCGGTGCTGGGGTTGCCTAAAAATATTGCCCCTTGATTAGCTGCTGGAACGGTGTTGATGGTGAAGGATGCGATCGACCCGTCAGGGTCTGTGCCGCTGAGTCCTGCGATCGCTGATTGACTGCTGGGGGCAACGATCGCGTTGACGTTGTTGGCGACCGGCGGCTGGTTGGGGGGAGTCGGGGTAACAGGCGGAATGTTGACAGCAGCCACAGTAGCGCTGGCGGGTGCAGTTGCGCCGCCGTTGTCTGTAGCGCTGTAGGTGAAATTTGCTGTTGTAAAGTTGGCTGTCGATTGAAAGAATAATTGTCCTATTTGTGCTGGGGTGAGAGTTTGACCTGCGCTGACAATTCTGCCGCCAGTCTCGGGATTGCCTAAAAATATTGCCCCTTGATTAGCTGCTGGGACGGTGTTGATGGTGAAGGATGCGATCGACCCGTCGGGGTCTGTGGCGCCCAATCCGGCGATCTCGACAGTGCTGCTGGCGGGGATGTTGAGGTTGACGTTGTTGGCGACTGGCGGTTGGTTTTGCGGGGGCAGCACCGCCGATACTGTGGCAGTGGCGGGGCTGGTAGCGCCGAGGTTGTCTGTGGCGCTGTAGGTGAAATTAGCGCCTGTAAAACCGGGCGCCGACTGAAAGAACAATTGCCCTACTTGAGCCGGAGTCAGGGTTTGACCTGCACTGACGGCAGTGCCTCCGGTGCTGGGGTTGCCTAAAAATATTGCCCCTTGATTAGCTGCTGGAACGGTGTTGATGGTGAAGGATGCGATCGACCCGTCAGGGTCTGTGCCGCTGAGTCCTGCGATCGGCACAGCACTGCTGGGGGCAACGATCGCGTTGACGTTGTTGGCGACCGGCGGCTGGTTGGGGGGAGTCGGTGCGGGAGTGGGAGTCGGTGCGGGAGTCGGCGCAGGGGCGATGCTGGTGGCAACAGTTGCGCCGGGATCGCTGCCGTTATTGTTGCCGGGATTCGGGTCATTAGTGGTTGAGCTACTTCTGGCCGTGTTCCTGACAGTGCCCGTCGCCGGGACTGGGAATGTGACAGTCCGGCTGACTGTCACCCCATCAGCTAAGCTGGGAATCGGCGGAAAGCTGACAATGCCTGTGGCTGGGTTGTAAATACCGCCGTTGGATGCTGTGACGCCCGTTAAACCAGGAACGATGCTGTCTGTAACGGTGATGTTGGCGGCGGTATTCGGCCCTCTGTTTTGCGTGAGAATCGTGTACGTGACAGTTGACCCAGGGGTGGCAGTAGCGGGGCCAGTTTTGCTGGTGGCGATATCGGCACTGCCTGCAACTGTGGTTATGACAGTTGTTGTGACAGTAGATGCGGGTTGAGAACCGTTGTTGTTGGCGGGGTTGGGGTCTGGGGTAGTTGAGGTGCTGCTGGCAGTATTGGCGACGCTGCCGCTGGCGGGAACTGCAAAACTGACGGTTCTGCTGACGCTGGCTGCACTGGCTAGAGATGCGATCGCACTCCAAGTCACAATACCTGTAGTTGCGCTGTAACTCCCGCCGTCGGAGACGCTGACTCCCGTCAAACCCGGAACGATGCTATCGGAAACCGCCACATTGGCGGCCGGATTCGGCCCGCTGTTGGCCGCCGTAATCCTGTAGGTGACAGTCGATCCCGGAGAGGCGCTGGCGGGCCCGGTTTTGACGGTAACTACGTCGGCGCTGGCTGCAACTGTGGTGGTGACTGTCGCTGTAGGGCTGCTGCCGTTATTGTTGCCAGGATTGGAGTCTGGGGTAGTTGAGGTGCTGCTGGCAGTATTGGCGACGCTGCCGCTGGCGGGAACTGCAAAACTGACGGTTCTGGTGGCGGTGGCTGCACTGGCTAGAGATGCGATCGCACTCCAAGTCACAATACCTGTAGTTGGGCTGTAACTCCCGCCATCCGACACGCTGACTCCCGTCAAACCCGGAACGATGCTGTCGGAAACCGCCACATTGGCGGCCGGATTCGGCCCGCTGTTGGCCGCCGTAATCCTGTAGGTGACAGTCGAACCCGGGGCCGCACTGGCGGGCCCGCTTTTGACCGTAACTACGTCGGCGCTATTCGTGATGCTTGTGATGACTTGCGCTGTAGGTTGAGAACCGCTGTTGTTTGCGGGTACAGGATCGATCGTGCTGCTGTTGCTGAATACAGTGTTGGTAATAGCACCGAGTGTAGTTGGGGCCGTAACAGTTAAGGTGCGGGTAACGCTGGCCCCAACAGCTAAATTCGGAATACTCGGCCAGGTGACTAATCTCGTTGTCGGGTTGAAAGTGCCACCGCCCTCGGCACTGCCAAACACTGCCCCTCGGGGCAGTTGGTCTTGAATTCGTACGTTTTCGGCTGCGTTCGGGCCGTTATTTACTGTGGTAATTGTGTAAGTAATGCTGCTGCCCGGTGCCGCTGCGGCCGGGCCTATTTTCGTTGTGGCAACATCTGCTGTAGTCAGCGGCACGTCTATAGTTTGGATCGACAAAGTGCGAACGTCGTGAATATTTGTAGCGTCTCCCGTTGAAGCAGCAAAACCAAATTTGAACGTGGACGGAATTGACCCGTTGATGGTGGCTAAATTGCCAATGTCGATAATCGTCTCGCCCGCATCGGTAAACGAACCGTTATTGTTGAGATCGAAGCTAACAGTGAGACGGTTTGGCGTTACAGAAGTGGGAGGTTGCAATATAACTTGAACTCTTCTTCTTGCTGCGGCGCGAGTCGTAGTAACAGTGTTGTTCGGCCCGTTTGGAGGCAGAGGATTTACGGTATCGGGAAGATTATCTACTCCCCCCGGCAAAAACGTAGAAGTTAAAAACTCATATCCTGCCGCTTCGCGACCTCGAAGCGTCACCGAATCTGGTAGAATGCCCGAATTTCCGCCTACGCGCCCTTGAGTTGGAGTTGAAAAGTTTCCGAATTCATCAAATCCAATTCCTAAATAACCGCCGACTAAACCGGGCAGGTTTGTATCTGTATTTTGGGCATAGCCGAGGGAACCTCCATAGCCTCCAGCTTGTGTCGGCGTCGCAGTACCGTCAATTAAAAAGAAACTTGTGCCGTCTCCTTTGAGACCTGGTGGTAAATTCGGACGTGAAGTGCCGTTGTAGGCAAATATATCGAAGACAATTTTAAGGCCGCTGCTGACTGGTACCGGACTATCATAGATGACAAAAGTAGATTGATCGAACCTGCTGGAAGTTAATCTCAAAGCCCCGCTACCCACCGGGTCGATGTTCAAACCCGGAAAACTCTCGGTTCCGGTTCCTGAGGTTAAAGCTGGAGTGTCTGATGTGCCTGTTACCCCAGATAGCCAAGGCCCTGTCAGGTTTGCGTCTTGAAAAGTTTCGTCAACTAAAGTCGCGAGGACACCGCTGTATGTTTCCTGCGTTTTTGTTTCAAAGGCTATTGCGGTTTTGACTCGTCCTGCTGCGACATTTAATTGCCAGTTTCCTCCTAATTTTGCGCTGCCGATGAGATTGTTGGCGGCGGCTATATTTGCCCCTGTTAATTCTCTCAGCTTCCGCACGAAAGCACGGCCTGATTTTCCAGTTCCCACCCTGCACGCTAACAATAAAATATCCGCTGTTTGGCTGAAGGCATTTCGCCACTGCTGCAAATGCCGATCGTACTTTGACAAGTTTTCACCCTTCAGTACAGTTGACCCCAGTTGCACCGCAGCTTCGCCGCCGTGAGCAACTATCTGAAGGCTGGCAATGGAGTTGCGTTGAGCTAGAATTTCGGTAATTTGTGCTACTCCGTCCCAAGTGCGATCGAGTACAATTACCTCAGTCCCCGCTCTGACTCCGCTGGCAAGATGCTGATAATTCTCTACCCTCGGATCGATGCAAACTAAATGTTTTTTATGTTCGGCTTTGACGCGAAGACTGGATTTTGTTAAACAGTAAATATCGCTCGGGCGATCGCCCGCTAACGGCTCCAAAATCACAGCAGCTTTTATGCAATCTGTGTCGCGGCGATCGCAACTTAATTTTTGATTTTGGCAAGAGTAGTTGCACGAAAATTTTTGCATGAGTTAGATAGATCCCTGATTTGCTACTTGTGAACCTTCAATGGCAAATATTATTGTTAATTCCTAAGTAGATGAGCGATAAAATATATTATAATCCCTGGACGCAGCGAGTGAAACGCTCGTTCGTAGCGCTCTAGAGATGAAAGCAATCGCTCTTGTTGTGATAGCTTGACCTTCTGTAACCGACCAAAAAATATTTGCACCTACCTACTTGATCTGGAATAGATAATTGCTAATTCATCTGTTTCGGATAGTTAACAATTTCCATTTACGGCGATTTTTTTGGGAGCGACATCTTCCCAAAGTAACAGTTAGCTGCATTTACCGGGGAAGTCGGGCGTTTTTTAGCCAACTCTGAGTTTTCGCAGAAAAATAATACCAATTATTAAAACTCATGCAACAGTATTTGTAGGTGCGGCTCCATTCTTTAATCCCTTGGATTCAATCGACTTTTCGAGCGGATCGGCACCTTACACGATCGTTGAGCAAACAAGCCCAACAATTGTTGTGTAGCAAGAGTTTTTATAAATGGTAAAATTTTTAGTTTTAAACGCAAAAATCCGGGTGCGATGTCCGAAAATACGCCGTGGAGCCCGAGATTTGGTTGCAACAATCGGTTGAAAATCCTTCGTGTTTGTAGCGAGGACTTAAGTCCTCTGACTTTTCTGAGGACTTATACCAATTTAATGTGAAGTTGCACATATTCCGATCCCCTCGCATCCCTCTCGTTACAGGAGGAAAAAAGCTCGAAATCTTGTCCCCCCCTCCCACCAGGGGGAGTAGGGGGCAAGTTAAGGGGGGATCTGATTCGGGAGCATCCTCATAAAAAATTGGTATTAAGTCCTCACTACCAACCAATTTTATGCAGCTCTACCGACTGATTTGCAGATATCTATTCCAGTAAAATAACCGTTATAACGTTTGTAGTGAGGGCTTATAGCCCAATACGGTTCACGATCGACTCTTATACTCGGGGATCCCCCTCGCATCCGGGCTCACGCAGGGGAGTAGGGGTTGACTTTGAGAAGATTCTTGTCCCACCCCCTACTCCCCTTGGTTCGGGGGGTGCCAGGGTGATCGGTCGATCGTGAACTGTATTGGCTTATAGCCTTTCTCAGATAGATGAGGTACAAGTTTAAATTTGAGATTTTCCATTTTTCGATTTGAGATTTGAGATGGGTGGATTGAGGAATTGTTAATTAATTGGTCAATCCCTCATTTTTTGAGAAAGGCTATAAGTCTTCTAACTTTTATGAGGACTTGAGTCCGAACGCTCAAACCTTTTTGATTTCAGGTAGACCGGACAGCGTATAAGTCAATAGGCTTGGGTTAAGATTTGTTTGTCCGCAGCGATCGCGCGTGAGAGCAATCGAGCGTATCTATTTTTCACATGGTTTTACCGGCCGGACTGTCTTAACCCAAGCGTATTGGGATATATAGCGGTTCTCACAAAGATGAGGTATTCACCAATAAATTAACAATTACAAAATCCCACAATCCCCGAACCCCCAATCCCCCAATCCTCCAATCTTCCAATTCCCCAATTCTTTAATCTCAAATCTAAAAATGGAAAATCTCAACTTATACCTCATCTATCTGAGAAAGGCTATAAGTCCCAAGCTGGAGGTTAGTTAAGTTTTAATATCATGTCCGTCGAATGACCATACTAAGGAATGGAAATTTAATAACTTAAGCGACTTGCTTGTTACTTTCGCTCTGCCTGGTAACACAGATCCGGAGGAAGAGCCTCCTTTCACGAACCAGCTTATAGGAGAAAGGACTGTAGGAGCTGTTTAAGTTATTAAATTTTCGTTCCTAAGATTGGTTTGAGCGTTCGGAATGCGAGTCCTGGGATGGATGCGGACTCGCATTCCTCAGGAGCGAACCTTTTGTATTCCGGTAATTGACTGCACAGCATATAAAATATTGAGAAACTCGGTTTGTTCACAAACCGGGTTTCTCAATGTTAGGCAAAATCAGGCGCATTTAATGCGCTGTGCTTTTTACTTGGAAAAAGTCACAAAATTCTGAGCAGTAATAGCATTATTAGCTCCTAAAACATTAGCTAAAACCTGCCCAGTGGAGGCAAATTGCAGGACAGTGCCGTTCGCCGTGGAGTGAATTTGCAACTGATCGAAAGTCAAGCCGCCAGCTAAAGCAAACTTGTCGATTCCTACTTCAAAATTGAGGATAGTATCGATACCTGTGTTGCTATTTAAGACAAAGCGATCGCTCCCAGTACCTCCAATTAAAGTATCCTCTCCGCCGTCGCCAAACAGCCAGTCGTCCCCTGCACACCCGTTGAGAATGTCGTTATCTGCCCCTCCATAGAGAGTATCGTTACCCTCATCACCGTTGAGGGTATCGTTACCGTCATCGCCGTAGAGAAGATCGTCGCCACTGCCGCCGTCGATGCAGTCTTGCTGGCCGATCGCACCCCCGGAGCTTGAATCGTCGTCCCCGCGATCGCCGCTTATGGTATCGTTGCCATCATCGCCGCACAAAATATCGCTGCCCGAGTCACCGTAAATCAAGTCATCGC
>NZ_JAUBUN010000087.1:0-5212 GCF_036702665.1 Microcoleus sp. Aus8_D2
GCTGTGTTTGAGTTGGTGGGCGAACCCGCCCCTACAGGATTATTTAAAATCTTGCCAGATGACAATTTTAATCGATTTTCGCGATCGCACTGGGAATTCATTATTTGGCAGACTTGCACGCCAGCGCGAGTCCCCGACGCCACATTACAACCGTAAATCAAAATATCCGCACTGCTTGTAAAAGCACTGCGCCATTCCTGCAATTGCTGGGAATAAGTTTCTAGGTTATCGACAGACAATCCGGCTTTACCGAGTTCCAAGCTTCCGGGAGTACCATGAGAAATGATGTGAATGCTCTCAATATTGGTGCGAAGAGCTAAAATATGAGTAATTTGGTCGATCGCATCCTTATCCCCATCTAACACCACAACTTCCGTACCCGGTGTTACCCCAGCCACCAAACTGTGATAATTTGGTACTCTTGTGTCGATAAAGGCGATCGCTCTTACTGAAACTGGACTGTTTAAATTTGACATAATACACCTATTTGGGGTAAAAAAAGACAACAATTCCCCTGTTTCGTGACTGGTGTCCGAAACAATTTATCAATTTTGATTTACACAGACACAGTATTTCTGCGTAAAAAGTCGGTGATTTCTCATGTGTTGTAGCCACAATAACAGTTTTTTTAGCAGAGTTATATAAAGTTTTCTTTAAAAAGAGCTGGTTAATTAAAGTACCGATAAAGATGCCGCAAATATTTAAGTATAATTACTGCGATGAATGCGAGCTGAAAACAGCACAAATACTTGTGAAATGTAAGTGCAATTGTACTGAAATTTTAGATGTCGCAATTGATACGTATTTGAGGTGAGTAAGATGATGTGCGATCGCCAAAATTGCACGCTTCGATCGCGGGTAATTGGCCCGACAGGATATCATATCGTATCCGCTCGATTAACCACAGTAAGATTCGTTCGTAGTCGTTCGTAGTGCGTCTTGGCGTCCGCTCTCAAGCTGCGGACGCCAGGACGCACTACGAACCTTACCGATCGCGGGTAATTGCGCCAACATGATACAATTGGGCGATTTTTTCGGAGACAACCCGGTTTTTTAGATAAACCGGGTCATTGAGGGCGATCGCACATTACACACTAACTACAGCAAAGTGAAATCCGCCGCATTAATCGCAGTTGCAGGCACTCCAATTAAAGAAGCAAAAAGTTGTCCGGTAGGGGCAAAACTAATCTGAGTTATGCCATTACTTTGAGTAATTGCCAATTGCGAGAAAGTCACTCCATTACCGAGAATCAGCAAATCTTTACCATCTTCAAAATCGGTAACGGTATCGATGCCGGAATCAACAGAGAGTAAAAAGCGATCGCTGCCAACACCCCCAATCAAACGATCGTTGCCCAAATCACCCGATAAAACATCATCGCCTTCACAGCCAATCAAAGTATCATCATCTTCACCTCCATAAATGCGATCGTTTCCTTCGCCTCCATCTATCAAGTCATTATTTCGATCGCCCTTCAAATAATCATCACCTTGACCGCCGCACAAAGTATCGTCGCCTAAATGTCCTAAGATGGTATCATTGCCTTCGCTACCCATGATTAAATCGTTATCTTTGCCGCCAAACAAAAAATCATTGCCTTTACCGCCATCAATCCAGTCATCACCCTGATTCCCGTTAATAAAATCATCATCTTCTCGCCCATTAATAGAATCGCGACCGCGATTGCCAAAAATGATGTCTGATCCTTCACCTCCTAATATAATATCGTTGTTTTTGCCTCCGAATAGTAAATCATTTCCCTGGTTGCCCACAATAAAATCATTTCCTTCATTGCCGTTAACCGAGTCATTGCTATTGCCACAAAAAAGATTGTCGTTGCCTTCTTGAGTATTGAAAAGATTGGGACTTTCACTGCCGTAGAAAGCATCATTTTGCTGAGTGCCAAACTGATTTATATTGCTGCCGTTGTCGTACAGAGTATCATCAACTTGATTGGGTTGGTTGAGCTCGGGAGGTACAATTGTGCGGCAAATACAATCGGTGTCTGGGGCTTGAGGCGCGTCAGTTGGGGCGGGGGGAGGAATTATTACGGGTGTTGGTGTTGGTGTTGGCGTTGGCGTTACTTCTGGCGCAGGTGTTGGAGTCGGAGTTGGTGTGGGAGTCGGAGTCCGAGTTATTATTGGTGTTGGAGTTGGTGTCGGGGTTGGTGTTGTGTCGTTATCAGCGATCGCCACTGTCACACCGGAAATCACTATTTGATTATACTTAGTATCAGCACTCGTGGCTGTATGACCGATCGCCCCTGCGTGCGGCCCTTCAACAACCGTATCGTCTGTAGCCGTTACTGTAACTGGTTTCGCCACATTCCAGTTACTAGCGTCAAAGGTAATCGGGGCGATCGCATTTATTTGAGTACCATTCGCGAAACTAACCGTCACCGGTGCCACGGGCTGGGAACTTAGTTTGATGCTGTACGTGCCAGTAACAAATCCTTCCGTCGCAGTTGTGCTCGCAGGTGAAACAGTCACGCCTGCTGTATCGTTGTCAGCAATCGTGGCAGTCACAGGAGGAATCGTCAGGTTGTTATACTTGGTATCTGTGCTGACAAGATTGTGAGCAATCGTGCCGCTGCGGGTTCCTTGGGCTATGCTGTCATCGATCGCACTAACAGTAACATTTTGAGCAACATTCCAATTATTCTGTGTAAAAGTAACAGGCGCGATCGCGCTAATTTGACTGCCCGTGTCAAAATTAATCGTAACTGGGGCAACGGGTTCAGAAGTGAGAACCAGGCTGTAAGTGTCTGTGGCACCGCCTTCGCCGATTTCGGTACTGCCTCCTGATTGGATAATAGAAACACCAGCGCGATCGTTATCGCCGATCGGTATAGTAATATTGGCAATTGTCAAGCTGTTATAATTGGCGTCGGCACTGCTAATAGCGTAAGTAATAGTGCCAGCGAGCACTCCTTGCACTATATTGTCATCGATCGCGCTAACGGAGACAGTTTGAGGCAGATTCCAATTTTTACTATCAAAAGTAATTGCCGCAATAGGATTAATGCGATCGCCTCCATTTAAACTGATAGTAACGGGTGCTGTTGGTTGCGAAGTTAGCTTAACTGCGTAACTGCCTCCAGCGCCACCTTCTGTAATAATTGGACTCAGGGGTACGATATTGATACCTGCTTTGTCATCATTGGCGATCGTAGTTGTAGCAGTTGCAGCAGTAATCGTAGGTGTTATACCCGGTGCAACAGGATTCGACAGCGAAACCGCAATAGTTTCATCGGATTCTACTACTGCGTCACCTAACACATCAAGAGTAATTGTTTTCGATGTTTCACCCGCTGCAAAATTAATCGTGCCAGTAGCAGCAGTTGCCCCAGAAGTGCCGCCAATATTATTGTAATCGCTGCCGTTGGTAGCAGTACCGGCGATCGCATAATTGACGCTACTTGCCCCGCCAATATCGCCGCTGCGAGTCGCGGTGAAAATTAGAGGTTTTGTGCCACTATTGCCTTCGGGAATGCTAGGAATCTCAGTCGCCATGGCATAAGAGATTTTACCGTTGGCAGCAATAGTTAGCGTAGTGCGATCGATCGTACCTGCAAGACTACCTGTAATTGTGCCAAAGCTGAAAATAGCAGTTTCGGCATTTTCAGCTATGTTGTCGGGTTTGATAGTAACTGCAACATTCTGAGTGAGAGTAGTAGTATTGGCGGGGAAAGTAACAGTTTTCGGTGCAAAGATGTAGTCTAAATTTTGGGTGGCTGTACTGTTAGGATTAATGACAATTGGTACAGTTACCGTAGTGGTGGGAGTGCTATCGATAGTGACGGGAATATTAATTATCGTGTCTGTAGTTCCTTCTGTGCCACTGTAACTAGGAGCACCAAAATTAACCTCGATCGGAGCGAGAATAATTGTTACCTTTCTAGCCCCCGAACCCACGCGGTATGGCCCGTCAATAATCCTGTTAAAGCTAGCATAAATATCGGAGTTAACTGCTCCGGTGGCATCGGGTTGACCGGCAAGAGCATACAAATACGGCGAATTCAAACTATTTTGCAGTCCGTTATTATTGTTCCATGCCAGCTTTTGGTTGCTAACTTCTAACTCGAGACGGGAACCGTTACCTACCAAATTAGGGACATTTCCCTGGATAATCTGAGCGCCCGGAGGTGTATTGTAGTCGTTACCAAAAACGGCCATATTCCCATTCACAATCTGCATCTCAGCATCATTACTCTGATCGCCTCCATCCCCTCCATAACCGTTGTTCGATACCGAATCACCAATATTTACCGTCCATCCTGATGGTGTTGTACCGTAGTCAACGATAAATTTAGCGCTGGTTAAGCCTTGAAAATCTATTTTTACCAACGTTTCTAACCAACTGTCGCCGTTGGAATCAGTCGGAGGTTCCAAGAGAGTAATAAACTGGTTTAGCGTACCTGTAATCGTGCCTGTTTTTAAGTTAATTTCGTAGGGTTCAATAGGTAAGATATATTCGTAAGCTGCTAAGACTTCGGGTGCAAATACTAGCGGTGTGTTAATTTCCCCGGTTGTTGCTTCGAGTTTCCAATCGCCACCTTTGGCTGCGCTTCCCGTGAGGTTTTTGGAAGCTGCAACATTGGTATTTGTGAGTTGGGCGATGCGCTGGATGAAGGCGAGACCATCTATTTCTAAATCTACATCTAAATCTCTCGCTTGTTCCCCGGTACCGCCGTTCGTTTCAACCCCCGTTCGAGCGCGAAAGTCCTCTTCATAGGACTGAATAAATGAATTGTTTTCAGTCGGTTGAAACCGACTTTCGCGCTCGAACAGGGAATTAATTCCCTGGCGGACTTTCGGGCAAGCGCGAAATGTTAAAGAGCTATTTTCAGTCAGTTTTAACTGAGATATTGCACCAATGTCAATTGGGGCTTTTTCATGGGGGAGGGCGGGTTTATTTAACCTGTCTGTTGTCTTTAAGACTGTTGGTGAACCCGCCCCTACAGGATGATCGATCGTGCTGCAAGCTGTCAGTTTCAACTGAGATATTGTACCATTCTCAACAATCGAGAGAGAAACCGGGTTTCTGACATTGGTGCATGAATTGTTTCCAGTCGGTTTCAACCGACTTTCGCGCTCGAACAGGGAATTAATTCCCTGGCGGACTTTCGGGCAAGCGCGAGGTGTTAAAGAGCTATTTTCAGTCAGTTTTAACTGAGATATTGCACCAATGTCAATTGGGGCTTTTTCATGG
>NZ_JAUBUN010000087.1:5312-7759 GCF_036702665.1 Microcoleus sp. Aus8_D2
GTCAGTTTCAACTGAGATATTGTACCATTCTCAACAATCGAGAGAGAAACCGGGTTTCTGACATTGGTGCATGAATTATCCCCAGTCGGTTTCAACCGACTTTCGCGCTCGAACAGGGGTTGAAACCCCTGTCGGACTTGCGGACAAACGCGAGGCCCCGATGCAACATTGCAACCATAAATTAAAATATCCGCACTGCTTGTAAAAGCATTCCGCCACTGCTGCAATTGCTGGGAATATGTTTCTAAATTATCTAAGGAAAATCTGGTTTTACCGAATTGCAGACTTCCGGGACTGCCGTGGGAGATAATGTGGATGCTGTCAATATTCGTGCGAAGAGCTAAAATATCAGTAATTTGGTCGATCGCATCCTCGTGCCCATCTAACACTACAACTTCCGTACCCGGTGTTACCCCAGCCATTAAACTGTGATAATTTGGTACTTGAGTGTCGATAAAGGCGATCGACTTTACTAAAACAGGAATATTTAAATTTGGCATAATACACCTAGTTGGAAATTAAAAATAAGACAATAGTTCATCAGTTTCGTTCAATGCACTCGAAACTATCTATCAATTTTGATTGACAAAGACATAATATCTCTTGCAAAAGTCCTTTTAATCAAATTTTGGAACGGGCTCTTCGGCCCCTTCCACAGAAAAAATTATTTTTGTGGAACGGGCTCTTCGGCCCGTTCCTATTTATTTTTGCAAGAGGTCTATAGCATCCCTGCGTAAAAAATTTGCCAGAGGAAGAGCTATTGTAGCAAAAATAACAGTTTTCGTAACGCATACGTATAAATTTTTATTGAAAAATAGCCAGTTATATCGTGTCAGATCGATTAACCGCAGCAAGATTCGTTCGTAGTGCGGACTTCAGTCCGCAGTATTTTGCGGACTAAAGTCCGCACTACAAACTGTTCGTAGTGCGGACTTCAGTCCGCAGTATTTTGCGGACTAAAGTCCGCACTACAAACTGGTAAGGGAACGCAATTTAACTATACTTAGAATCATGACTGCTAATCCTACGGTGGCAATCGCGTAATAAACATTAATATTAGCTACTAAGCAGTCATCATTGTCAATCGTAGTTGTGGCGATCGCAGTGGTTATATAAGAGCTAAAAGGTGCCACAGGATTTGACAATGCAACCGCAATCGTTTCATTAGGTTCAAACTGTGTATCGCCCACCACATACAGAGTCAGGGTTTTGGATATTTCACCCGCTACAAAGTCGATCGTACCTGTGATATCTGTTGCCCGATAAGTCGCCCCAATATTATTGTAATTGCTGCTGTTGGTAGCACTACCACCGATCGCATAATCTACGGAACTTGCCCAAGATGTAGCCCCTTTGCGAGTGATGGTAAAAGTAACAGGAGTATTGCCAGCATTGCCTTCTGCAACGGCCACAGCGTGAGGAGCGATCGCATACTCGATCGGATCGATCAGAATAGTTACCTTCCTCGCTCCCGCACCCAAACGATCCGATCGCCCGCTAATCACCCTGTTAAAGCTAGCATAGATGCTGGAGTTGACTGATCCCGTCGCATCAGCTTGACTGGCAGTAGCATACAAGTACGGCGAAGTCAAGCTATTTTCCAGTCCTTTGTGGTTGTTCCATGCCAGATGTTTGTTGCTAATTTCTAACTCAATGCGGGAACCCTTACTTACCAACTTAGGAACATTTCCGCGAGCAATTTGAGCGCCTGGAGGTGTATTGTAGTCGTTACCAAAAACAGCCATATTCCCATTTGCAATCTGCATCTCAGCATCGTTGCTTTGAGTCCCGCCATCCCCTCCATAGCCGTCATTCGATGCCGAGTCACCAATATTTACCGTCCATCCTGATGATGTTTCACCATAGTCAACGATAAATTTAACGGTGGTGAAACCTTGAAAATCGATCTTTACTAACGTTTCTAACCAACTGTCGCCGTTGGCATCAGTCGGAGGTTGCACGAGAGTAATAAACTGGTTCGGCGTAGCTGCGATCGCGCCTGTTCTCAAATCAATTTCGTAAGGCTTTGTCAGATTTGATTTTACCATCATAGACCCGATCGGAGTTGCAAAGATCGAAAAAGTAGGGGGTGCATCTCAGTTGGGCATTTGTAGTGCGAACTCACGACAGATCGCACTGTAAAAAAAATGCTTTTCGCGAAAATGAGATGCTCCCAAAAGTAGGTTTGATAGTATCGACAACGGCTGCATATGTGCGCAAGCAAATATATCGCTCCGGGGCGAAGCATGACCGGAGTAAATATGAGATTATAACTAATAACTTATATGCGGTCATGCTTCGCCCTCTTCAAAAACCAGATGCACCCTCGACAACTACAGCAAAGTGAAATCTGCGACACCAATCAGACTCGACGATACCCCAACTAAAGAAGCAAAAACTTTTCCGGTTGAGGCAAAACTAATCTGAGTTATGCCATTACTTTCAGT
>NZ_JAUBUN010000088.1:0-7620 GCF_036702665.1 Microcoleus sp. Aus8_D2
GCGGGTGTGGGTGCGGGTGTGGGTGCGGGTGTGGGTGCGGGTGTGGGTGCGGGTGTGGGTGCGGGTGTGGGTGCGGGAGTTGGTTCGGGTGTGGGTGTGGGTGTGGGTGTGGGTGTGGGTGTGGGTGTGGGTGTGGGTGTTGGTTCGGGTGTGGGTGTGGGTGTGGGTGCGGGAGTTGGTTCGGGTTTTGGTGTGACTGAAGAAGCCGTAATGCTAATTGTCGTCGGCCCTTCTTTCTTAGGGTTTTCGCTGGAATAACCTCCGGATGCAATAACATTTTCCTTCTTCTCGCTCCCAGTGGCAATGCTGCCAGCAGTACCGTTCACTTTTTTATAGTCGGGCCCGACGCCGAAAGGAGCGTTCAAGGCTTGGCCGCCGTGGCGAATGGTGATATCTCCACCATTCGCGCTACCAGTCGCGGCCGCGGAAATGCTGCAAGCTTGCGCCAAGCAGGTAAAAGTGTCTGTAGCTCGGAAATAACGGCCGGCTGTAATGTCAATATTTCCTCCGCGTGTTCGCCCTTGGGTGTTGATACCGGTTACTTGAATGTCGTTGCGGGCGTTGAGGGTGACTTCGCCGCCTTGTTTATCTTGGGAGCTGGCGTCTATGAAGCCTGTTTGAATGATGCTTGAGGCTGTAATACTAATATCTCCGGCGTTGCTGTTTTTGTCGCTGGAGCCTGCGTTGATATTGCCTGTTTCTACTTTTCCTTCACGGCTGGTGACGCTGATGTTGCCGCCTGCTGCGGTGGTGGAGTTGGAGTTGAGAGCGAGTGTGGTAATGTCGCCCCTGGCTTGTAGGACGATCGCACCTTGTGTACTCGTCAGGTTGCCGCTGGCTGCAAGGGTGTTGGCTGCTTGAATGTCGATCGCCCCAGCGCTGGCACCTTTGACTGCAACGTCCCCCGCAGCTACTACTCGGTTAGACGCTGTAAGTACCAATTGACCGCTAGCATTGACGCTGATGCCTGTAGCATTCGTTTGACCGACCCCTGTCAGCAGTTCGGGCAAGGATGTGGGCGCTGTTCCAGTGGTGCTTGTCGCTGACGACGGCTTGATGTCCAAACTCAGCAAAGTGTTTCCCAGGCTGATTCGCACTAAATTTGTCCCAGTGACTGACGCAACGGTAATTTTACCGCCTGGTGCCGAAAGATTGCCTGTGCTGACAACGGTGCCGCCGAGCAAGGTTAAGTTCCCTGACTTGACTGCTAAGTCGGCTGTGTTGATAATTGCCCCTGCTTGAGCGACTCCAAAAGCAAAGGAATTGGGCGTGCCCGTCAGAGATGTGTAGGTGTTAGTACCGACAGCGTTAAACGAATTAGAACCAAATCCAATACTGGTGGCCGTGGTTGCTGTGAAAGAAGCCGGCACATTTAAGCTGGCACTGTTGCCAAATATGATGCCCGAGGGATTCATCAGAAACAAGTTAGCATTAGCGCCGCCGGTTACTTTAATTGAGCCGTTAATAATCGAAGGGCTGCCGCCGTTGATGCGCGCTAAAATGTTGCTAATGTTGGAGTTTAAAATAAAGTTGGCTATCTGATTTTGCGACAAATCGAATTGTGTAAAACTGTGGAAGAGATTTTGTTTGTCGCTCGATAATTGTCCGCCTTGAATGTCGAAGCGAGTTTGCGGTGTAGGAGTTCCGCTTGGGGTGGGAGTGACTTTAGTGCCAGTTTCATCGTTCGCTGGCACAATTTGACCTTCGGCTTTTGCTTGCAAAAAGTAAAGATTTATTAAGACTATTTGCAGAGAAAGTGCCAGTTTGCGGATTCTTTGTTGAGACAGTAATTTAGCCTGAATTTGAATATTATTGGCGGTTTTCATAGGTTTTTCAAGTGTAAAACATATATATCACAATAATAGCGTATCTTCTCCACAATCTAAATATAACTCGGTAGAATCTGTATCTGCCGCATGACCTATTAAAAACAACGGCATTTTAGACGCACTCCGATGCCGAGAAACCTGTTTTTTAAACTATTATTGAGAGTTTCAACGCCGGACGGGGCTAAAAACCCGGTTCTGCGTCCAAGACTGAGCGGTCAAAAATCCCGGTCAAAAATCTTTCCTTTGCTGTTCTCAAAAACAACACAGCTATCTCTACAATAGCCTGTAATGAAAATTCTGACAAGCAGGAGTAAGTAAATTTTTTAAGGTGTTCAGAAACCGGGTTGTTTACGAAAATACTTAGTTGCAGTCAAAGACTGGAGTTGAAAAACTAAGGTTTGAAGGTTTGTGCGCCTAAGTCCTGTTCTTCCGACTTCACGCTTGACTTCCATCCTTTACATCCGTTACATCTGGCGCCAGCGAATCCGTTGCTGAACTTCCTAATTTTTACCCGATCGTGTAGCCTTTATAGCCTTCTTCCTTCTTCCGACTTCACGCTTGACTTCGGTCAACTGTCACTGTCAACTCTTCCTTGTTCCTCCTGTCAACTGTCAAGCGGTCAACTGTCAAGCGGTCAACTGTCAAGCGGTCAACTCTTTCTTCTTCCTAGGGCTATAAGGCAAATTTTGATGGTGTTCAGAAACCCGGTTTATTTAACCGGGTTTTTCGGTTTCTTGGTGTGAGGTTTGGTGAAGTAAAACAACTTAAATCCGGCTCAATTTCCCTCTTGCAGTCAAATCCGTTATTGCCGGTTTCCATCGGCTGCTTTTCGGTTTTAATCGATCGCCCTTTTGCTGTTTAACCGGTTGTCCGGGCGGATTTGTGTAATAATTTAACAGTTAATTGGGTGAAGTTTGGACGGTGGGCGAGGGGCTGGGTGAATCAGGGCTGGGTGAATCAGGGCTTGGTGAATCAGGGCTCGGTGAAGCAGGGCTCGCTGAATCAGGGCTCGGTGAAGCAGGGCTTGGTGAAGATGGACTCGGTGAAGCAGGGCTTGGTGAAGATGGACTCGGTGAAGATGAACTCGGTGAGGGCTTTGGTGAAGATGAACTCGGTGAAGATGGACTCGGTGAGGGCTTTGGTGAAGGAGTGGATTGGTCTGACTTTTTGAGTCCGACAAAAGCGTCGTAGCGGGTGGTACGATCGCCAATAACGGCCGCTGTAATGCCGATCGACCGCGTGGCGTCAATCCAGATTTTTTGGCTGGGAGGAAACTCGGGCAAAGCTAGGTTTTTCGGGTTAAACGCACTCTCGGTGTCGATGAAGAAATTGCCGTTGTGAGGCTTAAGTTGCGATCGTACAGTTTTTTGGAACAATTCGCTACTTAAAAGCGGACTTTTCGGCGCCGGAACAATCGCGTCAACCACGGGAGCTCCTACTGTGATAAATGCTACATCATTCATCCAGCCGCGAGTTACAGTAATCCCTCCAAACGCCGATGTCCATTTAGTCGCAGGTTGGCCGCCAAGTTGAATTTCCTCAACTCTAAACCCTTTAGTTTTCATCGTTTCATCAAGCTGTTTCAGGGATTTGTTGGCGGCGCTGCGGTTGTTTGTTTCCACCATAAATACAAATCCCGCAGCAAATTTGTCTTTGGGATTCTGCGCGGGGGCTGGTATTAATGATAGAGAAAATTCTCCCGCCATCCAGTTGATGAAATCTTTATCTAAATCCTGGCCAGTAGTCGATTTTAAACCTGTGCGCAAAACCTGGGGATTAATCGGAGCCAGCGGGTTAGCATCGGCTCCCAATACGTAGTCTTGCCACAAACGCTGCAAGTTGCCGCCGGATACCATCATGATTGTAGTGCTGGGCAGGCGGTTAGCCATTTTTAGAGCGTTGTTTTCTACTGCTATACGCATCGTAGAGTCTGGTTTCAGCCAAGAGATTGATTTGAATCCAATTCCTTCTGCATCCAGCGTCGCTGTGGTGGCAAATCCTTGATTTTGTTGCAGTTTTTCGAGGTTTTCCGCCGAAATTTCGCGGGATGAGTTGGCGGCTGTAAAGGCTGCTGCAACGGGCATATTCACGTAGATTTGACCGAAGGCACCGGAATCTTTGATTTGTTGGATGGCGTCTCCATAGCCCGGGGTTTTGGCGAGGGATGGTTCGCCTTTGTAGGTGTCAATTATTCTGTCTGTGGCGGTGGAATCTGTGGTGACTGCTAAATAGTTTGTGCCCAGTACCGCGACTGAGAAATTGCGATCGGGTATACCTTGAGTTTCTGTAACTTGCACCCCTTTGTAATTGCGCTCAACCATTTTTCCTTGGTTGAGGGGTCTGGGTTTTGCTAATAATTCTTTGGCTTTAATCGGGTTGGAGATGGGCAGGATAATTGCTACTGACTGCTGAATTGGCTGAGGCGGGGGCGCGTTGGGCGCGCGCGGGGGGACTGGTATTGCTGTTTTGTTGCGGAGAAAGGCCACCATTGCTGTGTTACCCACCCAAGGCTGAATGTCTTGCGCGTAGGCGTAACCGTTGCTGGTGAGGAGGCGATCGCGCAATTCGCTTAAAAACCTTTCAAACGAAGCTTTCGACTCCGGCGTGCCAAATTCTCGCAGTCTTTTCCACTGCGATTCATCGGTGGTGATGGATAGGGTCATCATCGCATCTTGGGGGACAACGGTTGCTCCCGCCGGCAAATCTTTGGCGGGCCCGCGGGAAATAACGATCGAGTACGCGAGGATACCTAAACCGATCAGAAGTGTGGCGGCTCCGATCGTAAACAGCAGGGAAGATTTATCTTTCTTAAACATTATTCGTAAGGTTCGGGTGCTCGCAACATGATAGATGATTTCCTTGCCTAATGTAGCAGAATTTGAAGGAAAAGAGAAAAAGAAGAGCGGGCGGTTGAAACCGCGTAAGCGTCAAACTTTCACCCGACGGGAGCGGGTTGAAGGCAAAGCCTTAAAATCACCTTTTTATCTTCAGTCCGCGGGGAGTGGACATTGTTTGACTTTCTGGCGGTTTCTACCGCCGTCTTATCTTAATTGAATCAGTTTCGAGCCTTAAAGTCTTTAAAGATCGTTTGAAATGAGTACATCAGCCGATGGACATCATTTGTGGCTCTAGGAAAAATGTTTAGTTCCCATTTTTTGCGAGCTGTAGTCAGCAGTTTTGCTACGGGTTGAGAGTAACTGTTGGAAATGAAATAGCTGCCGCCTTCGTAGCGGATATCTGATGCCAATCCGATAAAAGCCCCGGCAATTTCTAGTTGAATTTCCGAGGTGCAGTGCTCAGATTTTACTGCTAAAATTACTTGCGAGTGTCGGGGTTCGCGGTTGAGCAAGCGACAGATATTCGCTTCTTTTTGGGACAAAATTAACAGGTTGCAATTGTGCAGAACTCCGGCTCTACCTTGGACTTTGACTCCGAGGTGAATTTCCAGGGCTGGTTTGTCGGGAAATTCCACCACAGCATGAGTGTATGGATGTGCTGTTCCGTGGATTTTTCCCGCTGTTTTTCTAAAGGTTAAATATTTCGGTGTTTCGTCTTCTAAAACATTGTTATAATAGATATTGGCACCTTCATTAGCAACTGCTTTCAGCAGAATCGTGAACAGATAAGTATCAAAAATTCTGGCTTGTTCTGTCGCTCCGTGCAAATCTGGATCGATCGAGCTTTTTAATTTGCTCTTAATTTCGGAATTGATGGCGTAGTTGCTCGGCCCGGAGGGCAGTTTTTCGAGTAATTGCTGGAGGGCGATCGCCTGTTTGTGGCGTGGGGCTGTCACGCTGGAGGTAAACTCGATTGTTTGGGCTGTTTTTGCGCCGGAATTGGCAAAGATAATTTTGGTACCGAGGGGAGAGGTTTCCGATTCTACTTTCAAGAAATAAGCAATTTCGTCTTCCATTTCGGAAGTGTTCACCGTCGCTTGTTCGACAGCAGCAATTAACAGCAAAAGTTGTTCTTTTGCGGTATAATCTTCTATCTTAAGGAGCGGTGTCTTTCGTTTGAGCGATCGCTCTTCAATTACCTTACCTATCTCTACAGTATCCGCTACTTGTTGAACTACCCAACCTAAATTAAACTCATTCAGAATTGCCGCCAGTTCTTGATACAGTTTGGCGTACTCTATCTCATCCATAATTGGTTCTGCGCTGCACACTATTCTAATTATACAAGCAGATTTGATTTTTTTGTCAATGGCTGTGAGCGACTGCGCAGATTCCCTGTAATGGCGGATTGGGCTAGTGTTAGAGTGTCCGAGTGGGGAAAATCTTCCCTCGAACCCGAACATCCATCCGTTAAATCCAGTAGCTTGCTCGTTGCCGAACTTACTTCTGCTTGAGAGAGACAATTGGGAGTAAGCTATTGTACGACATTGAGAGCGATCGCACTATGGCAACTATCAACGACAACTACCTCAAACTCAAAGCCGGCTACCTGTTTCCCGAAATCGGGCGCAGGGTGAAAGCCTACGCAGACGCGAATCCCGGTGCACCCATCATCCGGCTGGGGATTGGCGACGTAACGGAACCCCTACCAGCAGCTTGTCGCGAGGCGATGGTGAAAGCGGTAGCAGACATGGGTTCGCGGGATACCTTCAAAGGATACGGCCCGGAACAAGGTTATGAATGGCTGCGGCAGAAAATTGCCGAGCACGATTTCCAATCGCGGGGATGCGAGATTGATGCTTCGGAAATCTTTATTTCGGACGGTTCTAAGTGCGACTGCGGCAACATTCTCGATATCTTTGGCAATAATAATACGATCGCAGTTACAGATCCAGTCTACCCCGTGTACGTAGACACTAACGTCATGGCCGGACATACCGGAGATGCGAACGAAAAAGGCGAGTACGAAGGTTTTGTCTACCTACCAATATCCGCAGACAACAATTTTACGGCCCAAATTCCCACAGACCAAAAAGTCGATTTAATTTACCTGTGTTTTCCCAACAATCCGACGGGCGCAACCGCAACCAAAGAACACTTGCAAGCTTGGGTAAACTATGCTAAGGCGAACGGTTCGATTATTTTCTTCGATGCAGCCTACGAAGCCTATATTACCGATCCGAGTCTACCACATTCCATCTACGAGATTGAAGGGGCGCGCGATTGTGCGATCGAATTTCGTTCATTCTCAAAAAATGCAGGTTTCACAGGTACTCGCTGCGCCTTTACAGTAGTACCAAAAACCTTAACCGGAAAAGCAGCAGACGGTTCCGATGTCGAAATTTGGAAATTGTGGAACCGCCGCCAAGCCACCAAATTTAACGGAGTTTCTTACATCGTACAGCGCGGTGCAGAAGCCGTTTATTCTGAAGAAGGCAAAGCAGAAATCAAGGCATTAATCAATTTTTACATGGAAAATGCCAAGATAATTCGCGAGAAATTAACAGCGGCAGGAATCGAGGTTTATGGTGGCGAAAATGCACCTTACGTGTGGGTAAAAACACCTCACGGTTTGACGAGTTGGGAGTTTTTCGATAAGTTGCTGCAAACCGTGAATGTGGTAGGAACACCTGGTTCTGGTTTCGGTGCAGCGGGTGAAGGTTATTTCCGCATTTCCGCATTTAACAGTCGGGAAAATGTCGAAGAAGCAATGCGACGAATTGGGGCAGAGTTTAAGGTTTAATATCTCGTCCAGTTAATTACCCAAAATCAGGTTCGTAGTGAGGACTTCAGTCCTTCTTAAAGGTTCGTAGTGAGGACTTCAGTCCTTCTTAAAGGTTCGTAGTGAGGACTTCAGTCCTTCTTAAAGGTTCGTAGTGAGGACTTCAGTCCTT
>NZ_JAUBUN010000089.1:0-5436 GCF_036702665.1 Microcoleus sp. Aus8_D2
GGGGGCTGGTAAGAGCCTGACGATGACCTACTTTCACACGGGAACCCGCACTATCATCGGCGCAAAGGCGTTTCACTGTCCTGTTCGGGATGGGAAGGAGTGGTACCACCTCGCTATGGTCGTCAGGCATAACTTGTTGTCCGAGCTGTGCACGCGCACAACTCAAACGAATTCATAGAGCTTCGAATCAGCTATTTTGATTGCTGCCAACGATGGACTCATTGCTGAGTCTCGGGGCATAACATGACTTTTCAGTCGGATGACATTTGACTCTGATGATTTTCATCAAAGTTATAGGGTCAAGCCGCACGAGCAATTAGTATCAGTTAGCTTAACGCATTACTGCGCTTCCACACCTGACCTATCAACGTCCTGGTCTTGAACGACTCTTTAGGGGGCTCAAGGCCCCGGCAGATCTCATCTTGGAACGAGTTTCCCGCTTAGATGCTTTCAGCGGTTATCTCTTCCGCACTTAGCTACCCGGCAATGCCACTGGCGTGACAACCGGTACACCAGAGGTGCGTCCACTCCGGTCCTCTCGTACTAGGAGCAGGCTTCCTCAAATCTGCAGCGCCCACGGAAGATAGGGACCAAACTGTCTCACGACGTTTTAAACCCAGCTCACGTACCTCTTTAAATGGCGAACAGCCATACCCTTGGGACCGGCTACAGCCCCAGGATGAGATGAGCCGACATCGAGGTGCCAAACACCGCCGTCGATATGAACTCTTGGGCGGTATCAGCCTGTTATCCCCAGAGTACCTTTTATCCGTTGAGCGATGGCCCTTCCATACAGAACCACCGGATCACTATGTCCTGCTTTCGCATCTGCTCGACTTGTCAGTCTCGCAGTTAAGCACGCTTATGCCATTGCACTATTAGCACGATGTCCGACCGTACCTAGCGTACCTTCGAACTCCTCCGTTACACTTTGGGAGGAGACCGCCCCAGTCAAACTGCCTACCATGCACTGTCCCCGATCCAGATAATGGACCTAGGTTAGAACCTCAAACACACCAGGGTGGTATTTCAACGTTGGCTCCACAAGATCTAGCGACCCTGCTTCAAAGCCTCCCACCTATCCTACACAGATCTGTTCAAAGTCCAATACAAAGCTACAGTAAAGGTTCATGGGGTCTTTCCGTCTTTCCGCGGGGAGATTGCATCATCACAAACATTTCAACTTCGCTGAGTCTCAGGAGGAGACAGTGTGGCCATCGTTACGCCATTCGTGCAGGTCGGAACTTACCCGACAAGGAATTTCGCTACCTTAGGACCGTTATAGTTACGGCCGCCGTTTACTGGGACTTCGATCAAGAGCTTGCACCCCATCAATTAATCTTCCAGCACCGGGCAGGCGTCACACCCTATACGTCCACTTTCGTGTTTGCAGAGTGCTGTGTTTTTAATAAACAGTCGCAGCCACCAATTTTTTGCAACCCATTCATGCTCAGATGTTCTCATCACATTACTAGGGCACACCTTCTTCCGAAGTTACGGTGTCAATTTGCCGAGTTCCTTCTCCTGAGTTCTCTCAAGCGCCTTAGAATACTCATCTCGCGCACCAGTGTCGGTTTGCGGTACGGTCAATTACAAGCTGAAGCTTAGTGGCTTTTCCTGGGACCTCGTTCAGTTACTTCGCGAGCAAGCTCGCTCGATCAACAGCCTCGGTATATGACACGCGGATTTGCCTACGTGTCGCCTACATCTGTCTAAACCGGCACATCCAACCGCCGGATAACCTATTAAGATCCGTCCCCACATCGCACTTGTAATCGGTACAGGAATATTGACCTGTTTCCCATCAGCTACGCATCTCTGCCTCGCCTTAGGGGCCGACTCACCCTACGCCGATGAACGTTGCGTAGGAAACCTTGCGCTTACGGCGAGGGGGCTTTTCACCCCCTTTAACGCTACTCATGTCAGCATTCGCACTTCTGATACCTCCAGCATCCTTTACAAGACACCTTCACAGGCTTACAGAACGCTCTCCTACCACTTGCAATAAATTGCAAATCCGCAGCTTCGGTAACTGGCTTAGCCCCGTTACATCTTCCGCGCAGGACGACTCGATCAGTGAGCTATTACGCTTTCTTTAAATGATGGCTGCTTCTAAGCCAACATCCTGACTGTTTTAGCCTTCCCACTTCGTTTCCCACTTAGCCAATTTTAGGGACCTTAGCTGGCGGTCTGGGTTGTTTCCCTCTTGAGTCCGGACGTTAGCACCCGGTGCTCTGTCTCCCAAGCTGTACTCATCGGTATTCGGAGTTTGCCTTGGTTTGGTAAGTCGCCATGACCCCCTAGCCAAAACAGTGCTCTACCCCCGACGGTAATACTTGAGGCACTACCTAAATAGTTTTCGGAGAGAACCAGCTATTTCCAAGTTTGTTTAGCCTTTCACCCCTATCCACAGCTCATCCGCTAGTTTTGCAACACTAGTCGGTTCGGACCTCCAGTACCTGTTACGGCACCTTCATCCTGGCCATGGATAGATCACTTGGTTTCGGGTCTACACCCAGCGACTGAATCGCCCTATTCGGACTCGATTTCTCTACGGCTTCCCTATTCGGTTAACCTTGCCACTGAATGTAAGTCGCTGACCCATTATACAAAAGGTACGCAGTCACCCCTTTCGAGGCTCCTACTTTTTGTAAGCACGCGGTTTCAGGATCTATTTCACTCCCCTCCCGGGGTTCTTTTCGCCTTTCCCTCACGGTACTTGTTCACTATCGGTCGATGATGAGTATTTAGCCTTGGAGGATGGTCCCCCCATATTCAGACAGGATTTCTCGTGTCCCGCCCTACTTGTCGTCAGCTCAGTACCACACAGGTCTTTTCACGTACGGGGCTATCACCCGCTATGGCCGCCCTTTCCAAAGCGTTCCGTTAAGTCTTGTGCTATCACTAACAGGCTCTTCCGATTTCGCTCGCCACTACTTTCGGAATCTCGGTTGATGTCTTTTCCTCGAGCTACTGAGATGTTTCAGTTCACCCGGTTCGCCTCGCATGACTATGTATTCATCATGCGATACCTACTGCTAGGTGGGTTTCCCCATTCGGAAATCTCCGGATCAAAGCTAATTTGCCAGCTCCCCGAAGCTTATCGCAGGCTATCACGTCCTTCGTCGCCTATCATCGCCAAGGCATCCACCACGTGCTCTTATTCACTTGACCCTATAACTTTGACATCTCACCAGGTCTTGCGACCCAACAAGATACAAAATCACATCAAGCAAATGTCTGTCAGGTCTTTCACCTGACGCGTTATGCCGTTTCAATTCGCATCTTTCGATCAAATTGAATATTCGTTGACGCAATCAAAAAATGTTGCTGATGGCACGGTGCACATGAAACCTTTACGAATATGTGCTTTCCATCAGCAACGCTGATTCGACTCTATGAATTTTTAAAGAACAGCCGTGGCAACCTTGCGGTCACCAGTCAATCGATGGATATCAATCAACATCAAAACATCCTCAACCAGATTGGCCAAGATGCTTTGATGTGGATTTATCAGACAAGAACGTCACCGAGGCAACGTTGATTTGGTGGAGGATGACGGGATCGAACCGACGACCCCCTGCTTGCAAAGCAGGTGCTCTCCCAGCTGAGCTAATCCCCCAGGATGTCTTGCGCGCATTGGAGGGGATGGTGGGTCTGGTTGGTCTCGAACCAACGACCCCCGCCTTATCAAGACGGTGCTCTAACCAACTGAGCTACAGACCCAAGCCGGTCGCTTGATCTCTTCAGGCCTAAACCTGAATCGCTGGCGACGTCCTTCCAACAACCGATAAGTGTGAGCGTTTGAGCTTGATTGCTCTTTTTCCAGAAAGGAGGTGATCCAGCCGCACCTTCCGATACGGCTACCTTGTTACGACTTCACCCCAGTCACGAACCCCGCCGTGGTAATCGCCCTCCTTGCGGTTAGGCTAACTACTTCTGGCGAGACCCGCTCCCATGGTGTGACGGGCGGTGTGTACAAGACCCGGGAACGTATTCACCGTGACATGCTGATCCACGATTACTAGCGATTCCGACTTCACGCAGTCGAGTTGCAGACTGCGATCCGGACTACGACTGGCTTTATGGGATTAGCTCCCCCTCGCGGGTTGGCAACCCTTTGTACCAGCCATTGTATGACGTGTGTAGCCCCACCTATAAGGGCCATGAGGACTTGACGTCATCCCCACCTTCCTCCGGTTTGTCACCGGCAGTCTCATTAGAGTGCCCTTTCGTAGCAACTAATGACAAGGGTTGCGCTCGTTGCGGGACTTAACCCAACATCTCACGACACGAGCTGACGACAGCCATGCAGCACCTGTGTTACGGCTCTCTTTCGAGCACTAAGCCATCTCTGGCAAATTCCGTACATGTCAAAGGTGGGTAAGGTTTTTCGCGTTGCATCGAATTAAACCACATCATCCACCGCTTGTGCGGGTCCCCGTCAATTCCTTTGAGTTTCAACCTTGCGGCCGTACTCCCCAGGCGGTCAACTTCACGCGTTAGCTTCGTTACTGAGTCAGAAGAGACCCAACAACCAGTTGACATCGTTTAGGGCGTGGACTACCAGGGTATCTAATCCTGTTTGCTCCCCACGCTTTCGTGCATGAGCGTCAGTGCAGGCCCAGGGGATTGCCTTCGCCATCGGTGTTCCTCCGCATATCTACGCATTTCACTGCTACACGCGGAATTCCATCCCCCTCTGCCGCACTCCAGCCTTGCAGTCACAAGCGCAATTCCCAGGTTGAGCCCGGGGATTTCACGCCTGTCTTACAAAACCGCCTGCGCACGCTTTACGCCCAGTAATTCCGATTAACGCTTGCACCCTACGTATTACCGCGGCTGCTGGCACGTAGTTAGCCGGTGCTTATTCTTACGGTACCGTCATGAGCCCCGGGTATTAACCAGAGCCTTTTCGTTCCGTACAAAAGCAGTTTACAACCCGAAGGCCTTCTTCCTGCACGCGGCATTGCTGGATCAGGCTTGCGCCCATTGTCCAAAATTCCCCACTGCTGCCTCCCGTAGGAGTCTGGGCCGTGTCTCAGTCCCAGTGTGGCTGGTCGTCCTCTCAGACCAGCTACAGATCGTCGGCTTGGTGAGCCTTTACCCCACCAACTACCTAATCTGACATCGGCCGCTCCAATCGCGCGAGGCCTTACGGTCCCCCGCTTTCATCCATAGATCGTATGCGGTATTAGCGCAGCTTTCGCTGCGTTATCCCCCACGACTGGGCACGTTCCGATGCATTACTCACCCGTTCGCCACTCGTCAGCACCTTGCGGCCTGTTACCGTTCGACTTGCATGTGTAAAGCATGCCGCCAGCGTTCAATCTGAGCCAGGATCAAACTCTTTAGTTCGATCTTGAAATTACTCATAAAAACGGAATTGAAGTGAACTTCACTTCTATTCTCATGAGCGTTTAAAGTCTTGCGACT
>NZ_JAUBUN010000090.1:2500-5435 GCF_036702665.1 Microcoleus sp. Aus8_D2
AACAATAGTGATTTCCGGAGTAGTGGCGAGCGAAATGGAAATAGCCCAAACCATATCTGTTTCGGCAGTTATGGGGTTGTAGGGCTGCAATATAGACTAATATATTATAGAGGAAGTTATTGGAAAGTGACTCCATAGAAGGTGAAAGGCCTGTACTCGAAATAGTATATTTACTTAGCAGTACCCTGAGTAGGGCGGGACATGTGGAATCCTGTCTGAATCTGCCAGAACCATCTGGTAAGGCTAAATACTCCTGAGAGACCGATAGCGAACGAGTACTGTGAAGGAAAGGTGAAAAGAACCCTGAACAAGGGAGTGAAATAGACCCTGAAACCGTGTGCCTACAAGCGGTCGGAGCCTGGTAACGGGTGACGGCGTGCCTTTTGCATAATGATCCTACGAGTTACTCCTCATTGGCAAGGTTAAGGTTTTAAGAACCGGAGCCGAAGCGAAAGCGAGTCTGAATAGGGCGCTTAGTCAGTGGGGGTAGACGCGAAACCTTGTGATCTACCCATGGGCAGGTTGAAGTTCCAGTAACATGGAATGGAGGACCGAACCGATAAACGTTGAAAAGTTTCCGGATGACCTGTGGGTAGGGGTGAAAGGCCAATCAAACTGGGAAATAGCTCGTACTCCCCGAAATGCATTTAGGTGCAGCGTTCAGGTTGAGTCTTATAGAGGTAGAGCTACTGATTGGACTAGGGGGCTTCACCGCCTACCAAATCCTGACAAACTCCGAATGCTATAAGATATACTGAGCAGTGAGGGCACGGGTGCTAAGGTCCGTGTCCGAGAGGGAAAGAACCCAGACCATCAGCTAAGGTCCCCAAATATACACTAAGTTGATCAAACGTTGTGCGGTTGCATTGACAGCTAGGATGTTGGCTTGGAAGCAGCCATTCATTTAAAGAGTGCGTAACAGCTCACTAGTCGAGCGATCGTGCGTGGATAATAAGCGGGCATTAAGTGTATTACCGAAGCTATGGATTGTATGTTTACATACACTGGTAGGGGAGCATTCTAGTCAGCGTAGAAGGTGCATGGTGATGTGTGCTGGAGCGGCTAGAAAAGCAAATGTAGGAATAAGTAACGATAATGCAGGCGAGAAACCTGCACACCGAAAGACTAAGGTTTCCTGGGCGACGCTAATCGTCCCAGGGTTAGTCGGGACCTAACGCGAACCCGAAGGGGGTAGTGGATGGCAAACGGGTTAATATTCCCGTACTTGCTTTAACTGCGATGGGGTGACGGAGTATTGAAAGGACCGCGTACTGACGGATTAGTACGTTGAAGGTTGTAGCTATATTTTGGATAGTTAAATGCGTTCAGAATGGCAAAGACCGATAGTACCGAGCGGCTTCGGCCAATTGGATAGTGTCCCTAAAAGCTTCCAAGAAAAACCTCTAAGCTTCAGGTTAAAGCAACTCGTACCGTAAACCGACACAGGTAGTCGAGGAGAGAATCCTAAGGTGCTCGAGTGATTCATGGCTAAGGAACTAGGCAAAATGGTCTCGTAACTTCGGGAGAAGAGACGCCAGCGCAAGCTGGCCGCAGTGAATAGGCCCAGGCGACTGTTTATCAAAAACACATGGCTTTGCAAAATCGAAAGATGAAGTATAAGGCCTGACACCTGCCCGGTGCTGGAAGGTTAAGTGGAGATGTTAGTTTCGGCGAAGCATTGAAATGAAGCCCCAGTAAACGGCGGCCGTAACTATAACGGTCCTAAGGTAGCGAAATTCCTTGTCGGGTAAGTTCCGACCTGCACGAATGGTGTAACGATCTGGGTACTGTCTCAGCCATGAGCTCGGTGAAATTGTAGTATCGGTGAAGATGCCGATTACCCGCAACGGGACGAAAAGACCCCGTGAACCTTTACTATAGCTTCACATTGATATTGGGTAATTCATGTGTAGGATAGGTTGGAGACTTTGAGGCTGCGTCGCCAGGCGTAGATTAGTCGTCCTTGAAATACAACCCTTGGATTATCTGATGTCTAACTCCGCTAAGCGGAGGACATTGTGTGGTGGGTAGTTTGACTGGGGTGGTCGCCTCCAAAAGAGTAACGGAGGCTCCTAAAGGTACCCTCAGCACGCTTGGTAACCGTGCGTAGAGTGTAATGGCATAAGGGTGCTTGACTGAGAGACCGACAAGTCGACCAGGTAGGAAACTAGAGCATAGTGATCCGGTGGTTCCGTATGGAAGGGCCATCGCTCAAAGGATAAAAGGTACTCCGGGGATAACAGGCTGATCACTCCCAAGAGCTCACATCGACGGAGTGGTTTGGCACCTCGATGTCGGCTCGTCACATCCTGGGGCTGGAGAAGGTCCCAAGGGTTGGGCTGTTCGCCCATTAAAGTGGCACGCGAGCTGGGTTCAGAACGTCGTGAGACAGTTCGGTCTCTATCTGTTGTGGGCGTTAGTTATTTGAGAGGACCTGCCTCTAGTACGAGAGGACCGGGGTGGACGAACCTCTGGTGTACCTGTTGTGGCGCCAGCTGCATCGCAGGGTAGCTATGTTCGGATGAGATAAGCGCTGAAAGCATCTAAGCACGAAACTCACCTCAAGATGAGATAACTTTTAAGGGCCGTGGAAGACGACCACGTTGATAGGCTACAGGTGTAAAGACAGTAATGTCAAAGCCGAGTAGTACTAATTACCCGTAGACTTATAATATCACTCTTTCTTATTACTTCAATCGCCAATTCGTCAAGACGAATCAGGCAATAGTGCAAACAAGGCAATAGGCAATAGAACGTAGGTTCTGAACTATTGGCTAATTACTAATGCCTATTCAACTTAAAATATTTATGATTTTAGGTGTCTATAGCAACGAGGTCCACCTCTTCCCATTCCGAACAGAGAAGTTAAGCCCGTTAGCGCTGATGGTACTGCCCTTTTGAGGGTGGGAGAGTAAGTCGATGCCACTTTTAATAA
>NZ_JAUBUN010000091.1:0-5241 GCF_036702665.1 Microcoleus sp. Aus8_D2
CCCAATTCCCAATTCCCAATTCCCAATTCCCAATTCCCAATTCCCAATTCCCAATTCCCAATTCCCAATTCCCAAATCTAAAATGGTATGACATCTGTTTTTGGATCAACTTTAACGCCTGCTTGCTTGAAAGTTCTTTTAGTAGAAGACTGCGCAGAAGATGCAGAACTTATTCAAGAACTGCTGTCTGAGTGCAGACTCGGACAATTAATTGAGACAACCAATGTAGTTCGCCTCCGGGAAGCTATAGAAATTTTAAGCTGCGAGATTTTTGATGTAATTTTATTAGACCTTTCACTTCCTGACAGCCAAAAATTCAATACTCTTTTCCGGCTGCAAGATTTCGGGATAAATATTCCGATCGTCATTCTGACAGCCGCCAATGACGAAGAACTGGCCGTCGAGTTAATTGCTGCCGGCGCCCAAGATTATCTGGTGAAAACACAAGTAGACAGCCGGCTGCTGGTGCGGACGCTCAGGTGCGCGATCGCCCGCCAGAAACGGCAAGCAGAATGGCAAAAAAGTCAAGAAAAATACCCGCAGGTTGTTGAGAATATCAAAGAAGTAGTTTTTGAAACAAATATTGCTGGGAATTGGACTTTTCTCAATCCGGCTTGGACGGAAATTACCGGATTTACCGTGGATGAAAGCTTAGGAACTTCCTGTTTGAGTTACATTCATGCTGACGACAAATACCAATATTTAAATTTGTTTAGAAGCCAGAGCGAAAATCAAGAAAGATCCTGCTGCTATCAAATTCGATATCTTACCAAAAATGGCGAATTTCGCTGGGCGGAAGTGCAGGAAGGTTTGATTTTTGGCTGGGACGGGGCGGCGCTGGGGACGACGGGAACTATCAACGATATTACGGATAAAATTTTAGCCAGAGAGGAACTGGAAGCTAGTAAAAAGTTTTTGAATTATACGATCGATGCAGTTGCCGATCCAATTTTTGTTAAGGACGAACAGCACCGCTGGATACTGTTAAATGATGCTTTTTGCAAGCTGATCGGCAAGCAGCGGGAGGAACTGCTAGGTAAATCGGATTACGACTTTTTCCCACGACAAGAAGCTGATATTTTTTGGCATAATGACCAACAAGTGTTTAGGACAGGGGAAGAAAACGACAGCGAGGAAATATTTACGGATGGCAGCGGTGCCAAGCACATTCTGTCTACTAAAAAAACTGTCTTTGAAAATACCTACGGCAGTAAAATTCTCGTGGGAATAATTCGAGATATTACTCAGGATAGGCGCCAACAATTAGCGCTGCAAGAAAGCGAAGCTAGACTGCGACAACTGGCTGCCAACTTGCCGGGAATAATTTATCAATTTCGGCTCTCAACAGACGGCAAAAAATCTTTTCCTTACATTTCTTCTGGCAGTCGCGATTTATATGAATTGGCACCTGAAGATATTCAGGAGAATTCCGAACTTATGTTCAGTTGCATTCATCCAGACGACCTCCCAAAACTTCAAGAATCTATTGTTTATTCTGCGGCAAATATACAGCCATGGCAGCAGGAATGGCGCGCCATTATGCCGTCGGGAAAACTTAAATGGATGCGAGGTGTTTCGAGACCAGAACGAGTTAATTTGACGACGCTCATAGGGCAGGAAGGCGATATTGTTTGGGAAGGGATGATACTGGATATTACTGATTTAAAACAGACGGAAGCAGCTTTGCGGGAGAGTGAAGCAAGATTTCGATCGCTAATTGAGAATATTCCGGGCGCTATCTGCCGCAACTTATACGATGCTGATTGGACGATGGTGTTTGTGAGTGAGGAACTTGAGGCAATTAGTGGCTATGCTGCTGGGGATTTTATTCACAACAACCGCTTGAGTTTTGCTAGCATCATCCATAAGGCGGACAGGGAAATGCTCGATCGACAAATCAGAGCAGCGGTAGACTCGAAACAACCGTATCATGTTGAATACCGGATTGTGCGCGCTGACGGGGCGGTGCGCTGGGTGTCCCAAAGGGGCCGGGCGACTTACAATCCAGAAGGGTTGGTTTTGTGGCTCGACGGAGCGATTTTTGATATTACGCAGCGCAAAAACGCCGAACATACGCTGTGCCTGGTAACTCAAGCTGTAGATAGCGCTAGCGATGCGATCGCGATCGCAGATTTAGAGGGTTATTCAATTTATCACAATCAAGCATTTATTCAGCGCTACGGCTATACAGTTGAAGAACTCAATGATGTCGGTGGCCCAGCAGTAATGTACGCCAAATCTCAAGATTTGAGAAAGTTATTTAGGGCGCTGCGGAAAGGTTTGTCCTGGAGCCGTGAAATTGAACTCAAGGCTAAAAATGGCGAAATTATCGAAACTCAATTGCGAGCTGACTGCATTAAAGATAGTGCCAGTCAACCAATAGGAATGATGGCAATCATTGCCGACCTCACAGAACTCAAACGCGCCGAATCGGCATTGAAACTCAGTCAAGAGCGATTGCAGTTAGCGGTTTCAGGCAGCTCTTTGGGGCTGTGGGATTGGAATATAGCTACTGGCGAAACTTATTTCGACTCGCATTGGAAATCAATGCTCGGTTACGCAGAAACTGAAATTGAAAACAACTTCCAAGCTTGGGAAAATTTGCTGCATCCCGAAGACCGAATCAAGGCAATAAAATCTTTAAATTTATATTTTGAAGGTGGCATCGATATCTATGAATTTGAATTTAGGATGCTCAACAAAACCGGGAATTGGCAGTGGATTCTCGGGATGGGCAAGGTAGTCGAGTACGACGAATGGGGTGCGCCGTTGCGGATGACCGGCACTCACAAAGATATCAGCGCCCGCGTTGGCGCAGAAGCGGAAAAAACGCAGTTAATCGCATCTTTGCAACAACTGGCCGAGCAGTTGCAAGCAGCCCAAAAAATTGCCCGTATGGGTAATTGGGAATTCGATATTGAGGCAGGAATTATTACTTGGTCGGAGGAAGTGTTTCGAGTTTACGATCGAGAATTGAATCGGCCGCCGACAATGGCAGAACTTTTAGAGCAAATTCATCCCGATGACAAAGAAAGGTTTACAGAAGTTGTGCAAAAGGCAGTGACTGAAGGGACAGCTTACGACATCGACCATCGCATCTATTTTCCATCAGGAGAAATCAGGCACGTTAACTGTAAAGCACAAGCTGTTAAAAATGAGTTGGGTCAGGTGGTGCGGCTGTTTGGGACGGCAATGGACATTACCGATCGCAAACAAGCAGAAATTGCTTTGCAAGAAAGCGAACAGCGATTTCGAGCTGTATTTGAACAAGCGGCGATCGGCATTGTTCAAGTGTCGCCCTACGGTCAATTTTTGAAGGCAAATCAAGGGTTTTGCAAGATTGTCGGATCCTCAGAATTGGAACTGAAAACGCGAAATGTTTGGGAGATTTCTCACCCGGAAGATGTAGAAGCAGATGTGGAGTCGGGGAAAAAACTGTTAGCTGGGGAAATTTTTAATTATTCAATTGAGAAACGCTTTGTGCGCCAAGACGGTTCATTTGTTTGGGCTAATGTGACTGTATCTTTAGTGCGGGATGGGTTTGGGGAACCGAGTTACGGAATTGCTGTGATTGAAGATATTAGCGATCGCAAACTTGCCGAGGCTATCTTGCGGCAGCAATTAAAGCGAGAACGCTTGGTGGTAGGGATGCTGGAACGCATTCGCTCTTCTCTCAATTTAGAAGAAATCTTGACAAAAGCTGTTGCTGAAGTACGGCATTTTTTGCAAACAGACCGGACAATTATTTATCGTTTTAATCCCGATTGGAGCGGTTTTGTAGCGGTCGAGTCGGTGGACGAAAATTGGCTGTCGCTTCAGGGAATAACTATTCAAGATTCTTGCTTTAAAAATAGCTATGCTTCTGCTTACGAAAAAGGTCGCACTGTAGCTGTGGATGATATTTATCAAGCAGGTCTTTCCCAGTGCTACATTAATTTATTAAGTCAATTTCAGGTGCGAGCTAATTTGATAGTGCCGATTTTGCAAGGCGAGAAGTTGTGGGGGCTATTGATTGCGCACGAGTGCGCGGGGCGCCGCCGCTGGCTGGAAATTGAGGTCGAGTGTCTCAAACAAATTAGCGTGCAATTGGCGATCGCGATCCAGCAATCGACGCTGTTTGAGCAAGCACAGACTGAAATTGCCGATCGCAAACAAGCGGAGTTAGCCTTGCAGGAATCGGAAGCACGCGAACGTTCAAAAGCGCTAGAGTTAGAAGTAGCTATTAACAAACTCAGAACCACTCAAGCTCAGCTCGTTCAAAATGAAAAAATGGTGAGTTTGGGTCAGTTAGTTGCTGGTGTGGCTCACGAAATTAATAACCCCGTCAGCTTTATTCATGGCAATCTCAGCCCAGCTCGCCGTTACAGTTTAGATTTGCTGGAATTGATTAAACTTTATCAGGATTGCTGTCCTAATCCTCCGCTCCAAGTGTTGGATAAAATTAATGAAATAGATGTGGATTATATTGCTGAGGATTTCCCGAAATTGTTTACTTCTATGCAAGTAGGAACCGAGCGAATTGTCCAGATTGTCAAATCCTTGCGTAACTTTTCCCGTTTGGACGAGTCCGCTGGTAAGTCGGTGAACATTCACGAGGGAATTGATAGCACTTTGATGATTTTGCAAAATCGCTTGAAATCTCACAGCAGCCGTCCGGGGATTGAGATAGTTAAAGATTACCAGTTATTGCCGCAAGTTGAATGTTTTCCGGGCGAGTTGAACCAAGTATTTATGAATATTTTGATTAATGCGATCGATGCTTTGGAGGAACGGGACAAGGGGCGGACGATCGAGGAATGCGCTCTACATCCCAGCTCGATCGCGATTCGGACTTATGAGGCTGCTGCGGGCTTCGTAGCGGTATCTATTGCGGACAACGGGCGGGGGATACCGGAGCCAGTGCGATCGAGGCTATTTGACCCGTTTTTCACGACTAAGCCTGTGGGCAAGGGTACGGGTTTGGGACTGTCGATTTCTCACTCGATTGTAGTCGATCGCCACGGCGGCCGATTGAGCTGTATTTCGACACTGGGAGAGGGAGCGGAGTTTTTGATTGAAATTCCAGTGCGATCGAATTTAAATGCTACGAGTTCAAATGTGGGGTAATGGGGAATGGGGCATGGGGCATGGGGAATGGGGCATGGGGCATGGGGCATTGGGCATGGGGCATTGGGCATTGGGCATTGGGCATTGGGCATTGGGCATTGGGCATTGGGCATGGGGCATGGGGCATGGGGCATG
>NZ_JAUBUN010000092.1:0-4453 GCF_036702665.1 Microcoleus sp. Aus8_D2
ACTCCCGGCGGTAAGGGCGCTGGAGTCGGCGTTGGCGCTGGAGTCGGCGTTGGCGTTGGAGTCGGCGTTGGTATTGGTTCTTCTTCTGGTAGCCTAGCAAATTCCAATGAAATTGTAGTTGGGGTGCCAGGAATCTGATAGGAAATCGTGATGCCCGTTGAGCCATTAGTACCTTTGGAGACTGAAATTCCAATTCCCAAAACCTCCCCTCCAATCGAACCCCCGGAGATTTTCCCCGTGCTCGTATCTATAATTATTCCCCCGGAGATTCCCACAATGCCCCCGGGAATTTCTGCGCCACCGCTAATAGAGATTGAATTTTTAGTCGGATCTTCAAAGTTAGGAGAGCCGCTGATGTCGAAGCGCAGCGGGCTTACATCTACCTGTACGCCTCCAGTTACTGAAATTCCGGCAATTTGAAGAATTTCTTGGCTGATTCCAATCCCGGAAGCGCTCGCTGATGGCTGGGCTTTCCCGCCGATGTTGGGGCTGCCATCCTTGCTAAGATCGAAACGGTTTGCCCTATTCTTACTAAGGTCAATTCCGCTTGATTTAGCAGGGGAAAGAGTCGATTTGGAACTGACGCGACTAGACATAACTAGCCTCTATTCCGGCTATCCGGCTGTCAGAACCTTCGGCGATCGCCCACAACTCCCCAGTCAGATTGTTTTCTTCCCCCATACTCCAACTGCCGCCATTGGCCGCCAAATACATACCAGTACCCACAGCCACCGCGGACGTGCCGGCAATCCAAATATCCGAATCCCCGATATTGCTAGCGTAAAACACGGCTCGATTTGAATTTGCCACTCTAAATCTGGTGGGAGTGGATGGAATATTGACGCCGTAGGGAACAGCAGCGCCAACGGATTTTAACGGCTTTTCTATTAATTGAATCTCGAATCTAAAATCACCTTCTAAATTAATATAATCGCCCGCTCCCAAGACGCCAGAGCCATAGTTGATTATAGAGATACCCAGGCGATCGTCGGGACTTAATAATTTAAGTTGGTTGATTGTCAAATACGGGATGACAAAAGGGATTGTCGTTTCCCTACCTTTATTTTGCAACCTAGCATTCGATAAAGTTGACCACGCGCCAGTACCTTTGCGGGCGTGAAATCTCAAGCCCAAAAAAGGGTACTTTTCCTCTACCTTCAGCATTTCTGCAATTTTCTCTGCGCTGTTCATCTCCGGATACAACTCAGGGAAAGGAGCTTGAGCCAAGGAGGGAAGATAAACGGCACCGCTCAAAGTTTCCAAATAAAAACTTTTTTCAATAAAATAAGTAGCTTCTAGCGCCGTGTATTGACTGAATACCTCAGAGCAATTAAGAATCTCAATAATATTAGTGCCGTCGGCACTGGTGATTGAGCGCCGAAAGGTGCGAGTGCCACTAAGTGAATTGTTGCTCATAGTAACCAGTTCTTACCCTCAATTACCGAGCCACCACCGGGCAACTGGACAACTTCAACGGGGAAGTCTATATCTGCGCTGAAATTGCAATTAGTATCCCCAGAATTGCCTAAAACAAACTGACAGCGGCGCACGTTGCTTTTGCCGTCAGGATTCTTGGCGGTGTCTAACTCCAAAGCCTTCAGGTCTACGATTCCCTGCATTACCGCTTGAGTGAGGTTAGGCGCGGTGCTGCTGCCGCCAGTACCGCTGGTAAAGGTGGAAGTCGTCAGATAATGAGTAGCTATTTGTGTAACTTGCCCTGTTGCCACTGTCGCAGCCTGACAGTTAATCAACAGGGATACCGTTGCTACTTTTGTGGATAAATTTACGGTAATAGTCACGGAATCAGTTCGCTTAGCACTTCTACTTAAGTCATTTTCTTCTTTTTCTAGTTGGGCTAGCAACCCGTAAACATATCGCTCTTTGCTAGCAGAACCTCCAGCCTGAGAAACTCCGGTGACTGTGGCGCCAATGCCAGATGTATGCGCTGCCATTTTTGGGGATTTTTATAAGTATCTTTTTAGTTTATTAACTTTTTGCCTGGGGTTTTGATTTGAATCTCTTCTTAAGAAGTTGCTCTTATAGACAAAAGAGCAACTTTTAAATATTTAGAAAACGCCTGAAATCAAGCCGTCCAGCAGTTAGACTAAAAAGTAGCAGCAAACAGTTTATGATTGCCGCCTAATTAACCTAAAAGAGCAACGAATGAAACTATCTAGGTTCGGGCAATCGACGCCCCTAGACCCGAAAACTTACCAGCAAATCAGCAACTGTTTTGCAACAGATATTTACAAAATATTTTTAGCATTGGCTTGGTACACTGGAGAAAGGCCGCAGGCTATTCTCAAGATGGATGTCGTTCACGTTTACGTAGAGCCGTCACAGCGAATCGTAAGAGATACGATAATTTATCCGGCTAGCAACAGGAAAGACAACAAGTCAAGAGAGATTCCGGTTCACCGGGCACTTAAGCTTATTCTGGGTAATTATCAACCGCCGTCCGAAGGGTATTTATTTCCTTCTTTGTACAAGGATAAAGACCATTTAAGCAGGCAAGCAACCGATAAAGCGTTTCGGCGAGCATTATCAAAAGCTGGTTTGGAAAATCAAGGGTATTCTTTGTACTCCGCTCGTCGGGGATTCGTAACTCATTTGAAGAGGCTCGGGTACGACATAAAAGTCATCCAACGGTTGACCGGACACCGGAGTCTAAACTCATTGGTTCGGTATATCGATGTATCTGAAGAGCAACTAAGAAAAGCAATAGAGAATTTCTAAATATGACTTTGTTTAACCCTAGTTCCGCTAACTCGCAACAACAACCGGCTTTTTCTAACTCCGGCACGACTTCGGATTTTTCGCTGACAACGGCAACGACGACGATCGCGAGCGATCGCACTGCCGCCAAAAATAGACGAGGACTCGTTCTCTTTAATGACGGGACTGCAAACGCGCTCTTTAACTACGGCACGACAATTTCTGCCACAACTTTTACAGCGGAACTGCTTCCCGGTGGCTACTTTGAAGACACTACAGGCTGGCAAGGGCCAATGGTTGCACGCGCAGCAAACAATGCCACATCAATCAACGTGGCAGAGATAGTAATTATCTAAACTATGCCGCTCAACAACCCGATTACAGAGGCCCAGATACCGCCGCCGATCGCCAGAGACACAGAAACGGCGGCGGCGATCGCAAATCATGAGGCCCAGACCAATCCTCATCCCCAGTATGCGACAACAAACTCCCAAGAGTTTTCTGGTGGAGTGCTGTCAACAACGGGAACTGCTCCAACTCTTAGCAATCCCTCGGCAAACTCCCGAATTGGATGGGGCATCGCTTCCGGTAACACCCCTTTTTTATTTTTTATCAACAAGCTTGCACCTGTTGGCGCCAAAATTGTAGATTTTATACTGGATCAATTTGGGAATTTTTATGTAAGGAAGATTAATGACAATTACAGTCCTGCTGGGCTGATAGAGAACATCATTCACGTTAGTCCACAAGGGAATATATCTTTACTAAAGAACCTAGAAATTAATGGATTTGTCAAAGTTGGAACCACGGGCATAAAGATTAAAACAATCAGCGGGACAACGGCGGGCGCATCAAATACTTATACAAGTTTCCCGCATGATTTAAACGGTGGCAAAATTATTTTTGCTACTGCCGTTGTTTACTACGCTGCAAACTCGGCAATGCCGCCAAACCATCCTGTTGCAGCAGCAGGATGTACGTTTGCTGTTTACTGCGATGCAAGCAACCTAGTCATTTATTTGCCGCCGAGTACATCTGCAAATATTTTGAATAAAAACTTTATTGCGACAATCTTTTATGTTGAGTAGCTGCCGTCCCGAAGCATAGTGGCAACCTCTGATGGCGAAATTCCGATCGCCAAGAGCGATCGCACTTCCGCGACTTTCGCCTGCGCGATCGGCGAATCGGTGTTGCCCCCGCGAATATGCACCTGTCGTACTTTGCCGCCATCTTTGTAGGATAGGCGGTAATATTCGCCGCCTCTAGCCGTACCGCGCGGCCGATAGGTGGAGATTGAATTGAATACTACACCATCAACATCGGGCAAGCAATTTGATTCTCCAACGGCGACCTCTACAAGGGTTGGAGAATCAATTTTACCGGGCGGGGGTGGTGATTCTCCAACCGTCTCAAACTGAGTATTAGTATCGGTTTCGCTGTGCGGGGGGTTTGATTCTCCAACGGCAACCTCTACAGCGGTTGGAGAATCAACTCTATCGGGAGGAAGCAATACAAACTCATCCGGGTAGAGATACCCCCAAGACTTAGTAAGCTCGTTCCAGAACTTGCAACTTCCATTTTGCGGATGGATAGCGTCGATCGTGACAATATCTCCTTTCTTGAGGCAAGCTGCGTGAGGAGTTTTTCGCTTGAGTTTGACCCGATCGCCAACCTTATAAGTCATCTTTTAAAAAGTAGTAGGGTAAAAAGTGCGATCGGGCAATTTGCCCGATCGCGC
>NZ_JAUBUN010000093.1:0-4352 GCF_036702665.1 Microcoleus sp. Aus8_D2
CAACTTTTGCCTCAACCTCTGGGGGAATTGGTGGTAGCTCAGACTGGCGGTAGGTAAATGTTTTCATGCTTGTCCTTAGTTAAGATGAATCCGACACGCGGTCGGATCTAATGCCCGATCGCACGCTGCCTTCAAAAACAACGTCCAAGTCATCCAATACTGCCTGTTGCTCTGGCGTGTACTCTTCTTCCGACTCAACCTGCTCATCCGATCGCCCTTCGAGACAATCTTCCGACTCAACCTGCTCATCCGATCTTTCTAGATAGCGTTCTGCCAAAATTTCCTCAATTAGCTGCTGCTGTGAAATCCCCCTCTCGCGAGCTTCCTCAGCTAAATTCTGCTTAAATTTCTTGATTTTGATTGTGGTTGGCTTCTCTTGAGGCTCGTCATCTGTAACGGCCTTTACGTGCGCGGTTGTGATGCGGCCCTCAGGAGCCGAATCTAAAACCTCTTGCCATTTTTGAGAGAGTTCGGTGTCAGATGGCGTTATGTCGCCGACTTTAGTGGTGAGAGACGAGCAGAATTTAGCGAGCGGCAAAGCTTGGGATATGCAGCTAGGTATTTTGCTAAATCCTTGGTTGATTAAGTCGATCGCCACGGATGCCGCTTGGATGATTTTCTTGGCATAGGAACTGCTGCCGACGGGAGAATTCTTGCAGAAATTTTCAAAATCAACCCGCCAGTTTTTGCTAGCTGACGATAGCTTGAGGCGGATGGCGTGAAGCGCTAAGCCCTGCCGAATGTACGACATTGAGCTATCGCGAATTTCGTACTCCCAGTAGGGTAAATCGCTTGTGGTTTTCGTATCGGCAGCCCAAAATAAGCTCCAATAATCGTAAAGGTTGACAAGGTGCAAGTTATCCGGCTCGTCAAACTGTGGCTGATATTGCAACCAAGGTTTAACGTATCGAAAGAAGGAAGTTGTCATATTAGTAAGCTGCGGAGAACAGATTAAGAGATAGTTGCTGACCTAATGGCTCGGTGACTGTTTTTCCCGACTTTTTGGCTGCTTGTTTCTTCGCAGATTTAGGGAGTGGGGGGCGATCGACCAACGGTTTAGGTGCGTCTTTCTCGCGAACGATCGCCCGCAGTTCTTGCTCTACCAAAATCGCCCGCATCAAACTGCGCTTGCAGGAGCTGCCGGGGATTGAAAAAATACCCATGTCCCGGGCAATCTTTTTAAGCTGGAAAGGGGATAACGATCGCAGTTGGTCTTGAGTCCAACTCGTTCGCGCCGGGGCGGGTTGTTTGCGTACCCAAACGTCGCAACCGCTGCTCTTAACCCAAATAGTAAATTTAGTTTTTTTCCACGGCCCCATGGGATCTGGGTAGCTCCAGTAATTAAATTTCTCTTCGACCAACAAATCACAATCGAAATAAACGAAGCCGCCAATCTTGGGTCGCTCAATTTTGGCTCTGAGCTTGCCTCTTTTGGAGGTGTAGATGTCGGTGATGGTGCCGAGGGGGTGCAAATCACTTCGGTGGCAGACCTGCATTCCGATCGCGAGTTTGGGATGCCTGCCGTCACCTCGATTGGGTGGCTGCTCGTCGTTGAAGGTAGCTGTAATGTTCGGGGCTGGCGGCGCAATGTTCGGAGTTAGTTCAGGTGGCTGATGTGATAAAACTCCCCTTGCACTTCCCGAACCAGCCCCGCTTTCTTCCAGAAGGCGATCGCCCTTTTGGCTTCCCAGTCCTTCATCCTGGTGATAGCCGCTAGTTCCATAAAGTTCGGCGCGATTGTCGCATCCTGAAGGTAGTTCAGCAGCGATCGCAATTTCATCCGCTCCAGCCGGCTCGGCACAAGTTCCTGTAACTGCATCATCATTGTTTTGTTGTTGAATATCTAAGTCCCGAAATTGTTCAACACTGTCGGGAAAAGCTGCGTCCCAAGCGCTGGAGACAGCCCAAAATTCAGCTAGGGTACTGTAGTGGTCTGGGTCAGGCGGTTCGTAATAGTCTGGGTCAGTCACTCGCTCTAGCAATTTCAGTTGCCCATCGGGTTCGGATTCGTAAGCTCTGCTGAAATTAGGCGGCGCGTAAAGGCTGAGGAACCTGTCAGACAATCTAAGACCTAACTCCTGGACGCGATCGACACCGAGGATATTTTCTTCGATCGCCGATGCAGGTTCGGACATCAATGTCGGCTCAGTTTTTGGCTCAACTCCGATTTCGATCGGCTCCTGGACGCGATCGACATTGAGGGAATTTTCGGCTGCGGGCAACCAACATTCAGGCCATTCGGGATACACAGGCTCTCCGAAAGTCTTCAGATCGACAGCCTCCTTCATCACAGGTTCAAGAGCCAGAAAACGCCTAGAGCCAACAGAAACAAACCGATCGCGAGCGGTGAATTCGACTTCGACACCGGGGGAATTGCTGGCCACTTGTGCGATCGCCATCTGACTCACTTCTGACTCGCTTTCGACCGCTGGTGCGATCGGCTTCTGAGCGCGGGGATAAACGATGCGGCCAAACTTGGATTCGTGAGGCTCCAGGGCTTGAGATTCGATCGCCTTTTCAACCTGTTCGATACCGGGGGTTTTTTCCGCCAGCGGTTCGATCGGCTCCTGGGCTTGAACTTTGATCGGCGCGACCTCCTCCTCAACGAAAAGAACAAATGAGTCGTTGGTAGTTCTAACTAGACGGGCCGAGTTGCCCATTTTGACAGACCCGCCGATGGCGAAGGAATCAGCCCCGCGAGAAGACAGAAGATCGACAATATCCTGAAATCCGATAGGGCGATCGACACCGGGAATATTTTCGTGAGGCTCCTGGGCTTCAATTTCGATACCGGGGGAAGCGGCCAAAGTGTCGGAACTTTCGGGCAATGCCTGGGCTTGAGTTTCGACAACGGGGATATTTTCGTCAGGCTCTTCGACATTGACCTCGAAAGCCGGCTCAGTTTTTGGTAAAAATGCCGACACGATTCCGGCTTCCCAGCAGCGCTCTAGAAAGCTAACCCAGCTCTGGCGCTGGCGTCTGTCGCCTTGATAGTAAATTCCGTTCTTGTACGCTATTTCCAAGCTCGGCTCGGCCATAGCCTTGAGCTCTTTGAGCGTTTTGGTGGTTAGGTCTTGCATAGGTTTTGAGGGGGGTAGGAAAAGGCGAGGGAGAAGCTCGCCCCCCACGTTTAGGGTATGCATGGTCTAATGACTGCACGTGCAGTCATTGATATAATGATTGCACGTGCTAAAATAACTGTCAAGGTAGCACGTGCAATAATTGAGGAAATTTTTAATATGGCTGGAAGCTATGGCAAATCAGGGCAAAAAGAAAATCAACGCCACAGTTCGCCTCGAAGAGGAGGACTGGGGGGCGCTGGAAGACAAAGCGAAAGCGATGGGAATGAAATCACGAACAGATCTTCTGAAGGAGATTGCACGGGGATATATAGAGACTCGAAAGGCTCTGTCAACAGAGGAGAGGCAAGTTTTGGGAAAATACTCAGCCAAGTGAGAGAGTTGCAGCACTCTCACCTGGCATATGTTGAGGCTCATGAAGAAAGGCTTCAGGCGAGACTGAAGGCAGCAAAAGAGCACCACGATCAAGTTTTAGATCAAATGAAGCTGCTAGAACAAGAAATACTTTTTCTCTTGGGGGAAGCAGTATAAGCAAATCCAGCATCCAAATCGGGTGCTGGCTTTTTGCGTTTAAGCACTATGCCCACAACTAAAGCTACACATAAACGCCCATCTCATGAGAGCAACATTTATGTGTAGCAAGCAATAGCGACACATCACGGCGCAGCTTCAATATGTAACAAACTAGACTTTTGCGTTAAAGCACCAATGAACAAAACCGAACTAATTCATGCTGTGGTCGCCAAAACCTCAGCCACCCAGAAAGATACAAGCGCCTTCCTAGACGCACTTCTAGAAACCATAATCGAAACCGTTGCCAGCGGAGATAAAGTCATGCTGGTCGGATTTGGCTCTTTTGAGAAGCGCGACAGAGCAGCCCGCGACGGCCGCAATCCCAAAACCGGTGAGGCGATGAAGCTTCCAGCAACCGTAGTGCCGGTTTTCTGTGCAGGCAAAGACTTCAAGGAGGCAGTCAAGACTAATGACTAATTACCCAGACCTGAAACAATATGCTGTCGAACTGGCAGAACTAGAAAATGCGCCGCCCGCCCCGATCCAACTTCCACCACTGGCGGCGATCGCCATCATCAGCCACATCCAACTAGCCACTCGCCATCCATCGGTGTTGGATAAAGAGGGATTGACCAAGATGGCGATCGAGGTGGCGAGGCAGATCCAAGAATTGTTTGACAAGGAATCAGCAATTTACAAAGTGCTGGAACTCGGCTGGAGCCCGGATGAGGATAGGCTACTTCCAGCACGCCCGACCCT
>NZ_JAUBUN010000094.1:0-4347 GCF_036702665.1 Microcoleus sp. Aus8_D2
TCTAGTTTGTTACAGATTGAAGCTGCACCGCGGTGCGTCGCTATTGCTTGCTACACATAAATGCTGCTCTCATGGGATGGGCGTTTATGTGTAGCTTTGGTTGCGGATATAGTGCTTAAACGCAAAAAGCCAGCACCCGATTTGGATGCTGGTCTGTGCGCTTCAGGAGCGCTCTTGGAGCTCTTCAGTTGTCGGAACTTGCTGGAGTTCCTTCTGTCTGAGTTCCCTTAATTTCCTTAGGTTTTCAAGCTTATCTCGGACTTCCTTTGCTTCCGACTGGTACCAAACAATACACTCCTGAGATTTGACCAACTGCTTTTGCGCGTCCTCGATCAGTTGGTCGAGAATTCCCCCAAGGGGGTCGTTACCGTAATTTCCCTCCGAGCAATTTTCTCTATGAAGTTCGAGGCCGACAGGCCAAACTCCTTCGCCAGCTCGTCCAGCATTTTGACCGCTGTCGGTGTCAATCCGTATCCCCTCGTCACTTTCGTCTCGCCATGAGGTCTGTGTTTGGCTTTTGGCATGGGTTTCAGTCATAACTGCATCTCCAAAATAGCAATATCTTTGCAAAGATGTTGACGCATCTTTGCAGAGATGATACTTTAAAAATATCATCTTTGCAAAGATGACAGACTGCACTGCATATCCTAAACGTGGGGGGCGAGCTTCTCCCTCGCCTTTTCCTACCCCCTCAAAACCTATGCAAGACCTAACCACCAAAACGCTCAAAGAGCTCAAGGCTATGGCCGAGCTGAGCTTGGAAATAGCGTACAAGAACGGAATTTACTATCAAGGCGACAGACGCCAGCGCCAGAGCTGGGTTAGCTTTCTAGAGCGCTGCTGGGAAGCCGGAATCGTGTTGGCATTTTTACCAAAAACTGAGCCGGCTTTCGAGGTCAATGTCGAAGAGCCTGACGAAAATATCCCCGGTGTCGAAACTCAAGCCCCGGCGTTGCCCGAAAATTCCGACACTTTGGCCGCTTCCCCCGGTATCGAAATTGAAGCTACCGAGCCGATCGCGAATACGGATTATCTCAATTGCCCGCGCTGTGGAACTGTTGGCGGGTTGTACGCTGTTTGTCCCGGTCGGGAGACTGTTTGGGAAACTCACTGTACTCACTGCGAGTACGCCGAACCTTCGATCCGTCATCCTTTTGAAGATGTGCGCCCTTTTGAAGTAGATCGAGCTCAGAAGCCGCCGATCGAGTCCAAATTTGGCCGCATCGTTTACCCGCAGCCGGCTGTTAAGCCGATCGTACCAGCAGCCGAAAGTGAGGCAGAAGCTAGTCCAATGGCGAACTCACAAGCGGCCAGCAATCCCCCCGGTGTCGAAGTCGAATCCACCGCTTGCGATCGGTTTGTTTATGTTGGCTCTAGGCGTTTTCTGGCTATTGAAGCTGTGATGGAAGAGGCTGTAGATAAGAAGACTTTCGGAGAGCCTGTGTATCCTGAATGGCCCGAAAGTTGGTTGCCCGCAGTCGAAAATTCCCTCAATGTCGATCGCGAATTCCATCGCCCCTGGACTGACACCGACAGGTGGAACCCCGCAGATTTCGGCGAAGTGCTCCACGCAGTCGAACCAGGGGGACAACTCAACCTGCTTGAGTGGGACACGAACGAGCCACCAGACCCGGACGACTACCCCCTGATGACAGACTTTCACGACGCCTACGACCGCTGGCTTTTGGAAGACCAAATCAAGGAAGTTTTTGAAAAATCTGATGAAAACAATGATGCAGTTGCAGGAACTTGTGCCGAGCCGGCTGGAGCGGATGAAATTGCGATCGCTGCTGGACTACCTTCAGGATGCGACAATAGCGCCGAACTTCATGGAACTGGCGGCGATAACCAAAATGAAGGATTGGGAAGCAAAAAGGGCGATCGCCTTTTGGAAGAAAGCAGGCCTGATTCGGGAGGTGCAGGGGGAGTTCTATCACATCAGCCACCTGAATTAGTGTCGGACGCCATCGTTGAGTACCTCCAAGCCATTGGGCACAAAATTGCTCCGAACATTGCGCCGCCAGCCCCGAACATTACAGCTACCTTCAACGACGAGCAGCCACCCAATCGAGGTGACGGCAGGCATCCCAAACTCGCGATCGGAATGCAGGTCGGTCACCGCTCAGATTTGCGCCCCCTCGGCACCATCGCCGACATCTACACCTCCAAAAAAGGCAAGCTCAGAGCCAAAATTGAGCGACCCAAGATTGGCGGCTTCGTTTATTTCGATTGCGATTTGTTGGTCGAGGAGAAATTTCATTACTGGGACTACCCCGCTCCTGTGGGGTCGTGGAAAAAAACGAGGTTTACCACTTGGGTTAAGGGCAGCGGTTGTGACGTTTGGGTACGCAAGCAACCCGCGCCGGCGCGAACGAATTGGACTCAAGACCAACTGCGATCGTTCTCCCCTTTCAAGCTCAAGAAGATTGCCCGGGACATGGGTATTTTTTCAATCCCCGGCAGCTCCTGCAAGCGCAGTTTGATGCGGGCGATTTTGGCAGAGCAAGAACTGCGGAATCTGGCGATCGAGAAAGAATTTCGGGCCCCACTCCCTCAAGCGACCAAACTTGGCTCGGAACCTGCGAAGAAACAAGCAGGCAAGAGGGCAAAAACAGCTCAAACTCCTGAGCCATTGGGCCAGCAACTATCTCTCAACCTGTTTCCCGCAGCTTCTTAAATATGACAACTTTTAGAGACGATTTACCCTACTGGGAGAGGGCCACACTCTTGAGCGCACGAGATCCACCGGGAGGTGATGCGATGTAGCAACAGACCGCTTGCATAGAGCTAGAACAACTTATCTCCCGTTAATGCAAACATTGCGATCGCCCTAACGTCTCTTAAGACGATCGCTTCCTCGCTCAACCACTAACAAACAAGCAACAAAACATGACTTTCTTGAAAATATCTGTCCCCCTTTACAAAAAACACAAATGGGAGCGACTCGAAAGAGGCGGAAAAATCGAAGTTAGCAGCGAAGTAGACAACCTCGCGGATGGCTATGAATCTCTGAAAATTCAGATTGATAATTTAATTGCGGAACTCGACGGTCAAAACCGTTTAGCCGACAATTGCCATCAGTTGGAGGATCAAATACAAGAGAAAACCCAAACTCTCGAAGCGCTTGTTAAAGACATTGAGCAAGCTACCAAGCATTATGAAGACTTGAAGTTTTTCTTGAGGCGGCTGGGAGTAGATCCAACCGCGAACCGACTGACACTTGATGAGAAATTTTTACGGCAATATGCGCCAGCGTCTCAAGTCGAAGTTCTCGGCAGCGAATCCGAATTTTAACCATGGAACTCGCTCCTGACTCAGACTTTTTAGATGAGTAGGCGTCATCCAGGAGCGGTTGATATTCCGCTCCTGGATGACGCCTACGACCGCCAGCAACTATCTCTCAACCTGTCCCAGTTTCTTAACTAGCATGACAACCTCATTCTTTCGATACGTCAAACCTTGGTTGCAGCATCAACCACAATTTGACGAACCAGCCAATTTGCACCTTGCCAGCCTCTACGATTATTGGCACGAATTTTGGCACGCTGACACCGCAGACAAAAGTGATTTACCCTACTGGGAAAACTGCATTTTGAGCGATTCTTTAGCCTATGTGCGACAAGGATTAGCCCTCCATTTAGTCCGGCTGAAGTTAGCTGTCGGTAACAATAATTGGAGAATAGATTTTGACGCTTTTTGCAAAGCCTCGCCCATCGGCAGCGCTGCTTACGGAAGGAGCATAATCAAAGCTGCATCCGTGACCATTGAACTAATTAACCAAGGATTCTCCCGACTGCCTACTTGTATCGCGCAAGCTTTGCCCCTAGCGAAATTTTTAGGAAATTCGACAGATTTCGGTGAGCCTGCTGGGGAAACTGTGGCTCAAAAGTGGGAGGAAGTTATCCGCACCGCCCCTGCTAATCGAATAACTGCAACTCACGTTCAATCCGTCGCTGATGGTCAGGAATATGAGAAACCAACTACGGTCAAAATCAAGAAATTTAAGCAGAATCTAGCCGACGAAGCCCGCGATAGGGGGATTTCACAGCAGCAGTTGATTGAGGAGATTCTGGCAGAACGCTATCTAGAGCGATCGGATGAGCAGGTTGAGTCGGAAGATTGTCATTGTCTTGAAGTGTCGCATGACGAGGAGGCTAAGGAGGAATACACGGCGGAACAACAGGCAGTATTGGATGACTTGGACGTTGTTTTTAAAGGCAGCGTGCGATCGGGCATTAGATCCGACCGCGTGTCGGATTCATCTTAATCAAAGGACAAGCATGAAAACATTTACCTACCGCCAGTCTGAGCTACCACCAATTCCCCCAGAGGTTGAGGCAAAAGTTG
>NZ_JAUBUN010000095.1:0-4039 GCF_036702665.1 Microcoleus sp. Aus8_D2
ATATGGTGGGCTGTAATGCGCGGACTGCAAGATGGTAAAAATCCTAAATCTCAAATCTAAAATTAGTTGGCGATCGAATGAGAACGCGGGCCGGGGGGGGTTAGCTCGTATGGCCTGCCCCCGGCCGCGACAGCCAGAGTTTGTGGCGCCGCAGGCAAGGTGACGTGATGTCAAAAATAACCGGGTTGAGTAATACCCGGTATACAACCCAAAAAAACACAAAAGGTGATATTATGACCAACCCAACTTACAGACAATTTAAAAAGCAAGACACTTATAGGCAGTTGTTTAAGCGCGATCGTATTTTGATTAGGAAGCTTCGCGAAATCACACAGGAGTTATCTTGCCGGATTGAGAGTCTTGAAGCCGAGCGTGATTGTTATAAAAAACAACTTGAGGTTTTGGATCGCTTTCTTGCTTTTTTGTGAAATTTCTAGCAACTGGCGGAATTTTTCGAGTAGCAGCTTCGTCGGTGCAGGGATTGGTGGAAAGCGTAATTGCTTTCGGCCGGCGAAGTTGATGCCGAAAAATTAGCGAAGCGGTCGTCAGTTGCGGGTATGTGGTGTGTGATTTATGTTTGTGGTCTGAATGCGTTTGCGACCATTTGAACGTTCCACGCTGCTTCTCTGCCTAGTTTCACCTTTGGCCTTTTGTTGAAAATGAACGTACCCCATTGAAAGTGCCTTTTCCGAGGTTTTGTCCCAATTAGTTCTGTCACTTTGGATGTTGGCAGCAGCAACACGTGATTGGCGGCATATTCTAGTGCCTTGTATTTGGCTAGTGGGTCTTGATTGAAGTGTCGGGCGATCGCTTTTACGAGTTGCAGCGTTTCGTTGAAATTGTCTACTTGTCTGGTAGGCGAATCTACTTGTCTGGTAGGCAAGTCTAATTTAGTTGGGGTGATAGCTTCTGCGTCTTTCGGAAAGTCTGCCAGATTTGCGCCTGGGTTGTTTTTCAAGAATTTGTCTAGCTTGTCTAGTTTGTCTAGTGACTCGCTAGATATTTCTCCTCGCTTCACTGGTTTTACATTTATTGCTTTCATGCGATCGTAAATTGGTTGTCGGCTTGCCAGTTCGTATCGCATTTGGAGTTCTGAAATTTTGTGGTTCATTTCTTTAAGATTTTTTCTAGCCTGCTTGGTTTGGAGATGATTTTTAAGATTTCGTTGACTGGTTGCCCTATGGCGATCGCCCGATAAACCTCCCCCATTTTTTTACCTGGGATGTATTTAGCCCGCTGTTTTTTGCCTTCTAGCCAGCGGTAGGTGTAGTAGGGCCCGGTGCATTTATCTTGCTTTTGGCGGATTGAGTGTTGTTTGCTGTCGATGCGGACTTTGTAGTGGAAGTCTAACCAGCCGCTAGATGAAGTTTCCAGATTTTCCACAACAGGCTCGACTGTCGGTGAAGTTTCCAGATTTTCCACAACAGGCTCGACTGTCGGTGAAGTTTCCAGATTTTCCACAACAGGCTCGACTGTCGGTGAAGTTTCCAGATTCTCCACAACAGGCTCGACTGTCGGTGAAGTTTCCAGATTCTCCACAACAGCCTCGACTGTCGGTGAAGTTTCCAGATTTTCCACAACAGGCTCGACATCAGTTGGTGTTGGGCAAGTTTTAACTTCATCTGGATACAAAAAATCCCACTGATTAATATGTGGGTTCCAGAATTGGATACTGCCGTCGATTGGGTGTACAGCGTTGATTCGGAAAATCTCGCCGCGCTTAACCCACGCTGCGACTGTTGGCTTGCGTTTGGTTTTTACCCAGTCACCGGCTTTATATAGCGGCGCTGGCGTTGGGCTAGGGAACAGTTCTAGTTGCTGCATGAGGTTTTGCGTTTGCGGGTTTTGTATGCACCTGACCGTTCTAGATACTCGGGGCTGTTTATTATTTTTAAGTAGCGTTCAACTATTTGTTTGCCGCTTCTGTACTGGAGGAATAGACCGATCTGTTTGTGGACGGATGGTGGGTAGGTTTTATTCATCTATGTCGTTTGTTACAGATGGAAGCTGACGGCTGTGAGAGCTTTATTGCTTGCTACACATAGGTTTTGCTCTTATGCGAGGAGTATCTATGTGTAGCTTGAGTTGTGGAATTATTGCCGGTTTTTCCCGGCTGTCGCACCACTTTGATTGGCTTGGGTCAACTTTTTTAGCATTTTCGCCAGCCCAGTGTTGCCAGCGGACTAGGTTTCTTTGTAGGTGCAACGGAGCTCTTCTGGGTCTTCAAATCGATCGAGTTTGGCTTCACCGGTGTAATTGTCTATGTTTTCGTGGTGGTAATTGCTTTCCCACCGATAGCGGTATTGTTCGATGTCTTCATCGTCATCGTCCAAGAGGCCGTCAGGGTCGGATACGGGAAAGCGACTGTGCTGTTTCTCACAAGGTTTGCCCAACTTTGGGTTCCAGTTTTCTTGGGGGTAGGTTATTTGCATGGTGGTACAAGTAAAACTGCCGTTGTCCCACCCGGCAGCGTGGCTATGCGTTTTCTTCGGTGGTGCGGGGGCTGATCATGAGGATTCGTTCGTTTTCCTGAGAAAATAAGTCAAAGGACAGACCTAGGGGTTCTAATTCGAGGTCTGATACTTGTTCTTTATCTTCAACTATTTTAAGTCTATATACTGACGCAAGTCAATGTGCGGACTTATAATGAGTTGTATCTATGAAAATGCCAGTGAAAAATCAGTTAAAAAAAATTCTCGAAGAGCGTTTTCAGAAACCCTTAACTGCTTATAGGTTCCGAAAATTAAGCGGTCTGGGTCAGGCAACGTCTTTGAAAATTAACGATCCGTGTTGGGTCCCTCGACCTGAAACACTTGAGATTATTTGCAAAAAGTTCAAATTACAGCCTGGGGACTTTTTATTTTACGAAGAGGATTCAGAAAATTCTTCAATTTAATTTTAGGTCTGTGTATTGACATAAGTCTTTGTATTGACTTATTATAAGTACAGATGCAATTTGCATACCCTGTAACGTTCTCCCTGGGGCTTCTACTCAGCCCCTTTTTTACACATGAGTAAGAGACTTATAGAGCTAAAAACTGTTGCCCTTGACATTGGAGCCGAACCGAACGGCGATCGGCGAAAGGTTGAGACTTGGGAAGCTGCTATTTTTGAGCGAGCTGCTTTTTTGGGTATATCTGTTGAAGCTGCTTCCAACCCATTTTTGCGGTTTTTCGAGTTGGGGGAGCACAAAGGTCTTTCTGACGTTCAAGTAGAAGAGGCACTTGAACAAATAACCGAAAAACATTATTATTCGGTGTCCAAGCGTGGTATGGCTGAAACTGCTCAGAAGCGGGCTTTTAGACAGGCTGAACGTTTTGCTAGGCATGGTTGGGTTCATGACCCAAGCGAGTTAATTGCTGAAAATTCTCCCGGTATCGATCGCGTCCAGGAGCTGATCGAACTGCCAGTCGAAAATATTCTTGGTGTCGATTGCGTCCAGGAGCCGATCGAACTGCCAGTCGAAAATATTCCTGGTATCGATCGCGTCCAGGAGCCGATCGAGTCAGCGGTGGAAAATACCTCCGGTGTCGATCGCGTCCAGGAGCCGATTGTAGGCTTGACTGTTGCTGATGCGTGGAACTCCACAGATTTCGGCGAAGTTTTTCACAAGGCAGATGCTAGCGGTCAGTTAAGCTTGTTTGAGTGGGACGTTAGCGAGCCACCCGATCCAGATGACTACGAATCAATTGAAGATTTTCGTCATGCTTGGTGCTTGTGGAGTTTTGAAGATTGTCAAATTGAGTCGATCGCACCAGAAGCGGAAAATTTTTTCCGGTGTGCGGAACTGATTGCACCAGAAGCGGAAAATTTCTCTGGTGTTGGAACTGTCGAAACAGTTTCGCTTGAGTCCATGTGTTTTTGGGCTCCTTGTGATGAATTGTTGTTGCCGTCGGCGATTGTATCGGCAGCGGAAAAATTTTTCCGGTACTTGGGTACGATCGCACCGACAGTGGAAAAACTTTTCCGGTACTTGGGTACGATCGTACTGACAGCGGAAAACAATTGCCTTTGCGGTCAGGCACTTGCCAGTCAGTGT
>NZ_JAUBUN010000096.1:136-3462 GCF_036702665.1 Microcoleus sp. Aus8_D2
CCAACACCAACCCAGCCAACACCAACCCAGCCAACACCAACCCAGCCAACACCAACCCAGCCAACACCAACCCAGCCAACACCAACCCAGCCCACGCCAACCCAGCCAACACCAACCCAGCCAACACCAACCCAGCCAACACCAACCCCCACACCAGTCACGCCAACGCCAACGCCTGTCAGACCAACACCAACACCATCAGTCACCACAGGCGCACAGAATAATTGGTGCGGTGTAGAAGCTGGATTGGATCAAATTCAGAAAATTCTTGACAACCAATTACAGGCAGTTAACCTACCCATTATCGGCCCTCTCAAGAACATTGCCCCAGATTTTATTACCAACTTCAAGACTAAGCTAGTCGATGCAGTTAAAAATGGGGCAAATCAAACAATAAGTCAGTTAGAAAGTAGCATCCGCACAGCACTTGGCCCAGACTTCACCGTCGCCCTAACAGGGAATTCCAATGCTGATGAAAGCACCTTGCTAATTACCCTTGGCAAACAATATCAGTTGCCCAATGTCAACCTCTCAAAAAACCTAGGAGTCCCGGCTTTAAGCTTGGAAGTAGATGGGAAAGCTCAATCAAAATACAACTACAACTTATCCCTAGGAGTTGGTGTCAGTAAACAGTTTGGCTGCTACATAGATACCGACAAAACAAAGTTAACAGCCAACATTGACTTGGGTCTAGATAATCAATTCAAGGCTAAAGGCAACTTAGGATTTTTCCAAGTAGACCTCGCCAACGATCCCAAAAAACCGACTAAAGTCGATGCCAACCTGGAAGTCAAGCTGAAAGACTTAGACAATCTTGGTGGCCCCAATGATGGCTCTCGCCTCACCCTGCCAGAACTGCAAGGCAGCTATCAGTTCAAAGACTTATTCAATGCCAGCTTAAAGAGCAATGCCAATCTCGGCTTGCAAGCAAAGACCAGCATCCAAGGCAATGCTGCATTCCCCTCCTACAACTTCGACTTAGCAGTCAATTGGCCGATCTTAAATTACGCCAACGGTCAATTAACCGGGCCGCAACAACCCACTGTTGAATTCAACAATACTCAACTAGATTTAGGCACATTTGTCAATAAATTTGCTAAACCAGTTGTGGGTAAAATTTCTGATGTCATTAAACCATTCCGACCAGTTATTAATTTCTTGAATACCGACACCAAGTTACTTTCAAAACTTGGGATAGCTGGGCCGTTTGATAAAAATAAGGATGGCAAGGTATCGGTATTAGAACTGGCCGCAAAAATAGCGAACCGCGATATCGATACTCGCTTTTTAGATGGAGTTACCAAGGTTGATAAAGTGGTGAATTTGGCCAACCAAATAGCCAACTCTCCCGATAAAATCGACTTAGGTTCCTACAGTCTGGGGGCGATAGATGTTTCTAAGGCAAATGCCAATCTTCAGAATGCTGTCCCCGTTCAAAAAGGTGCTGCACAACAAACTGCTTACCAACAAATTAATTCCAAAACGAGCGGCAAGACCAAAGAATTCTTAAATGCTTTAAAAGATCTTGAAGGTTTTGATTTACCACTTCTGACCAAGCCAACAACCGCGATTCAATTGCTGTTAGGTAAACCGGATGTTCCCCTCTTTACCTACAATATGCCCAAACTGGGATTTGATTTTAACATTCAGAAAAATTTCCCGATCTGGGGGCCGATCCAGGGTTTACTGCAAGGCAAGTTTAGTGCTTCAGCTCATTTAGGATTTGGGTACGATACCTATGGATTGAGTGAGTGGAAAAAATCTAATTTTGCTACGGGTTCTGCGGACAAAGTTTTGGATGGATTTTATGTGAGCGATCGCCTGAATGCTGACGGTACTGGGCCAGATGTTGACGAACTTACACTTGATGCTAGCATTGCCGTAGGTGCAGGGTTGAATGTTGGCGTGGCCGAGGGTTATGTCAAAGGTGGAATTCAAGGCAAAGTGGGCATTGATTTGATAGATATCGGAGAGTTCCAGCCCAAAAAAGGCGGCGACGGAAAAATCCGAACATCGGAAATTACTTCCCGCATCAGCAAACCTTCGGCACTATTTGATGTAACGGGTCAAGTTAATGCTTTCCTCGGTGCTCAAGTAAAAGCATTGTTACCAAAATTCTGCGAGAAAAAAACTCCAGCAGTAAAGGTTTTTGGAAGAACCATCATTCCTTCAATAACTATCCCTTATCCTTGTGGAATCAGCTACAAAACAGTATACGATAAGAACTTTGCCACATTTCAGTTAGCTAATTTTAGTGTGGGGCCGAGTGCTGGCAGCAGAGGCAGAGCAATTAACGGTTACATGGCCGGAGCGACTGTCTTCTTTGATGGCAACTTTAACGGTTTACGAGATGACAATGAACCCTTCAGCATTACTAATGCTTCGGGCAGCTTTGATTTAGATGTTACTCTTGACAGTTTCGACAAGAATAACAGCGGCAATCTCGAACCGGATGAAGGCAGAATTGTCATTGCCGACGGCATCAATACCTCTACTAATTTGCCTCAAGAAGCCCCACTATTTGCCACGCCAGATGCTACTGTCGTCACTCCGCTAACTACTCTAATGACTGAGTTAGTCGAGCAAGGAATTGGCGTAACTGAGGCACAGAATCGGGTAAAATCAGGACTTGGATTGTCGTCAGGAATTGATTTGACTAGCTACGACGCCCTAGAGGCAATTACTCAAAACGATCCGAATGGGTTAGCTGTTTATGCCGCCCACGCTCAGGTACAAAATACCATTGTCTTGGTAACTGATTTAATTAGCGGTGCTTCAACTACTGCTAAGAATGAGATTGCCGATCGCCTGATTTCAACCCTGGCCAATCAAATTAAATCCGGCGCTGTCGATTTAACCAATCCCGCACAATTGCAAACCGTCATTCAGTCGGCTGCAACTCAACTGCAAGCACAGACAGCATCGAATCTTGCACCGGAAGTTGCTAAAATTATTGCAGAGGGCAATCAGCGGATTGGTGCGATCGCATCCAGCAATTCCTCGCCTTCAGATGCAGCCACCGAAATAGCCCGCGTACAACTGGTGGAACAGGGTGAAGTCGCCAAAGACTTGCAGCAAGTAGCCGCAGGAACTAAAACGATTCAGCAGGCGATCGCAGAAAATACGGGCGCATCTCTAAATACCCAAATTCAGTCGGCGACAGCTAACAACCCTACTGTTCGCAATACTGTAACAGATGATTCCAGCGCACCTTCAAATCCCGAAGAACCGTTACCAGAGAGCGGTATTGAATTAGTCAAAGACGGTCAAAACTTTACCGAAAGCACTGATGGTGATGATACTCTAGTCGGTAGCGCTGCTGATGA
>NZ_JAUBUN010000097.1:0-3452 GCF_036702665.1 Microcoleus sp. Aus8_D2
GTCCTGACTGCGAAACTGCCCTAAAATAGGTTTGATCGTTCGGAATGCAAGTCCTAAGAAAAGAAGGACTGAAGTCCTGACTGCGAAACTGCCCTAAAATAGGTTTGATCGTTCGGAATGCAAGTCCTAAGAAAAGAAGGACTGAAGTCCTGACTGCGAAACTGCCCTAAAATAGGTTTGATCGTTCGGAATGCAAGTCCTAAGAAAAGAAGGACTGAAGTCCTGACTGCGAAACTGCCCTAAAATAGGTTTGATCGTTCGGAATGCAAGTCCTAAGAAAAGAAGGACTGAAGTCCGAACGATCGAACCGATGTAAGTTGTACAAAAGCCTGCAAGCTGAATCAGCGGCCCAAATCGTGCATCGCATTAATCTCAGTTGCACATCTTTGAGTCAGCGCTTGCAATTCCTCGCGATCCGACGAACCGGGTGCCTCAATTAGCTGGCCAATTCGCACCGTCAGCGGCACTGGACGCGGCACTACCGAACCCTTCGACGCGATCGCGTGAGTTCCCCACAAACTAACAGGTAACAGCGGCGCTTTTGCCTTAGCAGCTATCAGCGCAGCCCCCAATTTCGGGTCAGTAATTCTACCGTCTGGCGTCCGAGTTCCCTGCAAAAATACACCCGTCGCCCAGCCATTTTCCAAAGACTGGATAGCCGAGCGAATTGCACTGCGATCGGCACTTTCCCGCTTCACTGGATAGGCACCATAAAGCGTAATTGCCTGTTTCAAAATAGGAACTTTAAATAACTCTTCCTTCGCCATAAATGCCACCGGCCGCCTCATGGAACTAGACAAAATCGGCGGGTCAAAATCGCTGGCGTGATTGCTGACTACCACAAATGGCCCTTCTGCTGGAACATTTTCTGCACCGTAGATGCGCCCCCGAAAGTAAAGGTGCAGCATCGGGCTGACAATTGACCACTTGAATAAATAGTAGAGAAGTAAACTCTCGACTGGTTCGCGACTTTTGCTCACGGAAAACCTTAGATTTTAAATTACATCGAATTTTAGCCGATCGGCTCAGCTCTTAAAAATTAACATAGTTCTGGATGCACTCCGACCCAAGAAACCGGGTTTTTTACCGATATTAAAGCCTATAAACCACTATTTTCGTAAAAAACCCGGTTTCTGCCTTGAGGACTGTTCACATAGTCGCGAAAATTCCCGCAGCCACACACCCGCGAGAGTTTAGGGCGAACTAAGTCCAGTTAATTTCCGGCCAGCATCGCTTTTTTTCCTTCGTCGGAAGTCGCGTAACCCAAGAAATCCTTAACCGCTTGGCTGGGGGGATTTTTGTAAGCGTAGTACAACTGGCGCTGATAGCGATAATTGGGGGCTTCCGGCGTCGCAGCGTCTACGGGTACAACTCGCACCGTTTTCTGATTGACAACTTGAGCGAAAGTGGCATAGCCGATGCCGTTGTTGCCTAAAGCTTGCAGCAGCGGAGTTGTCGGATCTCGATCGAGCGTACTAAAATTTGGCCCGGTACCAAAACTACCACCTCCGAGCACTTGTTCTTTGAAAGTTTGGTGAGTACCGCTAATTTCAGGTCTGTTAATGACCTTAATCGGGCCTGCTGGGCCGCCGACTTTCGACCAGTCTCGATCAGTTATGTTGAAGATTTTTTAAACTTGATCCGAAATATGCTATGCTAGTTACAGCTATTATTTATAATGATTAATACTAAGAGCCAGATGAGAGTAATCTAGAATAAATCTAGAAAAACCCGAACCTTGACAAATCAATAGTTTCAGGAGAAACGCCATGAAAGCTCAGAACAAAGTACAGTCCGCTTGTGATGTATCTGTTTACTCTGACAAAGGGTCACTCGCCTTGCGCTTCCCCAAGCGCCATAGCACCCTGTGGGAGCTACTAGACGGTAAATCACTCAAGGGTAAGCCTAAGTGCTTAGGAATAGGCAAATATGGCTACTCTGATACACCAGAGGACTGGAAGCGGGCGACGCAATTGGCGATCGCAATGGAAGCTGATTTAGACCATCCAGAGTGGGAAAAGCTATTTGACCCCACCCTTGCTAAATATGGCTTGGGAGGGGGCAAATATGCTAAACTAGCTGATGTACTTCAACTGCCTGGTACGGTACAACCTGAACCCGAAATGACCGTGGGTCAGATGTGGGAGGAATACCTAGTTTGGAAGATCACAACAGTGGAACCTAGTACCTTTTATGCAAGCTATCGGGTTTATTACACCAATATCCTTAAAGGATTAAAATGGAACCCTAAAGCACGAGCTTGTGACGATATCGGTACGGGTGTCTGGCAATTGCCAATAAACTGTAACGAAGTTACTGAAAAACTACTGGCAGCACCATTTGCTAAGAAAAAAGTGGCTGCACTTTTCCAGGCGCTTAATGAAGCATTTTTACGCACTCAATCATCAGGCAAAACAAAGATTGCTACTAATCCCTTCCATCAACTTTGGAAACAGGTTTTGCCTGACACAAGAGAGAAGTATAACCCCACTGTTACAACAGATGGTGAGGTAATTCAATGGTGGGAAGCAGTAGACAAAAATGGCACGATCGAGGCTGAGAATGACAAGCGTTCATTTACTAAGAATGAACGTGATATTATTCTCAGCGCGTTTTATGAGTCACCTAAATCTAACGAGCGTCAAATTGCACCTTTGATTGAATTCCTGTTCCTAACAGGCTGTCGCCCCGGCGAAGCTTTTGCTTTAACGTGGGGTGACATTAAGTTCAGTAGTGGTGTTATCGTCTTTAGCAAAAGTTATGTAGGCCGAATAAAAAAGATACAATGCACCAAAACAAAAGAAGTTAGGATGATCCGGTTGACGACTAAACTAGGTCAACTTTTAACTCGCACTAAACCTCTAGATGCAAGGGTAAATGATTTGGTTTTTCAACAAACTGACGGGGGGTGTTATACATCCTATCAACAAAGTAATGTCTGGCTAGGGTTTATTGACAAGAAAACCTCCGGCAAGGTTTATCACTACCCCGGCGTAGTGACGCGCCTAGCAGAAGAAGGAAAAATATCTCAATACCTCCCCCCTTACCATACCAGGCATACTTACATTACCCTTACAGCTTGGGCTAATAAAAGTGATACATCTGCATTGATGTTACTCGCTCACGCCTGCGGTAACAGTGTGGACGTTATCTTGAGGTATTACCTGGGTATCGATGAATCGGTTGAGCTCGTTGAAGTCTAAGTCATCTTCCTTAAAACCAAGCCACCCCTAAGAAGGTGGTTTTTTTGTGTCTATTTTACGATCGACCTTTCCTCGCTCATTCACTTATTGCTATTAATATTAATCATTAATATTAATAATTACGTTTTGCCCCCCTTATTAAGGGGGGGTAAAGGCGCGGACTAAGTGTAAATATGCTACAACAAAACTTTACCCGATAGGTGCGGTTCCATCGATTTTTTGCAGAAGCGACATAATAGCTTCAGAGGC
>NZ_JAUBUN010000098.1:0-348 GCF_036702665.1 Microcoleus sp. Aus8_D2
TTGCCGAAAAGCAAGTCATTATCTGCACCGCCGTCAATGTTGTCATTGCCGCCCATGCCGTAGATAGTGTCGTTGCCGGCAAGTCCGTTAATCGACTCGCTGGTGCTGCCACCCATGATGAAATCGGCAGTGTTACCCCCGTTGAAAGTTTTTTGGACGGGGTTGGGAGTAATGGTAGCAGAGTTTAATTCCGGGGCGCTGACTCGATCGAGCAAACAATTATCTGTGCCCGGTATGGGAGTTGGAGTTGGAGTGGGTGCGGGTGTCGGAGTTGGAGTCGGCGCTGGTGTGGGCGTCGGAGTCGGCGCTGGTGTCGGAGTTGGTGTGGGTGCTGGTGTGGGCGTCGGA
>NZ_JAUBUN010000098.1:448-3423 GCF_036702665.1 Microcoleus sp. Aus8_D2
GTCGGCGCTGGTGTGGGCGTCGGAGTCGGCGCTGGTGTGGGCGTCGGAGTCGGCGCTGGTGTCGGAGTTGGTGTGGGTGCGGGTGTGGGCGTCGGAGTCGGCGCTGGTGTGGGCGTCGGAGTCGGCGCTGGTGTGGGCGTCGGAGTCGGCGCTGGTGTCGGAGTTGGTGTGGGAGTCGGTGTCGGCGTGACTGTAGTTGTGAATTCAAAAGCGCCGATATCGACGATCGCACTGCCGTTACCATCACCATCAGCCGGGCGAGTCACACCGCGCTGATCCTTAGCTGGCGCGCCCGCACCAGTACCGGTATCAATGGCGGGACTTCCTGCTAACAGCGGCAGCACGAAAGCGCCGTTAATATTTTGCAAAGGGCCAAGTTTCGGATCGGCGATCGTCACATTTGCCGTCACATTATTGTCGTTAGGATCGCCCGTCGTCAGTTTAGCGGGAAATTGCAGATTATTTCCCCCGTCGGTTAATGCCCGCCCGGTTTGCTGCTTAACTTTATAAGGATTACCAGCCGTATTGCTATCAAAAATCGAATTCTTGACAGTAATTGGCTGATTTCCAAAAGTCGCAATACCTCCCGAATACTCCCCAGCGGTATTCTTGGCAAAAGTCGAATTGACGATGTTAGTCGAAAAGGCATCTTTGTTGCCGACAACCATTCCTCCACCCTGTTTAGCAGCGGTGTTGCCGGAAAATGTACTGTTAACAACGCTGATGTTGCCCTCTTCTCCAAACCACAAGCCGCCGCCGTTATCATCGGCTGTGTTGTTGGCAAAGGTGGTATTTGTCACGGTTAAATCGACATTACCGTGGCGAACTCCGCCGCCAGAACCTCCTTGACCCGCTGCATTTTTTACAGCTTTGTTGTTGATAAAAGTGCTATTTTCTAAGGCAACTTTATCTTGGGAATAACCAAACAGAAAGGCTCCACCTCCTTCTCCTGTCCCGATATTGCCGTCGAAAACACTGTTGCGAATAATGATGTTGCCACCGATCGCATCGTTAGTTAATTCGCTAGCGCCATCGACGTAAACTGCCCCGCCAACGCCTTTATCTGTGCGGTTGCCAGTGAATTTAGAGTTTTCGATCGTCATGCTGCCCAACAGGTTATTCACAGCTCCGCCGTAGCTGCCTTTGTTGTTGGTAAATTCGCTATCTTTGATAGTCAGAGAACCGCCGCTTTTAGTGGCGATCGCCCCGCCGCCGCGTTCGGTATTGCTAGCCAAAGAACCGTCATTGCCACTAAACTTGCTGTTAATGACTGTTGTGGTGCTGCGGAAACCCGTGTAAACGCCGCCGCCGAAACCGGCAACATTATTGTTGACTTGGCAATTTTCTAAAGTTAAAGTGCTGTTACCGCCTGTTTGAATGCCACCGCCGCTGCTAGTCGCCTCGTTATTCGGATCGGTTCCCGACACTTTGCCGTTGGCAACAATCAGGTTTTTTAGAGTAACATTGGTTGAACCTTCGGTGAAAATTACCCGCGAAGAGTTGTTGCCGCTGATGGTTAAATTGCTAGCACCAATTGCATCAATTGTCAAGTTTTTGTTGATGACAAGTTGACCGGACGTGAGAGTGATTTTTTGATTGGCAAGACTGGAGGCAAATTGAATGGTATCGCCGGCTGCTGCAGAGGCGATCGCACTTCTCAAGGAACCGGGCCCGCTATCCAACGCGTTGGTAACGGTAACAGTCGCTAAAGTCCCTTGGTAATCCGCCATTGCGTCTGAAGTCAAGGCACTGGGTGCTTCAATATCACCCTTGGTAAACTCCAAATTCCAGTTACCGCCGCGGCCAGTGCGATCGCTAGATGCCGCAATATCAGCGCCGGTTAACTCCGAAAGGCGATCGACAAAATTAGCCCCGTCACCCGCAGCAACATCGCAACCGTAAAGCATGATATCAGCTTTGTCGCTCAGCGCAGTGCGCCACCCTTGCAACTGGCTTTCATACTGCGGCAAATTATCCGAATTCAACGTCGCAGAACCTAGCTGCAAGCTGCCAGAATTCCCGTGAGAAAAAATGTGAACTTGGTCTACAGTTCCGCCCGCAGCAGCAATTGTTTGCAGTGTCGCAGTAATTTGCTCGACTCCGTTGCCATTTTTATCTAAAATGATGAGTTCAGCATCGGGAACCACGCCGCCCGCAAGAGTTTGATAGTCATCTAAGTCGGAGTCAATGAAGACAATAGATTTAGAACGAGAATTGCGGAGAACAGATTGTGAATCAATACTGGCCAAATTTGAGTTCATTTCGCATACCCTATGACAATGTTTACTATTTGCTGGTAGATTCACCTTGAAAGTAGAAGGATCTCTGATGCTGCCAACAGCCGGCATAATTAAAACCTCCGCGATAAATCGGGGGGATTCCAATTAAGGATAAAACTTGGTTTTTCTCCATGATTGAAATCCGGAAACTGCATCCGAATACAAGTTTTGGTATGTGGCGATTGTTTTTATTTCAATTAACCGCAGAGGATGTAATGTCAATCCTGAAAAGAGCTGCTGCGGTTCCGAATTACTGAGGATTGCTGTAGCGCGCCATACATTCCTCTTACCTAGAACCAGAAAATCTGTACTCCAGCTCGGTAAATCTCACCTGGAAAGCGCGAGCGCAAAAAGTTCCCAAAAAATCCAAAATTTAGCTAACTAACCGTAGGGTGCCCAGCGGGAGAAAATCCTTGGTGTTTCGTCAAAACATTCAGCCCGAATGGCACCCTACCCCATGTCCAGTAGTAAGGTGCTGATGGCGCACCCTACCAGAGACAGTTAGATTGTTACCTGAGTGAAATCACTAGCGCTGAGATTACCGGGCGCACCGTTAAGCTTCGCCAACAATTGATTGCTACCCGTCACGCTAATCAAAGTTTGATTGTTGCTAGACGTAATGCTGAGTTGATTGAAACTCAAACCGGGAGCCAAGCCAATTAAATCCTCACCCTTGCGGAAATCAGTAATGATGTC
>NZ_JAUBUN010000099.1:0-3152 GCF_036702665.1 Microcoleus sp. Aus8_D2
CCCACACCAATTACGGCAACACTTACACCTGTAAACGTGAGTTGTAACGGAGCTTGTAACGGAACAATCACTGTTACGGCACCTTCTGGTGGAACACCTCCTTACCAATACAGTATTAATGGTGGAGCTTTTCAGGCAGGAACAGTATTTACAGGATTGTGTAACGGAACTTATGCTGTGACTATCCGAGATGCTAATAACTGTACATTAGTTTTAAACCAGAACATTACCCAGCCTGCAATTTTGAACTTAGTACAAAGTGCTATTTCGTCTGCAAATTGTGGCGTACCTAACGGTTCTGTAACTGTAACAGCATCCGGTGGAACAGCACCTTATTCGTATACGATTGATGGGGGAGCAAGCCAGACAAGTCCAATCTTCAATGGTTTGGCAGCAGGTCCTCATACGGTTGTAGTAACAGATAACCGCGGATGTACACGTAACCTTGTCATTACGATTACTGCTACGAGTTCACCGGTAGTAACTGTTCAGACCCAGACCAACGTAAGTTGTTTTGGTGGTGTTAACGGATCAGTGATTATTGGTGTTGCAGGAGGAACTTCTCCATTTACATATTCACTTTCACCTGGTCCATCGAATCAGGCATCGAATACCTTTACCAACCTGACAGCAGGGACATACACTGCAACAGCTACAAGTAGTGCCAATGGTTGTTTCGGAACGGTAACTTTTACCATTACCAGCCCGCCACAGCTTACTTTTACCACAGCACTTACTGCAGCATCCTGTAACGGCGTTTGCGACGGACAAGTTCAGATTACCGCATCCGGGGGAACAGCACCATACCAATACTCCTCCAATAACGGAGTGACTTATGCACTTGCAAACCCAATTACAGGTTTGTGTGCAGGACTGGTTAATCTTGTTGTGAAGGATGCCAACGGTTGTTTGACTAACTCGGATGTTACTATTACTCAGCCGACTCCTGTATCTGCAACATTCAGTAATACGAACCCTATTTGTAACGGTGTTTGTAACGGTCAAATTGTTGTGACTCCTTCAGGAGGTACTCCAACTTACCAATACTCGATAAACGGTGGAGCTTTACAAACATCGAATACAATCACGGGTGCTTGTGGAGGAAACAACAGTGTACTTATCCAGGATTCTCACGGTTGTCAGTTTACTTCAACTCAGACTTTAGTAGATCCTCCTGGATTTGGAATCGATACATCGGATGTTGTAGACTCAAACTGTGGATTTAACAACGGATCCATCACGGTAACCGCCAACGGAACAAACGGACCATTCACATATTCAATGGATAGTTCAGCATTCAGTACCAATAACGTATTCTCAAACCTTTATGGAGGAGCTTACTACATTGTTGCCATGGATGCACTGGGATGTACAGAAGAACTTTTCGTCGGAATAAATGACGTTGAAATGTCAGGGATTGTCCTTATTCAAACGGATGCGAACTGCCACGGAATAGCGGATGGTACCATTGAGGTAACGAACGTAAGTGGAGCAGGTACGATTACCTATGATTTGGATAATCAATTTAACCCTCAGTTGAGCGGTTTCTTCCCGAACTTGCCATTTGGATCTCACGTAGTGACCATCACCGATATCGGTAACTGTGTATTTACGATTCCATTCCTGGTAGCAGAGCCGCCACTTATAGAATACGATACAGATCTTACAAACATTACCTGTAGCGGGGGCAACACGGGTGAAATAGAATTCATCAATGTTACCGGCGGAACAGGAGCCCACGAATTCAGTGTTAACGGAAGTCCTTTCCAGACCGGAACAAGTTTCACAGGCTTTGCTGCCGGCACTTATCCTTTAGAGGTTACGGATGCCAATGGATGTATCGTTACCAGTTCCGTTACCTTAACTCAGGCAGCGCCTCTAACGATTGCGACCACTGTTTTTGATTTAAATTGTAATGGAGACGGTTCCGGAGGAATCCAGATCGGATCTACGGGTGGAACAGGAGCATACCAGTATAGCATCACAGGTGGAGCACCTTTCACACCGATTGAATCGTTCTTCAACCTGGCTGCAGGAACTTATACAGCAACTACTATGGATGCTGCAGGCTGTCAGATTACAACTGCAGTAACTGTTAATGAGCCGGCACCACTTACAGCGACTTATGCCCCCACGAATGCAAGTTGTAATGGACTTTGTGACGGAGAAATCGTTGTGACAGCAGCCGGCGGAACAGCACCTTATTTATACAGTCCTGATAATGGCTTGAACTATTTTGTATCAGCCACACTAGATAACTTATGTGCAGGAAACGTTGATTTGGAAGTGAAAGATGATAACGGTTGTTTCATCAATGCAGTTGAGGTTATCGGTCAGCCAACAGCAGTTACACTGAATGTTGTACCTACCGATGAGACTTGTGCAGCTTCCAATGGACAGCTTTCCATTACCGGAGCCGGCGGAACAGGAGCTTATACCTACAGTGTAAATGGTAGTCCATATACCGGAACATCCGTACACACAGGCTTACCAGCAGATGTTTACAATGTTTTCATCCACGATGCAAACAATTGTGAGGCAGATACCACGGTTTCAATTACGAACCAGGCTTCACCGAACATTATTGGAGCAGTAGTAACGAATGTATCTTGTAACGGAGTTTGTGACGGAACGCTTCAGGTTACAGTATCCGGCGGAACAGGAGCAATCACCTATTCTATCGGGACACCACAGGCAGCTTCTCTGATCACAGGAATTTGTGCAGGAACTTATACCTTAACGATTACGGATGCTAACGGATGTACGGACACTCAACCGATTACGGTTACAGAACCGGCACCGCTTACAGCTACAGTTACACCAACAGCACTGACATGTTTCAACAACAATACCGGTCAGATTACCTTTGCGGCAGCTGGTGGAACAGCACCTTATCAATACAGTACAGGCGGACCGTTCTCTAACCAGACAGTGGTACAATTCCTGAGCGCAGGAACATACAATACCGTTGTAAGAGATGCGAACAATTGTACGGTAAATACAACAATAATTCTTACTGAACCTGCATTGTTGGATGTTCAGAATATTGCAACAAACAATGCAAGTTGTCATGGAGTTTGTGATGGAGATGCAACAGCAACTGTTACCGGAGGTACAGCACCATATAATTATACCTGGTCGAATGGAACAAC
>NZ_JAUBUN010000100.1:0-2959 GCF_036702665.1 Microcoleus sp. Aus8_D2
TTTCACTCTAGCAATCCCTTAACCGAACTCAGCTCTCGAACCAACTCTTTAAACAACAATTTAACAGCTTTAGCGGCCACGCGCGATCGCACCAACCGCACCGACCGACCGCTAAGTTTTTCAACATCCATAAATTCCCCAAGCCGATCGCCAATATCATTCTTCAACCGACACCGCTGAACTTCAATCCGGGTAAACACCCACTGCCAAAAAGCCCTGCGACACAAATCCGATCCACCCACAACCCTAGATTTGTGCAAATCGCCACTGCTTTCTTGAGATGGAGCGTAACCAAGAGCCTTCATAAACCGCCGCAGTGACAAATACCGCTTAGTAGGTTTGCCAGATTTCCGACCCTTCCGAATTTTCACGTCAGGCTTGCCATCAGCGTTTAAATAATTCTCGAACGGATAAATTTGACTTAGCAGCAACGCTTCAACCCGACGACCGAACCCAAATCGGGCAAAAACCTTGCGGTACGGTAAAAACTGCGGCTCGGCAACCAACTTCGACAACTGAAATTCCAACGCCATCTCTTCCCGCTGAAGGTCGCAAATTCGAGCAGCATGAAGGCGAACTTCATCGGTTATTCCCAATCCGATCGAATTTTCCAAGGCCAAATCATACTTAACCGATTGTCGCTGACCGCACAACCAACCCCACAACAGCGGTACTCTTTCGCCCGATCGCACAGACCGAATTAAAGCCGCTTCCGGAAACTGCCACGCTAAATCCTGACGAGCCCGATTAATAATCGGCGACTGCACGCGATTTAAATGTGAGAGACGCAGAACCAGCCGACGAATCTCCACAACAGTTTGCGATCGAACTTGAGTAAACCTGCGAAGGTTGCTGAAATAATCCCACCCATAAATCGCCAGCGCCAAAGCATCCGCGTCGTCATCCTTATCTGGAAGCCCGAGGTGATGCTCGCGAAACGATCGCAGTTCCTTATGTCCGACGAGCCGCACTTCTACGCCAGCTCTAGCAAGTTGAGTTCCCCACAACTTCTGATAGTTAATACCGGATGGCTCCATTACAGCAAAAGTATTAGTTACATCCCCACCAATAAATGTCAGCAAGCCACTAATTCCAGCAGCCGTTGCATCAAACTTGCGAAATTCATAGTCATAGTAAAACTGGCGAGGTTCAGTCGGTTTCTCCGTCAAAAGACAAACAGAAACTGAGGCCTTGCTAATATCAAGTCCGAGAATTTGCATCAATTTTTACAGGTGATAGTTTCCCAAATTCCCGCAACAAAGCTTATGAATCACCCAAAAGCCACACGAGCTTAATTCACTCTTAAAGCTATAAATTAGTGCAGGAAAAACAACCAACTAAATTGCAGCCGAGCTTATGAAGGTTTAAAAGCCGCAACAGCTTGTTTCATTACAAAAGCCCTAAACTGCAACTTCATTGGTAGGCGGTTGATTTGGACTCAATCCGCTACTCCCCCTTTAAAAGGAAGTTTCAGCCACCGAGTCAAGCAGCATCGTCAGGCAGTTTTAATACTAATGACGGCAAGGATTACGCTTGTCACCATCCTCATTCTCATCCCCCACAGAAACCACAGAAGAATCGACAGCAATAGGAACAATATTGAGGTAGCTAAGTAACAAAGCTTGAACGTCAGAAAAATACTTGGATTGAATTTCAAACCCAATCGAATTCCAAATTTCTTAAAAAATTCAGACATTAAATCAAAAAGGAATGGGATTGAATTCCTCCAGTCAAAATTCATCACCATCGTCACCATCGTCACCATCATCACCATCATCATGCCGAGCAGAACGCAGCGTAGCTAAGGAGTCAATCTCATCAAAAATAAGAAGCCTGTATCCAGAACTAGCAATGCCAAGGCGTCCGAGAAAAGCATTTAACCGCTGCAATTGCGCCTCGGCAACAGAAATGCGTTCGTAAAGTTTCACGAGCTTCTGTCGAGCATCCTTGGTTTCTTTTAATACCTGCTGATAGTCACAAACAATTGCATTCTCTGCATTCATCTGTTTGAGCAAGGCAGAAACTTCAAGCTTAAAAAAGTCGTAAGCTTCAGTCAAGGATTCATCACAATCAGAAGAAAGACAAATCTCTCCAGCAGGTGCTAAATTGTTCCACTTATTTTTCTCGTAAGTGGGAACAGTAATTTTAATTGAAACCACAAAAACCTCCCAAGCTAAGGAAAACCACCAACCGCACTGTTCCAAGTCTCAAAACAATTCTGAGCTTGAGACAAAGAATCGTCAAGAATTAAATCGCCGTAAACATCAATCCTGAAACCGTTCCACACTTGAGAAAAATTAGGAACAGCTTTCTGAACGCGAGGCTTAGCTACCAAAAAGTCGCCAAATAAATCGCTCAAGTTCCAACTTTCTAAACACAAAATATCCCAAATCTGAAGAAGAGACTTAAACTTGCGAACAGTCGAACCCATACTGAGCAGCCACCCGTCGCCATTCACTTTGCACAAATCGAGACAAGCAGCACGAGCAAGTGCCAAAACCCTACGAAAGCTCGGACGAATAAAAGGCGTAATATCCTTAGCTTTATTAATTGTCTCGGACTGCTGGCGCACGCGATCGCACAACTCGTCGTTAGCTTGTCGGAGCCGCTCAATTTCAGCTTTAGCAGCAGCTAATTCAATTTGAAGTTCGCAAAGTTCTAAAGTGTCCATGTTTAAAAGGAAGGGAAGCGGCAGCTCGTTTGAAAAGCGACCGCCATAGCAGGAGTAAAAGACTAAAGATGTGGAAATAAAGAAGTTCAGAAGCTCACAATATTGCATCACCTCCCGGAGGCGATCGCCCGCCACAACCCATCAAGGTTCGCCAACAGGGAACGCGGACAATGCGATCGGGATAAATCCGAAGAATAACAGTGCGACCGTCACACTGACTGGCAAGTGCCTGACCGCAAAGGCAATTGTTTTCCGCTGTCAGTACGATCGTACCCAAGTACCGGAAAA
>NZ_JAUBUN010000101.1:0-2330 GCF_036702665.1 Microcoleus sp. Aus8_D2
AAACTTTATTTAAAGCCAATACATTAGTATCGCGCACGTCAGCCATCTGCTGCTGTTTTTTTTCAAAAGGTAAATTTTAAAGTGCCCGAAAAACGGAAATTTGTTGAGATGAGGAACTCTCAACTTGAAATCGCAACCAATCAATTTTAATATTGCGAGGCAAATATTCCTGTTCCATCACTTAAATATCCTAAAAGGCAAGGAAAAAGAAATAACTGTCACTGCTAGAAATAAAATGAAATGTTTGGGCAAAAAAATTAATAGCAACACCCACAACACAAAACCCACAAAAATATTCCAAGTAACTTTGTAACTATCCTTTGTTACCTTATCAAACTTTTGCCAAGTTAAACATTCTCTAGTAATTCGTAAATCTAATCTATTTAACCCTTTGTGACTAGCAGCCGGCAATACATTCCACAAAAACATGATTTGCTTTTGAAAATAATGAGGCCCAGGAAATGAAATTTCACCTTGAAGCTTCCAAGCTACAAATGGATAATTGCCGCTAGCTTCATAAATTCGCTTTTTCTTAAAACGATCGGCTTTGTAATGAGCATCTAATATTTCCTCAATCTCAGCAAATGTACGACCGCTTTCCATCAAATCTGACGAGGAAAGTTCCACAGTAGAACCAGAATCAATCACATAGGGGTAATATCCAAAATCAGATTTTTTAGCAAATTTAGAAGTTTCTAAATCTTGTTCCTCCAACAATCCAAAACTATCGTAAGTATAAAAAGTCTGAGCGTCGTGACAGTTGATTATACCCTTCCAGTGTTTGGTAGCAAGCACCCAAACTTTAACCGGATTTTTACGCACTTTGGGGTCGCGAAACCAAACCTCAAATTCGCTAGGTTGAAAAAGATGAACATCCTTAAATAAAAGGCGTTCGTTTCTCAACTCATTATCCCAAACTGCAACTCCTTCAGCATAAAGAATATCGGAACATATTTGATGAATCGAAGAATGAACCTGAGACGGATACTGTGCTGCATAAATTATGTGCTGCGCCCTTTTGCGATTGTTAGCAACTGCGTTGAACGCCTCAGGAGGTAAGGTCCAACTTTGCGCGCTCGGAGCATAAAGACCCATTTCATCGAGCAATATTACTGCATTTTTAATTTGCAAAAATTGAGCAAAGTTCTTGTTAGCTGAAACCTAGTAAATAATTCCTTTTGAAATGTTATCCCAAAGCCAGCGAAGGTTGTTAACTTTGCAATAATAAGCAAGATTTAAAGGGTCGAGGCAAAAATTAGTTACGAGCTTGAGTTGGTACTTTTCAGCAATCCTCAAGCCGTGCTGAAGCATCAGCAAACTCTTGCCCCGACCCGGCAATCCATAGATAGCAGTAAACGGCACTTAAGCTAAACTCAAACGCGGCTCAAAACCATGTTGAGCACGCGCAAAGTCACCATGAATCCCATCGGAGCCAATGCAACACCGAAAGCCGCCAAACCGATACCGTCGATGGCTTTAATCATAGCAATAGCATTGGCCACACCAGCCTTGATAGTTGCTTCTGCTGTTGGATCGGCGCTAGCAGTTCCAGCAGTAACAATAGCACCGCCGACACCTAAAACAGCACCGCCAACGGCAACAGATTTAGCGGCCTTAGAAGCCTCAAACTTGTAAAACAAATCGTTCAACTTTTGAACTTGCTCGCGGTCAATGGTAAAAATCTCAGTTGTCATTTTAACTGCTCCTGAATGTGCGGAATAAGACATGATTCAAATATGAGGTTTTTTAGATAAAGTACCCCGACCCCAATCGTTGAATTCAAAGCAAGCAAAGCTAACAAAATTACATTTGTATCTATAAACTTACTCAGTAACGCGAGGTACCTATCAATGGTGGCCACCACTGCATCTATCCGTTCTTTAAGATTCATAATATTTAATCCAGAAAACGCTTGCACAACACAATAAACGCATGAGTCGAAGTAGCAGCCAAGCCAGCCTTGACCCCCCAATCCATAGAATACTGAATTACAGGTTTGATATCCTCCTTAACAAAATTCATAGCTTCAGCAGCACCAGGCACAGTAGAAAAATACATCGAAAATAAAACAGCTAACATACTTAAGACCTCATGCGAATTGCAATTCCAAAAGCAGCAGCAATCGCCATGCTACCAAAATGGTCTTGAATAAAATCCTGAGTAGTGGATTTCATGTCTGACGCAAACTGCTCCGGACTACCAAGCAAACTTTGCATATTTGCCACCGCCTGAGCACCAGTCACGCGATCGGATGCTATTGCAGGGCTGAAAGAATTGCCCAATATCCAAAACAAACCACAAAAAAAAGTAAGAAATGCGGAAACGCGCCA
>NZ_JAUBUN010000102.1:0-2011 GCF_036702665.1 Microcoleus sp. Aus8_D2
TCAAAAAGTCGATCGCCCGGAGAGTCAAAAAGTCGATCGCCCGGAGAGTCAAAAAGTCGATCGCCCGGAGAGTCAAAAAGTCGATCGCCCGGAGAGTCAAAAAGTCGATCGCCCGGAGAGTCAAAAAGTCGATCGCCCGGAGAGTCAAAAAGTCGATCGCCCGGAGAGTCAAAAAGTCGATCGCCCGGAGAGTCAAAAAGTCGATCGCCCGGAGAGTCAAAAAGTCGATCGCCCGGAGAGTCAAACAGTCGATCGCCCGGAGAGTCAAACAGTCGATCGCCCGCACAGTCAAAAAGTCGATCGCCCGCACAGTCAAAAAGTCGATCGCCCGGAGAGTCAAAAAGTCGATCGCCCGGAGAGTCAAAAAGTCGATCGACTAAAACAAATCTCATTACCAAGGATTACCAATCATTCTAAAAGCCGCCCAATAATAAGGATGAGAAAAATTCCGAGTCCCCGTGTTTACCCATTCCGGCGGTAGCGGCACATTACCAAAAGAAGTCCGCAACATCCGCCCTTCAATGCGCACCTCTTGGCGCAACATAGCTAATTGCGCTTGCCGCAAGCCCTCAGCCTTAATCGGAGCAGTTTTCAACTGCCCGTAAAACTCCGCCATCAATCCCAAACTGCCCTCGTCGCTGACATACCAAAGAGTCGCCAGAGCTGATTTAACCCCGGCTTGCACCGCTAACCCGCCAAAGCCCAACTCCGCTTGTCGATCGCCCACAGCAGTCTTGCAAGCGCTCAAAACCAACAGTTCAACCTGCGGGCTGTCCCATCCCATTCGCCGCAACTGATCCAAACCCAATTTAGTATCCCACAACTGAATAAAGGATTCGCTGGGATCTCCCGATCGAAAGTCGGCGTGAGTAGCCAAGTGAATGATCCCAAAAGGGCGCTGCGATCGCAAATTTGCCAGAGTGAAAGCTTGATTCAAGAAAGACTTACCGGGCCACCGCTGCGGGGTGATTGTCGGTACTTCTATCTCCACCGCAGGTAAAGGACTCATATCGGCAAATTGCGACGCCCCCATTGCCAGAACTTGGGTATTTTTGAAGTTGGTGGGTTTGGTATCTGTCAAAGTCAGACTCGCCATCGAACCGACGCTGTAACGCTCTATCAGAAAGCCTTTGCCGTCGTGCAGGGCCGCCATCGGGATCGATCGCAACCCCATATCCGAGATAAAAGATAAATTCTGAATGCCTTTGGCTTGCAGCTCTGCCTCGATCGGCGCTACTATCCACTGGTAGAGCTGCTGAGCCCAGGGTAAATAAGTTTTAGTATTGCGCTTTACCGGATTAGTCAGTTCGGTGCGAAATCTCCCAACAGCTTCGATTACCTGGGCGCGAGAGGTTCCAGTGATGCGCTGGCGAACGGGCGCGCCTTCGGGGGTGATCACCATTAGTTCCAGTTCGTCAGAGGCTTGAATTTGCGGTTCTACGCGCAAGATGGACGAACTGTTGTCAGGCCTATCGACTGTAGAACCCTTGGGTACAAAGCTCATATAGATGATAGCTGGTTTGATGCCTGTGGCTTTTTGGACGGCGCCAAGGGTATTTTGAGCAACTTTTAGGGTGGCGAGCGCATTTGTGGGTGGCAAACTTAGGTAATCGACAAACTCCCTGGTAAATCTGTTTTCTACGGGATAAATAACCGCACCCGGGTTAGGTGGCAAATTGGAAATGTCAATATTCCGGGAGGCGGGAGGCGAATCGCGCTGTTGCAAGGAATTAGATATCTGGTTTTGCTGTTGCAAGCTGGCAGAAAATAAAGGATTTGTGCTCGGTGGGCCGCTGGCGGAGAGCTCCGGAACTTGCAGCAGTGTCGGTATTGGTGCGAGATTGATTGGCGCGGCACCAGGCAAAATTTGAGTAATTGTCGGCCCTGGCGCGATCGGCAAATTTGATATCGGTGTTTGATTTTGAATTGTCGGTGCGATCGGCAAATTTGATATCGGTGTTTGATTTTGAATTGTCGGTGCGATCGGCAAATTTGATATCGGTGTTTGATT
>NZ_JAUBUN010000102.1:2111-2235 GCF_036702665.1 Microcoleus sp. Aus8_D2
TTGAATTATGGTCGGTGCGATCGGCAAATTTGATATCGGTGTTTGATTTTGAATTGTCGGTGCGATCGGCAAATTCGATACCGGTGCTGGAGTTTGAATTGTCGGTGCGATCGGCAAATTCGAT
>NZ_JAUBUN010000103.1:0-2121 GCF_036702665.1 Microcoleus sp. Aus8_D2
GACTACTGACTACTGACTACTGACTACTGACTACTGACTACTGACTACTGACTACTGACTACTGACTACTGACTATTGACTACTGACTTCAAAACATCGGCATCAACTGAAGCGGCCCAATTCCTAAATCTTTAGCAGACACCCAGCGCACCTCAAACAAAGCGATCATATCCTTAAATTGAGGCTGACCGCGAGAAGCACCCATCAATCCTTTAGCAATCACCAAACCGCACCAACCGCTCGTTAATTTACAGCGGCGCTCCCACTTTTTGCGAGCTTCCTGATGCACCGGGTCGTTTTCATTAAACTCCCCAAACAAATACAGTTCCCCATTTTTAGTTTGCAAAATACCCAAGTCGTATTGCTCGTCTTGAAAAGGATCTTCGCCCGGATTAAAACAAATTGCCTTTACCCCTCCAGCTTCTTTCAAATCTTGAATCATAGTTTTTGCCTTGGGATTGGAAGTTTGGATCATCACCACCGGCAAACCGTCTCCGGCGGCATTAATATCAATTTCTGCACCTTGGTGAAACTGGGCATTTCCGCGCAGAAAATCTACGGTTGCCCAAGGTACGACGCCGAGACTCAAAAATGAATTGGGCGGTACTAAATCGTCGCGAAGCAGGGGCATTTCAAATTCATCATCATCGTCATCATCGTCATCACCGAGCATCTCTAATAGTTCGTCGGAGACCTGGGGCATCGTCGAAACTTTAACGGATATCTGTTGAATTTCTCCGTCAGACTGGGGAACAGGGATGCGGTAGCGGCTGCTGAGTTCGGGAAACGTCTCTGCTCCCAATTTCCGGCGGCCGTTGCGAAAAAAGCGGTGAAATGCTTCGAGAGCAACTAACATCGTGACGGCTTCTTCTTCGTAAAGAATCGATCGCAATCCTTCTAAAGGATGCAGGTTGCCAAAATTCGGTTCAATTTCCGATGGAGGCAAATCGGCCAAATCAATTTCTTCGTCTTCGTCCTCATCAATATCGCCGGCACTTTCAAAGGTGAGAAACAAACAGTCTTGCCCTAAAAAAGCCTGTTCTAAATCTTCAAAAGAGTCATCATTGACCACTCGCTCTCGAAACCGCTTCAAGGATTCTAAAGAGCGATATAGCAAAACTCCGTAATCCATTCTGCCTTGCCCCAATACCGACACGTAGAGGCTGGCGACATCCCACTGATTGATTTCAATAGATATAATTTGGTGTTCGCTCAAAGTCCGCCACGGAGCATCGTGCCAAATTTGAGCGGCTTTTTCCATTAGCACTTCGGCGTACTCAGGCGGTAATTCGGGAGGGCGATTGACAGCCACCTCTTCCATGCCCCGAAATATTTCATCAATTAGGGGCAATTCCGGCACGTAGTCAATGGAAATGCCTAAATCTTGAAGTACGCCCCGCAGGTAAAATTGAATTTCTCGGTTTTTGACGACGATTTTTTGGGGGCGGACTGAGGGAGCCGGACTTTGGGGATGTTCCATTGCCCGCAGCAGAGCCCGGACGATCGCCTCTGGGCCGGCATCTGGGCTTACCATGTCCATAGCCCTCACAATGCCTTCAGAGCCGTCCACCCAGAGAATGCACTCGCCACCGGCTTCTGGATCGTCGTCGTCCTCTAGCATCATGTGCGAGTCAGCATTAGATAACGGTCGGCGGTCGCCCTCCCACACGCTGGGAATTTGAGGTAAGTTTTGTAGCCGACGAAGAGTAGAGCGATTCAGCGCTGCCATAGAGTAAGCCCGTTGGGTGAAGCATTGTTGCGGTGCCACAAAGGGTCAACCGCTGCTTCTCAATCATAAACCCTATAGGGGGAGAGGACATCAAGCTGGGAAGGCGCTGCGGGAATTAAAATTTTAAAACTCAAAATTCTGCCTTCAGTTGACAGTTGACAGTTGACAGTTGACAGTTGGTAGTTGGTAGGAAAGCAGTTGGCAGTTGGCAGTTGACAGTTGGTAGTTGGCAGTTGGCAGTTGATAGTGGGCAGTTGACAGTTGACAGTTGGCAGTTGGTAGGAAAGCAGGTGACTGACTGATGACTGATGACTGATGACCACCCTTCGACTTCGCGAGCGGGTAAAATGACCAATGACCACCCTTCGACTTCGCGAGCGGGTAAAATGACC
>NZ_JAUBUN010000104.1:0-2097 GCF_036702665.1 Microcoleus sp. Aus8_D2
AATAAAATTACGATTTCTCTGTTTGCTGGCAGATAGGGCATCATTGGGTGAGGGCCGAAAGTGCCTTCGCTCGCAAAGGCAAGAGTTTCTCCCGCAACTTCTAGAGCTTTTTCGGCTTTCTGGCGGGCCGCTTCTATTTGAGTTCCCAAGCGTTTAACTTCTCTGGTAAACGTGCCGAAAGCGTCAGTATCAAGCTCGCGAGGTACGCTAATTCTGACGCCTAATTCTCGTTCCAAAATCGGAGCCATTACCCGTTCTTTGTGATGCATGGTAGCAAGAACAGCCGTGCGATTTACCAAAAAATGATGTGGGTTCATATAGCGAAAAAACTTAAATTTAAATTAAACTGATGTCATTGCTGCTTTTGGGAGCTTAACAAATCAATTACAAAATTTCCTCCCTCATCATAAATTCGCTTTCTCGTTTCGCCAAGTTTTTGTAAATTATCTTGAAATTCCAAAGCATTTAACGCCTGATTTCGCATCCAAAAAGGGCTGTTAGGGAGGAGTCTAACTTCTAAATATTTCCTAGGAAAGTTCGCTTCATTACCATAGGAATATGCAACATATCTAATCGACTGCGAAACTAGATAATTTGCTAGGGCTTCTTCTCCTTTAAATGAAGGCATACCGGGCGGAAGGCTAGCCCCACCAGGGTAGTCTGCAATCCAGATCGTGTGTTGCTTAAAATTCAGTAAAAAAGGTTTGTCAAGTCTTGTTAAAACTATTGCTCTTTCAGGTATCGAATCTAGCATTTTTGCATAGCGTTCGCGTTCTTGTGGTGTCACTAAAGGTACATTATTTAACCCCCGATTAATGCTATTTATGAAGTCCTTGTATTCTGTAAAACCATTGTAACCGTGAGAATATCTTGCTACTAACAAAGACAAAAATACTGCGCTGCTAAAAGCAATTTTTTTGAAGTTAAAATTTAAGTTATTTTGTTTTTCTATATATTCCACAAAAATTAAAATAAATACGACGAACATAACTAATAATAGCGAATAGGCATATCGGTAAACATCCGAAGCTCCTGTAGAAAATGCTATAATCGCAGTTCCCGCGACGGTACTAATCAAAATAGATAGGGTTGCTTCCCGAACAATTGGCTTTTTACGTATACCAATTAGCCCAAATCTAATTCCCAATACAGCCGAGATATAAATAATTGCTAAAATTGCATACATCCTGAGTTTAATTGCTATGTCTGGGGGAATCTCGCTGTTAGGAAGCTTGACAGAGCCTCCGTATACTGAACCATGAAAACCTTTACCAAATATGGGATATAGTAAAGTCCCTGATGACTGATACATTGATATCGACCAGGGTAAAATAAACGCCGCCAATAAAATAGCAGCCAAACAAAATTCGCTTATTGCTTTCTGCTTTTTTTTGGTTCCCAGAATGTAAAATAAATAACTAGAAGCGAATAAAATGATACACGCGGGAATCAAGGTAGTTTTTAAAGCGCAGATTGCGCCGGCAAGCAATCCTACAATCGCAGCATTGTTTGGGATATTTGTTGCTTTGAGGCGCTCGCATTCAAGAACGTTAAATAAGCTGAAAAAAAGGCACGCCGGAATTAATACGCCCGTTATATTTATCCGAACCAGGTTAAGTGATAAAAATCCGAACACAATCATTAGTGTCGAGTTTTTTGAAAGATTTTTTTTCTGGCAGTATCCGATCGCAAGTCCTATCATTACTAATAAGGCACATCCGGGATCGAGCAGATACAAACTTCTTTCATCCAACACGCTGAGAATGAAGGTATGCAAGAATGACTGTCCTCCCAGTGCAGATACGAGTCTTCTTTCGCTAAAAGGATCGGAACCCAGAGCACCTATTTGAAGCATTTTATGGGGAAATACAAAATAGGCGTGGTAGTCATCGTGAGTATTAAAGTCATACCAAAACACGCAACCACAGTATTGAAAAGCAGCCCACAGGAAAGCAACAACAGTCCCGAGCGCCCAAAATTTATTTTGTTTAAAACTATTAATTAACTGATTCAGCTCCTGGGCTAGCGAAGTTTTATTTCTCCAGGCATCTATTATTCCGTAAACTGCGCCAGAGCATATATATATTACAATCGTGG
>NZ_JAUBUN010000105.1:0-2078 GCF_036702665.1 Microcoleus sp. Aus8_D2
AATAAAATTACGATTTCTCTGTTTGCTGGCAGATAGGGCATCATTGGGTGAGGGCCGAAAGTGCCTTCGCTCGCAAATGCCAGAGTTTCGCCCGCCATTTCTAGAGCTTTTGCTGCTTTCTGGCGAGCCGCTTCTATTTGAGTTCCCAAGCGTTTAACTTCTCTGGTGAAGGTGCCGAATGCGTCAGTGTCAAAATCCGCAGGTATTAGGATTTTTACGCCTAATTCTCTTTTCAAAATCGGAGCCATCACCCGTTCTTTGTGATGCATGGTAGCAAGAACTGCCGTGCGATTTACCAAAAATTTCTCTGGGTTCATACTAGCGAAAAAAATGAAATTTTAACTAATGTCATTGCTGCTTTTTGTAGCTTAACAAATCAATTACAAAATTTCCTCCCTCATCATAAATTCGCTTTCTCGTTTCGCCAAGTTTTTGTAAGCTGTCTTGAAATTCAAAAGCATTCAAAGCCTGATTTTGGAGCCAGAAAGGGGTGTTTGGGGCTACATTTTTCCGAGAAAAGTTCGCTTCATTACCATAAGAATATGCAAGATATCTAATCGATTTTGCAACCAGATAATCTGCTAGGGTCTCTTCTCCTTTAAATGAAGGCATACCGGGCGGTAGGCTAGCACCGCCTGGGTAGTCTGCAATCCAGATTGTATGTTTCTTAAAATTCAGTAAAAAAGGTTTGTCAAGTCTTGTTAAAACTCTTTCTCTTGCAGGTATCGAATCTAGCATTTTTGCATATTTTTCGCGTTCTTGTGGTGTCACTAAAGCTACATTATTTAACCCCCGGCTAATGCTATTTCTGAAGTCATTGTATTCTGTAAAACCATTGTAACTGTGAGAATCTCTCGCTACTAACAAAGACACAAATACTGCGCTGCCCCAGGCGATTTTTTGGAAATTTCGATGGAAGTTATTTTGCTCGATATATTCCACAAAAATTGAGAGAAATACGACGAACATAACTACTAATAGCGGATAAGCATAGCGGTAAACATCCGAACCTCCTGTAGAAAATGCTATAATCGCAGTTCCCGCGACGGTACTAATCAAAATAGATAGGGTTGCTTCCCTAACAATTGGCTTTTTACTGACACCAATTATCCAAAATCTAATTCCCAATACACCAGGTATATAAATAATTGTTAAAATTGCATACAACCTGAGTTTAATTGCTATGTCTGGGGGAATCTCGCTGTTAGGAAGCTTGACAGAGCCTCCGTATACTGAACCATGAAAACCTCTACCAAATATGGGATATAGTAAAGTCCCTGATGACTGATACATTGATATCGACCAGGGTAAAATAAACGCCGCCAATAAAATAGCAGCCAAACAAAATTCGATTATTGCTTTATGCTTTGTTTGGCTGCCCAGGATGTAAAAACAATAACTAGAAGCGAATAAAAGGATACACCCGGGAATCAAGGTAGTTTTCAAAGCGCAGATTGCGGCTGCAAGCAATCCTACAATCGCAGCATTGTTTGGGATATTTGTTGCTTTGAGATGCTCCCATTCAAGAACGTTAAATAAGCTGAAAAAAAGGCACGCTGGAATTAATACGCCACTTATATTTAGCCGAACCAGGTTAAGTGATAAAAATCCGAACACAATCATTAGTGTCGAGGTTGTTGAAAGATTTTTTTTCTGGCAGTATCCGATCAGAAGTCCTATCATTACTAATAAGGCACATCCGGGATCGATCAGATAAAAACTTCTTTCATCCAACACGCTGAGACTGAAGGTATGCAAGAATAACTGTCCTCCCAGTGCAGATACCAGTCTTCTTTCGCTAAAAGGATCGGAACCAAGAGAACCTATTTGAAGCATTTTATGGGGGAATACAAAATAGGCCTGGTAGTCATCAGTAATATTAAAGTCATACCAAAACACGCAACCACTGTATTGCACAGCAGCCCAAAGGAAAGCAACAACAGTCCCGAGCGCCCAAAATTTATTGAGTTTAAAACTATTAATTAACTGATTCAGATTCTTGGCTAGCGAAGTTTTATTTCTCCAGGCATCTATTATTCCGTAAACTGCGCCAGAGCATATATATATTACAATCGTGG
>NZ_JAUBUN010000106.1:0-1591 GCF_036702665.1 Microcoleus sp. Aus8_D2
AGTATAAAGAGGATTTGATGTCAGCTTTGTATTATGAACCTATTGCAGCCGATTAGTATTAATCATTAATATTAATCGTAATTGCTCAACCCCCTTGACAATTCGACGAGATAGACATTAGATAAAGGAATGGAAAAACTCCCAGACTTAAAGCAACTATCGAACGAGGCAAAAGAAGCCTTGATAGTAGAGCTATGGCAGGAAATCCAAAAACTCAGCGCAGCATTAGCCATATACCAACCAAAACCAGACTCATCTCCCACCAAAACTAGCAAAAATTCCAGCACTCCGCCATCAAAGGGATTCAAGCCCAACATTAAGCCATCGAAAATTGAAGGGATAAAAAGACAAAGAAGCGTGGGAAGAGCTGGAGGGGGAAGAGAACTACATCCTCATCCCGACCAAACAATCATCGCCCAACTAAAAAATTGCCCCCAGTGTGGAGAGAAAGTCACCGCCGCCGCCCAAAAATTGCAATCCGTCTACGAAAAAATCGAACTACCCCCAATTCGCCCCATCATCACCAGAATAGAACGTTATGGCGGTCAGTGTGCCTGCTGTCAAACCGAGTATATTGCACCTGTACCATTAGGAATGGAACCAGGTTCACCGTTTGGCAGTTCAATTCAAAGCTTAGTTACATATCTGCGTTACACTCATGCCATCAGCTACGAACGGCTATCATCCATATTTGGAGAGGTCTTTGGACTCAAGATATCAGAAGGTGCCATCGCCAACTTGCTCTTGAAAGTCAAAACCAGCTTAGATGAGCAAGTAACTCAAATATTGCAACGGTTGCGGCGGGCAAAATTAATTTGTTCAGATGAAACGAGTGCCAGAGTTAACGGACAGAACCAATGGGAGTGGGTGTTTCAGAACCAGGATGTTTGTTTACACGTCATCCGCCCGAGTCGAGGTAGTGGGGTAATTAACGAAGTTCTGGCAGAACATCGTCCCGATATTTGGGTCTCAGACTTATTTAGTGCTCAAAAAAATCACCCAGCACCACAATGGCAAGTGTGTTTGGCCCATCAACTGCGGGATTGCCAATATGCAATTGACGCTGGGGACAGGATTTTTGCCCCAGCGATGAAGAGGTTATTATTAAGGGCTTTTATTATCCATCGGCAACGGGAGAATATGGATGATACTAGACTCAATCGATATCGAATAAATTTACAGTCAAGATTAACCAAAATTTTGGATTTAGCACCACATCATCCGGATGGTATACGGTTACGAAAACGTTACGGTGGGCTGATTGACAATTTATTTCTATTTCTGGAAGATGCGACAATTCCACCCACGAATAATAGTAGTGAACAGGCGATTCGGATGAGCGTGATATTTCGCCGTGTGACCAATGGCTTCCGTTCGGAATGGGGGCGAGATTTATTTGCAGCAGTTCGTTCAGTTGTCAATACTGGCAAGCGTCAGGGTTTAACTGCTTATCAATCTATTCAACAAGCTCTTTCTATTGATGGCTCCCTTTTTTCCCCTAGTTGAGCAATTACTATTAATCATGAAGCACACAACCTAGTACGAGCAAACAATAATGACGATTTTTTTTAACGCAGCAACAGACAAGTAC
>NZ_JAUBUN010000107.1:0-1446 GCF_036702665.1 Microcoleus sp. Aus8_D2
ACACTGACTGGCAAGTGCCTGACCGCAAAGGCAATTGTTTTCCGCTGTCAGTACGATCGTACCCAAGTACCGGAAAAATTTTTCCGCTACTGATACAATCTGCCGCAAGTACCGGAAAGATTTTTCCGCTGTCGGTACGATCGCCGAGAAAAGCAACAGTTCATCGCAAGGAGCCCAAAAGCACATGGACTCAAGCGAAACTGTTTCAACAGTTCCAACAGGTTCGACACAGAGGCAATTTTCAGCCAAAAGTTCGATCGACTCCTGGACGCGCTCGACACCAGAAAAATTTTCAGCCAAAAGTTCGATCGCCCGCAACACCGGACAACAAGCAGCTTCAACCGATATGCCCATAGACTGAGCAGCTAGCTCGATCGCCAATTCCCAAGTCTCTATCTTGCGACGGTCGCCCACTGGTTCAATCCCCAGTTCTCGGGCAATCGCCTTAAGTTCGTCTCTCCGTCGCTGATACATATTTTAGAAAAAAGGGCTTGAGTGCAAGCCCCAAGGAGAACGTTACAGGGTATGCAAATTGCAGATAAATTAACAACAAGGATTTCACCGAACCGTCGCACCCAAGCTCAGCTCAGTGAAACCCTTGTGTTCTCTACCTACCGATACTTTAGTTTCTTTTTGACTTTTTGTTGATACTAAAGTTTCGGTACTTAAGTTACCATGAACAATAATAAGCTAAGTACACAGGAAATTACCTTGGAAGCACTGATAGAAGCCAGTGGCAAAACCCAGCGAGAGCTAGGAATCGCGCTAGGGGTCACAGAGCTAACAATAAGAAACTGGAGCAAAGGAAGAAAACTACCAAGAATAGATAACGCTGTAGCACTCGCGGGAGAACTAAACGTTTCACTAAAAACACTAAGCAGGTCACTAAAAATAGACGTAAGTAAAATACCCGACTAACCTCACGCCCGCACCACCGGGAAAAATCCATAAGCACACTGCCGAGTGAGACAACGGCAATTTTACTTAAAAATCTACTGGCGACACCTGCCAGGGGCAAATACCACTGCTGTACGTAATGGGGAAAGGACTTTGATTCCCATTCAATACCGGAAGGGGTAGAGTGAAAGGCCGAAAAGTCCAAAAAAAGCCCAGCCCAATCAAAGTGGTGCGACAGCCGGAGAGACGGCATTTCCCTTAACTAAAGTTACATATAAACGTTTCTCCCACAAAAACAACGTTTATATGTAGCAAAAAATAGCGCCCCACAGCGCCGCAGCTTCAATCTGTAGCAAAGCAATAATCCCATGCACAAAACCTACCCACCATCTGTCCACAAGCAAATCAGCCTGTTCCTCCAGTACAAAAGCGGCAAACAAATAGTTGAACGCTACTTAAAAATAATAAACAACCCCGAGTATCTAGAACGGTCAGGTGCATACAAAACCCGCAAACGCAAAACCTCATGCAGCAACTAGAACTGTTCCC
>NZ_JAUBUN010000108.1:0-1445 GCF_036702665.1 Microcoleus sp. Aus8_D2
TTTTTGGTTAATGCAATACACCGTATGGGTTTCGGCTGTTGTGGTCGGCTAGGATATCCGATCGCCCAATCTGCTTTTCCGGATTTCACTTGTTTGGGGCGGTAATGGTTAGGTTTTTTCCGGGGACTGGGACGCTAATGGGTAGAATATCTCGGTAGCGCCCTGAAGGGCAGGATGGAGTCTACTTTTATCTGAATTCCCTTTTATCCTCTTCATCCTTTGCTTCAGGGCGCTACCGAGAATTGCAACCTGCAGAACGGTTAGGGCCTCTAACCAATGAAGTTGTTGCCAATTTTTCTCCAGTATCCTTAGATGAACTCGAAGAACTTTGAGTCTAACGTTGCCGAGAACTCATGAAACAGCACGATTTAATCCTTGGATTAACTTGCTATTACTGATGGCCAATAACCAGGGAAACTAAATCGAGGCGACTCAGGAATGGCAAAGAAGTCCCTCAAACCCTAGAAGTTTCTGCTTCAGGGGAAAGCTAGATCCTCTAACTTTGAGGGCGCGCTGGCAATAAATAATAAGTAACCAGGCAAAATTAATTACATAAAGACTCTTAAGACTGACAAGGCTTTCAGACGATATGAGTGTGTAATCAATTCTGCACAACTACTTATCTATTGGCAACAAGCGACGGCTACAATGACCCAAACACATTAATTGCACTCCGGCGAGGGTTGGCAGCTTAATCCTACATACCGCACCAGCGTGCGTGTCACACTGGTTTTGGGAGTTTGAGGAAATTGCCTGTGGCAATCGCCCCTAACAATTTCCCGATTAGGTGTCTAAAAACTGACTAATCTGGTTGCCATAATTACGTAAAGATCGATTGTGAGAGTGGAGGGTAAGGAATGTCGGCTTAATTATCACTAATCATCCGGAGTTTATATCACATCCTTGACCCTAACATTCTTAATAAATTCTAAATTAGAGGGCTACGTGTCCGCTACTCTCAAACCAGGGAAACCCTTAGCTCGTAGGCTCTCGCTCCCCACGGAACTACCCCGCAGGGGTAAGTTCCGTTTAATCCCACATTCCGCACCCCCAAGGGGCAGCATATACTGCTTGAGGGGATAAAAGTGAATCATCCGAGACCAAGCGTGAGTATTTTTACTCAATAATTTCGGTCGCGCTCGCATCACGAGCGTTAAAAATTCCTGACAAGAGAAGTGAGGGCGTGAGTTAAATCTGATACCAGTTAAAATTGCGATCGGTCAAAAACCAAGTTTATGACGTATCCGTAACCCGATCGCCTGACCAAAATGCGTTAATTGCGATCGCTCTTCCGTAACCAATCATCACCAAAAATAGTGTAAACTTGCGAGAGCGATGAACGCTCAAATCAGGATTCAGCAGCCCATCCAGAAAGCATCTTATATGCCTGTAGAAAACCTAGATTATCTGGGCTTGGTAGCCGGTCTAATTGATCGAATAGGAAT
>NZ_JAUBUN010000109.1:0-1107 GCF_036702665.1 Microcoleus sp. Aus8_D2
GACCACCCTTCGACTTCGCGAGCGGGTAAAATGACCAATGACCAATGACCAATGACCAATGACCAATGACCAATGACCAATGACCAATAACCAATGACCAATGACTAATGACTAATGACCTGTTTGACCAATGACTTCTTTAAGCTTCGCGCATCACATAACCAACACCGCGCACCGTCTGAATCAAGCGCTTTTCGCCTTCATCTTCTATTTTGAGGCGCAGATAGCGGATGTAAACCTCAATCACATTTGACTCGCCGAGAAAGTCGTAACCCCAAACATTCTCTAGAATTTGTTCGCGAGTCAAAACATCGCGGGGATGTTCCATCAAATACTTTAGCAGTTCAAATTCCTTCATCGTCAGGTCGATCGCCCGTCCGTTTCGCAGGGCCCGCCTAGACGCCAAATCCAAAACTAAATCGCCAAACCTCAACTGTTCGCTGCTGGTGTTATCCGGCTGCAAATACAAGCGCACCAAGTGCAAAAAGTCCTCACTGCGGTAAGGTTTGAGAAAATAATCATCCGCCCCAGCTTCCAAACAAGCCACGCGATCGTCAACTGTATCGCGACCGATCAATAATAACACCGGCGCCCGATTGCCACTGCTTCGGAGGTGAGAACACAGGGAAAGTCCCGACTCAGGGCCGAGTATGCGATCGATTACAATCAAAGCTGGCTGCAATTCACGGGCTAAATGTTGACCTGTGGCGATATTAGAAGCTATTACCGGTTCGTAGCCGGAGGATTTTAAGTCTAGGCTTAAGTGTCCGGCGAGAACTTCGTCTGTTTCTACTAGCAGGACACAGGGATTGCGATCGAGAGTAATTGCAGCCATTGAATTGACCGGTGAAGACCATAACTGTTCTAGCACGTATCTAGGGACAGTTGACAGTTGTCAGTTGACAGTTGTCAGTTGACAGTTGTCAGTTGTCAGTTGACAGTTGTCACTTGTCAGTTGTCAGTTGACAGTTGACAGTTGACAGTTGTCAGTTGTCAGTTGACAGTTGTCACTTGTCATTAGTTAAAAATTACAATTCCCAATTCCCAATTCCCAATTCCCAATTCCCAATTCCCAATTCCCAATTCCCAATTCCCAATTCCCAATTC